>CAZSDL010000260.1:0-3228 GCA_964605635.1 uncultured Woeseiaceae bacterium
GTCCAGGAGGATGCGCGCGTACCGGTTATCGGCCACCTCGAGGGAATCTGCCATGTCTACCTGCACGCCTCTGCCGATACGGCAATGGCGCGGGAAATCGTGATCAATTCCAAGATGCGTCGTACCGGTGTCTGCGGTGCCGCGGAAACCCTGCTGGTGGATCGCAGCGGCGCGGAGCGCCTGTTGCCGCCCGTTGTTGCTGCGCTGGTTGAATCGGGTTGCGCTGTGCGGGGCGATGCTGCCGCCCGATCATTGGTCCGCGCGGTAACGCCGGCGACGGAAGCCGACTGGAGTACCGAGTATCTCGATGCGGTTATTTCCGTGCGCGTGGTGGACGACCTCGAGCAGGCTATGCAGCACATCCGGGATTACGGTTCGGGGCACACCGAATGCATCGTCGCCGAAGATAGTGCGGCGGCGGAGCGCTTTTTGTCCGAACTCGACAGCGCCATCCTGTTGCATAACGCGTCCACGCAGTTCGCCGATGGCGGTGAGTTCGGGATGGGTGCGGAAATTGGTATTGCCACGGGTAAAGTACACGCACGCGGTCCGGTCGGCGCCGAGCAACTGACCAGTTACAAATACGTCGTCCGCGGGGTGGGTCAGGTGCGGCCATGAAGTCCTGTAACACCCTGTAACAAGTCGCCATGTTTCCGCTTCGCGATGAAAATCCGCAGATCAGGGTGCCATTCGTGACGTTCGTGCTCATCGGCCTGAACGCTGCAGCCTGGTTTTTCCTGCAGGGCCTTGGCACCGAACCGGCATTGTCCTGGTCGGTTTGTCGACTTGGCCTGATACCCGGTGACCTGCTGGGCACTATCGATGGAGTACGGGTGGCGCAAGATCTGCCGTGCCCCATCGATGGAAACACCACCTGGTTGACGGTCCTGTCATCCATGTTCATGCACGGCGGCTGGCTACACATTATCGGCAACATGTGGTTCTTGTGGATTTTCGGCGGCAACGTCGAGGACTCGATGGGCCATGTGCGGTTTGCACTTTTCTACCTCTTCTGCGGTGCGGCGGCGGCTGCCGCTCAGGTCGTTGCGGACGTCGCTTCGCCGATTCCGATGGTCGGTGCGTCGGGTGCCATCGGCGGCGTGATGGGTGCGTACATTATTCTGTACCCGCGCGTGCACGTGCACATGCTGGTCATCCTGGGTTTCTACGTCACGACGTTTGCGGTCCCCGCGGTAGCAATGCTCGGCTACTGGATTCTGATGCAATTCGTTGGCGGCATGATGTCCGTAGGGGCATCCGGCGGTGGCGTTGCTTTCTGGGCACACATCGGAGGCTTCGTGGCAGGGGTCGTATTGATCATGTTCTTCAAGGACGAACGACTTCTGGCGCAGCATCCTTACCGTGGCTGGCGGCAGCGGACCCATGCGTCGCGAATGTGGCATAAGGTACCGGGAAAACGGCGCCGCTGATGCCTGAAGATTCTTCAACTGAGGGGCTCAGGATACCTGAAGCGGATAGCAATAGCCGTCGCTCGATTGAAGCCATGGCGGCCGTTCGCGTCTTCGACGCATTCCGCAATTACAATCGGCGCTTCGCGGAGCTGACGCGGCGGGCCGCGCGCTACTTCGAGACCGCTGACCGGGTCGCAGGCCGCCTCGACGCCGTTCGCCGCATCGAGCTCTATAACAAGTCGGTCGCGGCGGTTATCCAGGATCTAAGGACACTGCCGAGTACCGTCATCGACAGCCGTGATTGCTGGGCTCGAATCAAGGGCCACTATGTCGACCTGATTGCGGATTGCGCAGACGCCGAATTCTACAAGACGTTTTTCAGCTCTGTTACGCGTCGCATTTTCGACACGGTTGGTGTGGATGCGAGTGTCGAGTTCCTCGCGCTGGAGATCGAGCCGGATGCTGCCGCAGTTCATCCGCTGCGCACGCGCCGCTACGAGAATCGAGGCTCGCTTCACTATCTCTTTGAAGAAATTTTGGGAGACCTGCCCTTCGCACGACGCTTCCGCGATCTCGATGCAACGCTGGCCTTCATCGTCGCCGAAATCGCTGCTTACCGGAACGAAGAGGGCATTGATGCGGATCCCGAAACGGTCGAGTTGATTGCGCCCCTTTTTTATCGCGGCCGTCGCGCCTACCTGGTCGGTCGCTTGCTCGGTGAAGACTGGCATGTGCCGCTGGTGATACCTTTTGCCAATCCCCCGGATGGTATTACTGTCGATGCCGTGATCCTGACTGAGAACGACGTCAGCATGTTATTCGGCTTTACCACGAGCTATTTTCACGTCGACCTTCCTGTTGTAGGCAGTGCGGTGCGTTTCCTGCGGGAGCTGATGCCGAGAAAGCCGCTGGAGGAAATCTATACGGTTCTTGGCCGTGCGAAGCAGGGCAAGACCGAGCGCTACCGCTCACTGATGGATCACATGCAGCGTTCGTCGGATCTGTTCGTGCATGCACCGGGCGCGGCCGGGATGGTGATGGAAGTGTTTACGCTGCCGTCTTTCAACGTCGTATTCAAGATTATCCGCGACCGTTTCAAGTACCCGAAAACTATCCAGCCAGAAGAGGTCAAGCAGAAGTACGAGCTGGTATTCAAGCACGATCGCGCCGGGCGCCTCGTCGATGCGCAGGAGTTCCGGCGCCTGTCATTTTCAGCAGATCGTTTCGAACCCAAACTCCGTGATGCGTTGCTGGACGGCTGCAGCAAGACCTGCAGCCTGCAGGATGGGGAACTACTGATCGAGCACCTCTATATCGAACGCCGCCTGACACCGCTCAATATGTACATGCAAACGGCGGATCGCGAAGCCGGTGCTGCTGCGATTATAGATTATGGGCAGGCTGTAAGGGATCTCGCTTCGAGCAATATCTTCGCGGGCGACCTGCTACTGAAAAATTTCGGTTTGACTCGCCATGGCCGGGTCATCTTTTACGACTACGACGAAGTCTGCTTCGTGACCGACTGTAATTTCCGGCCCATGCCGCAAAGCGACCGGCTCGAAGATGAAATGTCGGCCGAGCCCTGGTTTTTTGTCTCACCCAACGACATTTTTCCGGAAGAGTTCATCCGCTTTCTCGGGCTCGATACTGAGTTGCAACAGGTCTTCCGTCATTACCACGATGAACTTCTATCGCACGAGTGGTGGAATCGCATAAAGTCGAGCCTGCAAAGCGGCGAGGTGATCGAGGTACTGCCTTACAGTGTGCGCACCCGAACCACCAAGTTGACCGGCGCCGGCCTTTACACCAGTCGAAA
>CAZSDL010000261.1:0-3223 GCA_964605635.1 uncultured Woeseiaceae bacterium
CGGATGGCGCCGTTATCGTCAACATGGCAGATACCGTGGTACTCGTTACCGCAGTCGGTCGGAAAACCGCCGACCCGGGCCGGGACTTTTTCCCGCTGACCATCAATTATCAGGAAAAAACCTATGCGGCCGGCAAGATTCCCGGTGGGTTTTTCAAACGCGAAGGTCGACCCAGCGAGAAAGAGACCCTTACCTGCCGGTTGATCGATCGCCCGCTACGTCCACTTTTTCCCAAGGGATTCACCAATGAAGTTCAGGTGATCGCTACCGTCGTATCGCTTAATCCCGATGTTGATCCCGATGTCCCGGCGATGCTCGGTGCGTCAGCGGCACTCGCGATCACCGGCATGCCATTTGCCGGCCCGATTGCCGCGGCCAGAGTCGGTTACAAGGACGGGCAATACCTGTTGAATCCGGGTGTTGAGGCATTGGAGTCATCGTCTCTTGATCTGGTTGTCGCCGGCACCGCAGGCGCCGTACTGATGGTGGAATCGGAGGCCAAAGGCCTGTCCGAGGAAGTTATGCTCGGAGCCGTTATGTTCGGCCATGAGCAGATGCAGGTCGCGATCACCGCGATCAATGAACTGGCCGCCGAAGCTGGCAAGCCGGCGTGGGACTGGCAAGCACCGGTTGCGGATGCGGATCTGGATACGGCTGTCGCCAACGCGGCGCAGTCGGGATTCGAGTCGGCGTACCAGATCAGTGACAAGATGGACCGGCAAACACGGGTATCAGAGATCAAAGCGAGCGTAAAAGAAGCGCTTACAACCAGCGATAACGCGCGTTGGTCTGAAGAAGACGTGAAGAATGCACTGGCTCGGCTTGAAAAGCGCACGGTACGAAGCAGGGTTCTGGCGGGCGAACCACGCATCGACGGTCGTGATCGCACTACCGTGCGGCCAATCGATGTGCAGGTCGGCGTCCTGCCGCGCGCGCACGGTTCGGCATTGTTCACGCGCGGTGAAACGCAGGCACTGGTGGTTGCGACCCTCGGCACCGGACGTGATGCGCAGGTCATTGATGCAATCGAAGGTGAGCGCAAAGACCCCTTCATGTTGCACTATAACTTCCCTCCGTATTGCGTTGGCGAAACCGGCTTCGTCGGTTCTCCCAAACGGCGGGAAATCGGTCACGGCAAACTGGCCCGGCGCGGCATACAGGCAGTGATGCCGAAGACGGATGAGTTCCCGTACGTCATTCGCGTGGTCTCGGAAATCACAGAATCCAACGGATCGAGCTCGATGGCGTCTGTGTGCGGTACCAGCCTCGCCCTGATGGACGCCGGTGTGCCTACGAAAGCGCCCGTGGCAGGCGTCGCGATGGGCCTGGTGAAGGATGGCGACAAATTTGCCGTCTTGACGGACATTCTGGGTGATGAAGATCACCTGGGCGACATGGATTTCAAGGTTGCCGGAACCAGCGACGGTGTTACGGCATTGCAGATGGATATCAAGATTCAGGGCATTACGCGCGAGATCATGCATGCGGCGCTCAACCAGGCCAAGGATGCGCGCCTGCATATCCTCGACAAGATGAACGCGGTAATTCAGAAGCCGCGCGAAAAAATGTCCGACTGGGCGCCCACTATCATGAGCTTCAAGATTGATCCGGAGAAAATCCGCGACGTAATCGGCAAGGGCGGTGCGGTGATTCGTGCGATGACGGAAGAAACTGGTGCGACCATCGATATCGATAATGACGGAACGATTCGCATCGCCTCTGTGGATGGCAAGTCCGGCATGGAAGCTCGTCGCCGTATCGAACTCATTACAGCCGATGTCGAAGTGGGTCGCATTTACGAAGGCAAAGTAGCGCGACTGATGGATTTCGGTGCGTTTGTGACGATTCTTCCCGGCAAAGACGGCCTGGTGCACATTTCACAGATTTCCAATGAGCGGGTCGAAAAGGTCAGCGACAAGCTGGCGGAAGGTGACATTGTCAAGGTGAAGGTGCTGGAGGTCGATCGCCAGGGCCGTGTCCGGTTGTCCATGAAGGAAGTTGAGGCAGCCTGACCGAACATTCAAGGCATGACGAAAAGCGGGACGTGCCGGTCAGGTGCGATCCCGCTTTTTTCGTTTATAGCCCCGGAATAGCGTACGACTGCTCCGCTGACTGTGACAACGTGGACTCGAGGAAGTCGAGAATTCTTCGCGGCAAGTAGTAGTGAGGGCGCCAGGGCGATCCGCCATCGATAAAGCCGACATGGCCACCGTGCGCACTGACTTCCAGGGTCACGCTATCCGACAGCTCGTTCTCTGCAGGAATGATTTCCGGAGACATGAAAGGGTCGTCCAGGGCATTGATGATCAATGTTGGTCGTTCGATACGACCCAGGAAATGAATTGAGCTGCAACGGTCGTAGTAGTCATCCTTGCTCGCGAAGCCGTGCAAAGGCGCTGTAACGGCGTCATCAAACTCGGCGAAAGACCGGGACGCCATGGCCCTATGCCAATCGAATGCCGCGGTGTGCGGATTGAATTTACGACGCACCGAGGTCTTCATCCGGCGTAGCAGATATAGCTGGTAAACTCTTGAAAAACCTTTGCTAAGTGCGTCTGCACAATAATGCAGGTTGAGCGGCACACTAACCGCTGCGGCGGAGAGCAACGGGGTATCGACGCCGCTTTCACCAAGATACTTGAGCAGGACGTTACCGCCTAACGAATAGCCAACCGCCATGATCGGGCCGCGGTGGTTCTCGGTACGCAGCTTGTGCAGGAAATAGCGTAAATCGTTGGTTTCGCCAGCGTGGTAACGCCTCGGTAGCCGGTTGCGGTAGTCTCCACAGTCTCGAAAGTGCAGCACGGCAGCCCGCCATCCGCGCTGCGACGCGGCGTGCAGCAACTGGCGTGCGTAACTCGAGCGCGCTGAACTCTCAAGTCCGTGCAGTACGATCAGCAGCGGCGCGGTGTCATGCAGTTGGGGTGAATTTGCGAGCCAGTCTATGACAGTAATGTCGCCGTCCGGCAGATCCAGCATTTCACGCTGTAATTCTGGCCACGGTGAATGAGGCAGGGGTAGCGAAGGGAAGATGGTTTGCAGGTGCCGGTTTCGCAGCCAGCGCGCCGGCTTGAAGTCGCTGCGGCGAATTCGAGCTGGAGGCTTATCCTGGATGCCCAAGTCGGTTCCGACTGCCGGAAAGCGTTGCGCCTGGCGCCAGTTATATGGCGACATAAAAAAGGCCCCCTGTTTTCACAGGGGGCCCGCCGTGGAGCGTTAACTC
>CAZSDL010000262.1:0-3202 GCA_964605635.1 uncultured Woeseiaceae bacterium
GATCAACGCTGTGATGGCGTACGAGCATGCACTTGGCGAACGCTTCGCGGCAACGATCGGCCGCAGCGAGTACCTCTTTCCGGGCGTGAACCCGGGCCTCGACTACGACTATGGCGAGTGGTGGGGCGAGCTCGCGCTCGATGACCGGCACTACCTGGCGGCATATCACTCCGACAGTGTCTTCAACACCGGCGAACCCGGCTGGTACGCGATCGCCGGCAGCAGCATCGATCTGCCCGCCGGACTCGCGCTCGATATCGGCGTCGGTCGCGCCAACCTGAGTCGCGCGCTGGGCGAATCGTACAACCACGTCGAGCTGATACTGTCGGGTTCTTTCGACGCGTTGTCGTGGCAGTTGGCACTGCATGCCACCGACGGCAATGCGAAGGAGATGTTCTACATGTCGGTCGTGGAGCCGCGAGCGGCGTTAACTGTCACCTACACGATCTGGTAGAGGAACGTCGAGCGGTCTGTGTGAAGAGCCGGTTGATCAATTAGCGGCTCTTCGTGAGTGCCTCATGGGGCTGGGCTCGCAGCAGCGCAAATCGATAGGCGTGCCGTGCCAGCGGTTCTTTGACGCCAACCTCATAAGTGTCCACCTGTACGCCGCCGGAAGCGTCCAGCGTCACTACCCGGAACATCGGCGTGTGCTGTGTTTCATCGGGGATCTTGGTGCGCTCGAGCGCCGGAATGTGCAGATAGTGCACATCACCTCCTGAAACCCCGGGTGCTGGATGCCTTTGTCCGGGTGCAGAACGGGCGTGGCTTTCTCGTATTGGATCAGCCTGCCCTTGTTGGCGATGTCCCCCACGCCGACGACAAAATCCAATCGGCCACTGGCGGCCAGTGAATTGACCTGTTGCACTTCGGCGTCCAGGTTCGGAAACTCTGGTTCCGGTTTGGGTTCCGCATCGCCGAGGATCGCGAAACGCAGTACGACAGTATCGTCCGACCCGGCGGCGGTCGCCGCTGCAAACGAAGTGAACAATACGGCCAGCAAATTCAGGGTGATCGTTGCGTGCTGTATTGGGTTCATAACATATCCTTGATTTTCGCGGGCCAATTTCGCCATGTTCGTCGGCGAGGTGCGTTAAAGAATGCTATCGCGCTCAGCTTAAGCCAGCCTTAAGTCAGCGACTCGATTCTTGCCTGGGTGGCGCGCCCTGGCGTGTCAGCGCTCTCTTAATACTGTGCGTCGCAAGACGGCGACGACAACAACTCCTGCGAGCATGCCGATTGGCGCGAAAACCCCTGGTCCGATGATAAATTCCAGTCCGTGCGGAAAACCGAGGAAAGTGCGATTCGGCAAATAGGCCGTCCAGTACTCGAAGTTGACGAAGATTGCGACTCCCACAATCGGTAGCGCACCGCCGATGGCGTATAGAGGCGGGCCGCTTGCAGACGGTCTGCGCCGGCGTCGAATCCACAGCAAACCAGCGAGCAGCAGCAACGGTGCGAGCCCGAGTGCAGTGCAAACGGCGAGGTTAACGCGCGCCGCCGTGTACTGGGCAACAAGCGCGCCGCTGGTCTCTGACAGCGACATGCCACTGCTCAAGGCAACCGAAAGGAATACGAGCGGCGGGATTGCCAGAAGCAGCAGTGCGCTTGCGAGCAATACGCGACCCTCAGTAAGCATGGTTTTACCTGTCACCGCGTACAATCCATGATCGTGTCCCGTAAGGTTACTGTATCCGTTGCCAGCGCTGCCGGATGGCCGAACGAACGCGAATCGGGTAAGGGAGTTCACGGAACAATTGTTCGAACTCGCGTCGTTTGAAGCCACTGCCGGCGAGATCGAGTTCTGGCAGGCCCGCAAAGCGCCGGTTCTTGCGCGTCGACAGGTAGAGCACATCGAGCAACGCTTTTTCCCGCGTCGCGATCAGGTAGGGCTGGTGTGTGCCACTCCATTCGGTTCCATCTCGCATCAGCTCCGGCTTGATACGGAAGAATTCGAACGTGCCGACCGGTGACACGAGGCGCCGGCCGCGGCCGGTCGACGCAACCTGCACGGTTCGGGGCATCTGTTCGATAACCGCGTGCAAATGAAGCGCGGTTAGAAACGACACATATCCCTGCTCCTTGCCGAGCAAATAAGGCACACAGGCCGTTGGATGGAAGTGCGGGTGATTCGTGTTTGCCCAGATGCCTTTGGTTACCCGGGTCAGGACCTTTTTTGTAGCAAGGCGATCGAGACGCTTTGACGCCGCCGAAAGACTCGAGCTGCTGGCGAGCGCGAAGTCGCGCGTCGAGAAAACGACGAACTCCGGCTTTTGCAACAACTCAAGCATGACGGTGCAGCGACTCGAAGACGTTGGACTGAAGTGACTCCCATGCCTCCCGCGTACCGAACTCATTGCGGCTACCGGCATCCAGGAATTCCAGCACCTGGCCTTCGTACTCCTCCCAGCGAAGCGCGGAAAGGCACTCGATCGCGTCGCTGACTGGAGCGCGTGACAGTAAGTCCTGTTTAACCGCTTCGGCGAATTGCCCGCCCCGGATCAGTATCCCGAGATCGAAGACATCGCGGGCCTGGGTGACTGCGCGCCCCGCCAATGCCTCGATTTTCTGAACCACAGCGGTGCTGCCCGAGTAATGGCGGCACTGAAACGCCAGTTTTTGATAGCGCCGTGCAATGCCGGTATCGATGAACTCGGTGAGTGCCTCATTGCCGGGATCGTCTTTACGACGAGAGAACTCGACCTTGGTCGGGAGTCGCACCCCCGAGGTGCGAACCAGTGTGCAGCGAAACCGTTGCGTCGTCGCAGTCTGTTTGGCTTTGTGTGGGTCGTTCACGTCGATGTCGTCAATGCCGAAAGTCCGCAAGCTGCGCTGGAAGGCGGCGTCGGCGAGAATCTTGTAGCCGTTCTTTTTGAGTGTTGCGACGCTGCCCGCCAGGACGTCGATGTCCATGTCTTCCGAGTAACGCGGGCTGTGGAAAAAGAAGCGCAAATTGACGCCTCCCTTCAGTACGAAGAGGCGGGGGTCGGCGAGGCTCAAGAGACGCTCGAGAAAGCAGAAGTGGAAGGCTTCGCAGATGTCGGGGTCGGAAAGCATTTTTAATTATGCGTTTCTATTGATTAATGTGTCAATACACACGCATAAATTGAGTATCGACAGCGCTGTCGGCCAACCCCGCACGTCGACCAGTTTGATACCCGTCTCAGCGGCGCTAGGGATGACGACAGAATATGAGGAGGCATCG
>CAZSDL010000263.1:0-3202 GCA_964605635.1 uncultured Woeseiaceae bacterium
ATTTGACGGGAGACCACCACGTGTCCAAAGACAGTAACCGACAGGTTCGCCTGGCAAGCCGGCCGCAAGGCTGGGTCAAAGAGAGTAACTTCAGTTTCACCGACTCGCCGATCCCGTCCGCCGGGGAAGGCCAGGTGCTGGTGCGCAATATCTTCATGTCGGTCGACCCTTACATGCGGGGCCGAATGAATGACGTCAAATCCTATGTGCCGCCGTTCCAGGTCGGCGACGTCCTGCAGGCCGGAGTTGTCGGGCAGGTCGTCGAATCGCGCAATGCGTCTTTTGTCGCCGGCGACTACGTCAACGGCATGCTTGGCTGGGAAAACTACTCGGTGTCGAACGGCCAGGGCCTTTACAAGCTGACGAAGAACGAAGTACCCCTGTCCTATCATCTCGGCATTCTCGGCATGCCCGGCATGACCGCGTATGTAGGGCTGTTCCGCATCGGCGAAGCCAAGCCCGGCGAGACAGTGTTCGTATCGGCAGCGTCAGGCGCCGTCGGCAGCATTGTCGGGCAACTGGCAAAGATTCACGGCTGCCGGGTCACCGGATGCGCCGGTGCCGACGAAAAAGTAGCGCTTCTGCGCAAGGAGTTCGGTTACGACGCGGCGTTCAACTACAAGACCAGCGAATCGCTGCCGAAGAGCATCGCCAGGGTTTGTCCAAAGGGCATCGACGTGAATTTTGAAAACGTCGGCGGCGAGGTTTTCGAAGCCGCCCTGTGGAACATGCGGAATTTCGGGCGCATCGCCCTTTGCGGCATGGTCGCAAACTACAACGACGACGAGCTGCAGCCCGGGCCGCGCGGCATGATGAGCATTATCGGCCGACGCCTGACTATGCGTGGGTTCATCGTCACGGACCATCCGGATGCCTGCAAGGAGTACGTTACCAAGGCGACGAAATGGCTCGCGGAAGGGAAGCTCAAGTATCGCGAGACCGTGACCGAAGGCCTTGAGAATGCGCCGGCGGCGTTGATCGATATGCTGAAGGGCGGGAATACCGGCAAGCAGATTGTGCAGATCGGCGAGGCGTAAGCGTCAAAGGCCCCTGTAGGGGCGCCCTGCGCGCGAATGCGGTGACGATAAACCATTTCCGATTCGCGCGCAGGGCGCGCTCCTACAGGGGCCCAACAGGCAAAAAAAACCCCGGCAAAGCCGGGGTTTTCGTTTCGCTTATCGCCAATCTGGCAATCAATTCATGCGGTACTGCACTTCCAGTCCGTAAACGCGGCCCTTGTTGAGCGGCGAGAACGTCGCTTGGGGGCCGGACAGGCTCGGCACCGGGAACGCGGGGCCACCCGGAAAATTCGCCGGCAACTGCGTGTCTCCACCGATCGTCACTTCGTCCTTCAGGTTTTTTCCGAACGCTGAAACGGTGAGTTGGTCATCCATGAAGCCGAGGCTGACATTGACGTTGAACATGTCAGCCGCACGCAGAAAACCGCGATTGTTATCGGTATAGGCA
Organism: uncultured Woeseiaceae bacterium; assembly: GCA_964605635.1. Lineage (GTDB taxonomy): Bacteria > Pseudomonadota > Gammaproteobacteria > Steroidobacterales > Woeseiaceae > IDS-8. The sequence continues at coordinate 1,468 of CAZSDL010000263.1, forward strand.
TTCGGGTCGCGGCGGTAGCCACTGCCCTGCACCGTGAACGTGCCCTGCTCCCACTGGCGCTGCCAGGTGAGCTGCGCGCCGTAAGACCACGGTGCCAGGCGAGGAATCTTGAGGTTCCTGTCAGCCGCATCGATAACGCCATCGCCGTTTAGGTCGACCAGTACTTCATCGTAGCTGCCATCGACGTAACCGACGCTCGACTGCAGGAACAGCGAGTCCGTGATGGACCAGCCGATTTCCGCATCGAACCCGGTAATGGTGGCATTGGCTGTGTTCTGGATCAGCTGCACAACGCCGACCACCGGATCGGACAGATTGACTTCGCGTTGCATGTCGTCGATCGTGTTGTGAAACGCGGCCGCATTGATGCGCACGCGACCGTCGGCAAAATCCTTCTTCAGGCCAACTTCATATGAGGTGAGCTCTTCCTGGTCGAAAGATGCATTCGGAACCAGGACAGCCGTATGCCGCATGTTGTAACCGCCGCTTCGGAAACCCTTGGTCCAGAACGCGTACATCATGGTGGTGTCATCCGGCGATACCTGCAGGCCGATTTTCGGCGTGAAGGCATTCCAGGTCCTGGATTCGTCAAGATCGAAATTCGCGCATCCGACACCCAGCAAACATTGATTGAAGAACAGTCCGGAAATCTGTGCGTCTTTTTTCTCCCGGTCATAGCGCGCGCCGAGGTTCAGGGTAATTTCATCACTGAGCACTACGTCAACCTGCGTGAACAGACCGAGCGATGTCATGTCTTGGAAGCCGCCGCCCGTGATATCCAGACCGGCCGGCGGAATTAGCCGCTGCTCGAAATAGCCGAGGCTCTGTTCGAGGTAGAAAATACCGCTGGTCAGGTAGACACTGGAAAAAGACCCCGAGTAGCGGAGCTCATTCGACCACTGGCTTTGATCCGTGTCGGAGAGCGCATGAAAGATGAAAAGCGGCGACGAATCGATATCGCCCAAGGTCCTGTTCTCATAATTACGGTAGCCCAATAAGTTGACGATCTGTCCTTCGCCGAAACCGACGTCCCAGGAAGTTTCGAGTATCGCTTGGTGCCACTGGGCATCGTAATAACCGGGCTCGTTGATCGAGAAATCGAAACTGTCGGCGCTAAACAGGCCGGCGTTCTGCGAAGCCGGTCCGTCGCCCTCCGAATCACCGTGCTCGTAACGCAGCACCATGTCGAATCGGTCGCTGGGTGTCAGATCAAAGGCCGCACGCACCAGCGTCGTTTCTGCGGCGCCATGGTCCTCACCGTTAAAAAGATTGGTGTGCCAGCCGTCGTCGTTGTTGTGGTAAACGGCGATCTTGGCGCCAGCTGCGTCGCTCAACGGTCCCGAGACGACAGCCGAGTAGTACTGGTTGTTACCGGTTTCAGCGGCGACCTTGGCATTGATGCTCAGTTCATCGCCGGGCCGGGTGGTGCGCAGCAGAACTGCACCGCCCGTCACGTTGCGACCGAACAGCAAACCCTGCGGGCCGCGCAGCACTTCGACACCTTCGAGGTCGAAGACGTCCAGCACGACACCGCCGTTGATACCGAGATACATGCCGTCGACGAACACGCCGACTGCCGGATCGATAGACGGTATCGAACTGTTGATACCGATGCCGCGAATGGAGAAGTTCGCCGTACCGCGTGTGGTACCTATATCCTCGAGCTGCACGCTGGGCGCAACAAAGCCCAAAGCTGACAGGTCGCGGATGTGCATGGCATCGAGCTGGCTCTCGC
>CAZSDL010000264.1:0-3153 GCA_964605635.1 uncultured Woeseiaceae bacterium
ACATGGGCGGCCCCGATATGTGTATAATTTGGAGCCTGGTTTCGCGTAGTTTGACGGTTGACGCCTTGCGCAGCAAGGGCGGGGGTTGGCTGTTGGCCAATGAATTTTACTGTTTGAGACGGTTACCGATTATGAAGTTGACGTGCGTTGTATTTATTGCCGCGGCATTGCTGACGGCCGCTGCCGCGATTGGCAACCCGCTGGTTGACGGCTCGGCAGAAGCGGGACAGGCGAAATCTGTTACCTGCGCAGCCTGTCATGGCCCCGACGGCAACAGCGTCAACCCTCAATGGCCGAGCATCGCCGGGCAGAATGCTCCCTACACTGTCAAGCAATTGCAGGCCTACAAGGACGGCACCCGCGCCCACGTCCTGATGACCGCACAGGCCGCCGCATTATCCGATCAGGACATGCGTGACCTGGCTGCATACTATGCGGCACAGGTCATTGCACCCAAGACTGTCGCCAATGCCGCCACGATCAGCAAGGGCGAAGCGCTATACCGCGGTGGTAATGTCGAATCAGGCGTGGCTGCCTGCTCCGCCTGCCACGGTCCGGCGGGTCGGGGCAATCCGGCGGCGGCCTATCCACTGCTCAAGGGCCAACACGCAACCTATACCGCTGCACAGCTTCGAGCATACGCGGACGGACAACGCAGGTCGGACGGCACAACGCGAGTCATGCGACAAATCGCCGCGCGCATGGAAAGCGAGGATATCGACGCGTTGGCATCGTATATACAAGGACTTAAATAGCGCCCGACAAGTAGGCAGCTATGCATCCCGTGCGTTAAACCAATTGACCTGATTCGCATCCAAGTTTGCAATGTAATTTGCATCGCTTTACCGGGAAACCTGCATGAACTACCTGAAACCTTTCTGCTTTTCTCTTGCGCTGGCCCTGGCGGGTTGCGGGTCCGGTCAGGACACGGAATCCCCTCCCCCCGTAACTATCGAAGAAAGAGCCGCGAGTGAAACCCAATCCGCTGTGCAGGATGAGCCAACCCCTGTAACTCCGGATGCAGAACGGGAGGCTGTCGAGGAGCTGGAGGTCGTCGAAGAGTCGGCGGCCGTGGCCTCCGAGGCGCCGTCGGAAGATCAGCCGATCATGCTGGCTCAAGCCGAGCAGCCAGAAGCTGCGGGTGACTGGAAATTTTCGGAAGGGCGCCACTTCCAGCGCCTGGTGCCCACACAACCGACCGTCGGGGGTGCAGACAAGATCGAAGTCGCAGAATTTTTCTGGTACGGCTGCGCCCACTGCCTGGACTTCGAGCCGTATATCAATCGCTGGTCTGAGGATATGCCGGCCAATGTCCGCTTTGTGCGCATTCCCGCCATGTGGAATCCACTGGTCAAGCTGCACGGGCAGCTCTACTACACTGAAGAAGTGTTGGCCAATAACGGCAAGATCGAGAATCCGGAGGCATTCCGGGCCGCAGTATTCAATGAGTACCATCGTCGCGGTAATCGCCTGACATCTGAATCCGCCATTCAGTCGCTGTTCGAGCGCTTTGGTGTGAGCGCCGAAGATTTCCAACGGACCTGGAAGTCGTTCGAGGTCGACCAGAAGATGCGAGTCGCCGAAGATCTCGCACGCCGCTACAGCATCAGCGGCGTACCCGCCATTGTCGTCGCCGGAAAATATCGCACGGGCGCCGGTGAGACGGGTGGCTATCCTGCGCTGCTGGAATTGATCGACGAGCTGGTGGCTCGCGAATCAGCGCGCTGACACGCGCGGCGATTCGACGAATTTCTTTGCCGGCTGGGGCCGGCGTTGCAGGCAACGGTATGAAGGGCATTTTCGTCGCAGCAGCCGGCATAGTGCTGGCAATTAGCAGCGTTGCATGGGCATCTCCCGCCGACGATGCGTTCGAAGAACTGGCGGCCGATTACATTGACCGTCTCCCCGAGTTTTCTCCTGTCACCGCCACTGCGATCGGTGACCATCGTGCCGACGGTCAGCTCGACCAGGTCAATACCGCTGCCGGCAAGCGGACAGTAGCCGGGTACCGCGAATACCGTGCAAGCCTTGACGGAATCGATTGGCAGGATTTATCCAGGGCCAACAAGGTTGATGCCGAGCTGCTGCGGGCGGAGCTTGATTCGAGGATCTGGTCGTATCAGACCCTTCAGGAGTGGGCCTGGAATCCGCTGCACTATGTGAATCTTGGCGGCTCGTCGCTTTACTCGCTGGTCGCACGGGATTTCGCACCGCTCGAGGAGCGTATTGAGAACGCTGCTTCGCGGCTCGAGCAGTTTCCGCGCTTCCTGCGCCAGGCGCGTGGCGTCCTGGTGCCCGAGCGCGTGCCAAAAGTCCACGCCGAGACTGCGGTACAACAGAATCCTGGTATTCATTCGATCATCGATTCGATGATCATGCCGCATCGTGATGCGTTGTCACCGGAATTGGTCGAAAGACTCGACTCCGCTGTTGCAACCGCAAAGGAAGCTATCGACGAACACCAGCAATGGCTCGAACGGGAGTTGCTGCCGAAAGCAGCGGGTGATTTTCGACTCGGGCCGCTGTTGTTCGATCAGAAATTGCGTCATACCCTCAATTCACCACTCGGCCGTCGCGAAATCCGCATGCGTGCCGAAACAGACTATGTCACTGTGCGTAATGAGATGTTTGTGCTGGCGAAAGCGATCTACGCGAGCAAGCACCCGTACGCGAGCTTTCCGGATGACCCGAGTGAAGCCTACAAGCAGGTGGTTATTCGTGCGGCGCTGGAGGAAGCCTACAGGTACCTTCCGGAGCCGGATGCAATCGTCGATATCGCCACTACGAACGTGGAGCAGGCGACCGATTTCGTGCGCGAACACGACCTGGTGACCATACCGGACGACCCGCTCGAGATTATCGTCATGCCGGAATACCAGCGTGGCGTAGCCGTTGCCTATCTCGACCCGCCAGGCCCGCTCGATGCTGGACAAAAGTCGTTCTACGCTGTGGCGCCACTGCCGGACCACTGGACCGAGCAGCAGGTCGAATCGTTCCTGCGCGAATATAACCTGTATGCCATACAGAGCCTTACCCTGCATGAGGCTGTGCCGGGGCATTACCTGCAACTTGCGCTGAGCAACCGCTATCCATCCACCTTGCGCGCCGTGCTGTGGTCGGGGCCGTTCGTCGAGGGCTGGGCGGTCTATGCCG
>CAZSDL010000265.1:0-3143 GCA_964605635.1 uncultured Woeseiaceae bacterium
GCGTGCATTTCTCAGGAATCAGAGGTATCAACAGCGGTGCATAGCAGGGTGCTGCTGAGGTGAAATGCCTCGCCAACGTTCCTGGATTCCCGCAGAGCGTGGGCTACAATTGTCGCGACTCAGTCTTTAGGCGTCTTTTTGTCGATGGAAGAACAGCAACTGGAGCGTTTTCGCAGTCGCCTGCTTGAACTCAAGACAGAGCTCGAGACTATGACACTGTCGTCACAGGACGCCTCGAAGCCGGTCGAGCTTGATCAGGCACGTGTCGGAAGGCTCTCCCGCATGGATGCGATGCAGGGGCAGCAAATGGCGCAGGAAGCGACGCGCCGTCGCGAACAACACCTGATGAAAATCAATGGCGCGCTGCGTCGCATCGATTCCGGAGGATTCGGAATCTGCCGCAGTTGTGGCAAAGAGATCGATGAACGGCGCCTCTCGGCCGACCCTTCCGTAAGCATGTGCGTACCCTGCGCAAGCATGTAGCAGATGCCGGAGCTCTCTGTCTGTCACCGACCGGTAACCACGATTTGACTGACGCTGTCACCGCCCGTCACTAACATGACGACCTTCAGTTGTCATTTCGCACCTGGAGATCGGACGATGAAGAGTCAATCGGCCCGTATTATCAGATTTCGTCATCGCGCTCTTCGAGTAACGACGCGCGAACGCTTGCACGTCGTGGTCATTGGCGGGGGGTTCAGCGGCACGGCGGTCGCGGGCCAACTGGTGCGGCTGGGAGACAGTCGCTTCCGCATCACGTTGCTGAATGCGGACGAGCGCCTAGGGCGCGGACTTGCCTACTCGACCGCCGGTAAGGCACACCTGCTTAATACTCGGGCGCGCGACATGAGCCTGTATCCGGACCAGCCCGACCATTTCGTCCACTGGTTGGAGCGGCACGGTTATCCGAATTCAGCTGCGGACTTCATCGCTAGGAGCCGCTTCGGGGACTACCTCGAAGATGCACTGGTCGAAATGTCGCTACGCGCGACGCAGGCAGACATTCGATTCACTGCCCGCACCGGAAGCAGGGTTATCGACGTTATGGCGAGCGGCGTGGGATTCCTCGTTACGCTCGACGACGCGTCCACCCTCGAGTGCGATGCAGTTGTGCTAGCGACAGGGCATCCGCCGCCGCGTGATGTGTTGAGTCCGTGGCTACCGCACGGCCATGAGCGCTGGGTGCGCGATCCGTGGCGTGACGGCTTCGAGGCCGCAGGAAAAAATGATCGCATACTGATGATCGGCAGCGGCCTTACCATGGTCGACAAGGTTCTCGAACTGGGCGGGCGCGGCCACGCAGGTCCGATCCACGTTCTGTCGCGGCGAGGGCTTCTTCCCCGCGCCCATCGCAAGCGGCCTGAACCGCTTACACTCGATCTGCAGGAACGCCTTGTTTGGGAACTGGCGCAAGCCACGACACCCCGAAAAATGCTCCGCGCAGTTCGACGGACGATCGTTGCCGCGGAATGCCGTAACCTTTCCTGGCACGCCGTCATCGATGCGATGCGACCGATAGTATCGGATCTTTGGTCCAATATGCCGGTCGCTGCACGTCGCTCCTTCCTGAACCGGTTGCGCCCCTGGTGGGAAGTGCATCGACATCGGATGGCGCCGGCGTCGTCGATCACGATCGCGTCGATGATAAGGCATGGAAAGCTGGAGATTCGCGCAGGAGAGGTGCGCTACGCAGCAGACAACGGGCCGCGACTCGAAATCGGGCAAAAACTGCGGGGGGAGGGTGGCGAGCGGGTCGAACACTATGATTGGGTGATCAATTGCACCGGCAATGACTCCGGCCGTGCGAACTGCCCGCTGGACAGACGGCTGATTGATCGCGGTCTGCTTGCCGAAGACCTTTTGGGAATCGGGTATGCGACGACCGGCGAAGGGGAAGCAATGACGGTGGATGGCCCGGTCCATAACCTGTATTTGCTGGGGCCGGCACGACGGCCGCAGAAATGGGAAAGCACCGCGGTGCCTGAACTTCGATTGCAGGCTGGCGAGATCGCGACGGCCCTCCTAGCGAAGGCGGATATGCGGATTCCGAGCAGCCGATATCGCCCAAGCCCAGCGTCGCTTTAACGATAGTTGTATAAGAACCAGACTCCAAACGACAAGATGGTCGCCTCGACGATCCACACAAAAAAGTGAACCGGAATTCGATCGAGCACCAGCTTTCCTGTGTACGAGCCTGCGATCATCACTGGACCTATCAGGAGCCCCGTAAGCCAGATCTCAAACGACATTACTCCGAGGCCTTGATACGACGATAGCTTGGTGACGTGCATTACGGCCGTACCCAGGGCTTCAGTCCCAATAAACGCACCCTTCACAAGCCCATACGCCAAATAAAACGGAGCCAGGAACGGACCCGCACTTCCCACGATTGCTGATACCAGAGAGAACACCCCGCCGATCGCTGAGAACCAATACGGCGCGAATGTCTTCTGCATTGAAGGATGCAGACGGCGGATAATAACTGAGGCAATAAGGAACACGCCCAGTGCTTGCAATAAGCCTGTGTCTGGAATTCGGGTGAACAGCCATGATCCCAGTATGGCAAAGGGAATTGCACCGATTGCGAACCAGGCCACGACTCGGAACTCAATTTTCGACCAGTTGAACCCAACACGACTGAGATTTCCGATCAGTTGTGCTACGGCATACATTGGAACTGCTTCTCGCACCCCGAATACGCTGATAAGAACGGGCAACAGGATAATACCCCCGCCCGTTCCTGCGACTGCCGCAATGCTCGAGGCAATGAAAGCCGCTGAAAGTACCAGTGACCATTGATCAATCATTGATGCGTAACCTTAGTCCCCGATAGCCAGGCAGGTAAGGTACCATCCGGTTCTGGCCCGCACCGGTTTTCGAGATAAACTTTGGAGCGTTCTTGTGGACAAATTTCTCGATGCAGCAATTGAGGAAGCAAAAAGGGGACTCGCGGAAGGCGGCATCCCGATCGGGTCCGTGCTCGTCATCGATGACCGCATCGTCGGGCGTGGTCACAACCGGCGGGTGCAAAACGGCAGTGCCGTGCTGCACGCAGAAATGGACTGTCTTGAGAATGCCGGTCGCCTGACCGCCGCCGATTACCAGCGCTCGGTGTTGTACTCGACCCTGTCGCCTTGCGATAT
>CAZSDL010000266.1:0-3141 GCA_964605635.1 uncultured Woeseiaceae bacterium
CGTCGAACGAGAACGGCAGCACGGCGAGGATGATGTCGTCGGGCGTGTTTTCGAGATAGCTCGAGACATCGATGGCGCCGGACACCATATTGCGTTGTGACAGCACGACGCCCTTCGGTTTGCCGGTGCTGCCGGAGGTGTAGAGAATGGCGGCAATGTCGTTGTCGATGCGGCGCACGGGCACGGTAGTGAAGTCGCCCGCTGCGAGCATTGCGGACCAGGTCAGCTGTTGCATGTTCGCCGGTAATGCCGGCGGGTCCTGGAATTCGTCCAGCACGATGAGGTTTTGCAGTTGCGGGCACTTGCCGAAAATTTCGGTAAGGCTGGTGGCCTGCGCCGAGGTGGTGATCAGGGCAACGACGTCGCAGTCCTGCAGTATATGCGCGACCTGCGGCGGCTTCAGTGTCGGGTTGATCGGCACAAACACGGCACCTGCGCAACTGGTGCCGAAGTAGGCCAGCACTGTCTGCAGGCGCTTGTTCAGGTAGATGCCGACGCGGTCACCGGGACGGACACCCGCTTTGACGAGCCCCGCGGCGACTCTCTTCAGGTCATCGGCCAAGGCCTGGTAGTTTACCGATGCGTTGCCGCAAGCAACGGCGGTATGGTCGGGCGCGGCCTTCGCGGAAGCGAAGATCAGGTCGTGCAGGAGCATGTTGGGTGGTACCTTACTGAAGGAATCCGGTCGACCAAACAGCCTAGCAAATCGGCGGCGATTGTACGTGATGCGATGCGCAGAAACCGGGGGATCGTGGTGCCGTCATCGTGATGGCGACGTCCCTGAAACCGTGAAGCAGCTACTTGCGACCCTCAGAATTGTCCGTGACACTGGCGGGCAGTTTCTGCCCTGGGACAGGGTTGATGGTCAAACCGATCATGAAATTCGGGCTGTTACCGGGCTTGGCCGTGGTCGCGATGATCATTGCGGAACGCGCGCAGGCCGACGACGGGAGCGGCTCGCTCGATACCATCGTCGTCACGGCATCGCGCCTTGCCCGGTCGGCCGGTGACCTGACGCAGTCGGTGGATATTATCAGCGCCGACGCCATTGCTGCGCGGCAACCGGCCAGTGTTACCGAGCTGATGCGCCAGCTGCCCGGCGTCAACGTCATTCAGCAGGGCGGGCGCGGCAGCATCACGAGCCTTATATTGCGCGGCGGTGAGCCGAACTTCACCGTGGTGCTGATCGATGGCGTCAAAGCCAACGACTCGACCAATACGCGCGGTGGCTCCTACGATTTTTCCTACCTCGACCTGGCGAGCATCGATCGCATCGAGATCGTGCGCGGGCCGATGTCGGCACGGTATGGGTCGGATGCATTGTCCGGTGTCGTCAATATCATCACGGACCGCGGTGAACCGGCATCCGGGGTCTACGCCGAAGTCGGCGGGCACGGCCGCGTTGTCGGCCGCCTGACGCTGGGCGGTGCGTTGGGTACTGTGCGCGGCGAGATCGGGGTGCACGGCACCGGGGAACACGGCGATATCGAGGGCGCGAGCTACGACGACCGGGGTACCAACGGCTGGCTGCGGCTGCCGGTGGGCAGCAATGGCGAGGCAGGCCTCGTCTGGCGCTACCAGGACGCGGCGAGTAACTCTTTTCCGGAAGACAGTGGCGGTCCGGAATTGGCCGTAGTACGCGATGTCGATGAGCGTGATGTGACCGAGGCTCATGCGCGTGCCTGGCTGCGCTTGCCGTTTGGTGATGGTTGGACGTCGGATGTGTCATTGAGCCGTTATGACCGCGCTGAGTCCAGCACGTCGCCCGGTATCGCGCCCGGCGTGTTCGACGGCATACCACCGGTCGTCTCCGCTACCGATTTCGTGCGCGACCAGTTGGTGGTGAGTGCGCGCGGCGAGTTGTCAGCGTCCGCCTCTGTCGTTGTCGGTGGCGAGTGGCAGCGCGAAGACGGCCGCAGCGCCGGCACAATCGATTTCGGTTTCCTGATACCCACTGACTTTCAGCTTGACCGCGATACGCTCAGCATCTTTACCGAGTTCGAGTGGCGGCTGCAGCCGGCGGTGGTGCAGGCGAGTCTGCGCCGCGACGATCCGGATGGCATTGACGCAGTCACCAGCGCACAACTTGGCGTATTGTTTGCGCTGCCGGACGACATTGGCGATTTGCGCGTGAGCTGGGGTGAGGGATTCAAAGCGCCGAGCTTTTTTGCGCTGGGGCATCCGCTGGTGGGCAACCCGAATCTTGTGTCGGAAACGGCGACCAGTATCGATATCGGCTATCGCACGGAGCTGAGTGATGACACGGCGCTGGAATTCAGCCTGTTTCGCAATGAGTTCGAAAACCTGATCGATTTCGACCCGGTGCTGTTCACCAACGTCAACCGCAGCAAGGTCGTCGCGCAGGGCGCTGAGGCAAGCGGCAGCTTTCAGATTCTCCCGACGCTGTCACTGGACGCGCACCTGACGTACTCGGATACTGACATCCGCGACAGCGACGCGCGGCTGCGCGGCCGGCCGAAGTGGCGTGGCGGCATCGTGACCAACTGGCAGGTCAATGATGCGTGGCAGATGTCGGCATCATTGCTAACCCTGGATAAATTCTTTGATTCGTCGATTGCAACCGGTGGGTTGTTCCTGGATGGCTACACTCGCCTCGATCTTGCCGTTAACTATCGTTACAGCGAGTCGTTGCGGTTCGGATTTGCGGTTGACAATGCGCTTGATGAGACGTTTTACGAAGCGGTCGGCTTTCCGGCGGCTGGCGTGCGGGCGCGGGTGAATGCGAGTTACGCGTTTTGATGGCGTGCGTTGCGCAGGTAACCGCAAAGAATCGCAAGTAGCAGCAGCAAGCCGAAGAATTCACGCGCCGGTTCGACGTAGTTGTCGGGGCGCATATCGCCGAAGATGCTGCCGTAGTCGCCTGCCGCCAGGTACTGCAGTGTGCCGGGCAGTGTCAGGATCATTCCCGCCAGCACGGCACCGGTAAGTAACGTGGTACGGAAGTGATTGTAGTGGCCGAGCCCTTTGCCGATGGCCACAGCGGCGCCGCCGGCATAGACGGCAATCCAGTACGCAGCATCCGGGTCGTTCCACTGCAGCGCAGCGATCAGGAGCAGCAGGGCGCCGAGGATGAAATTGAGTAGTCGCACAGACTTGCTCCGTTAGGCAGGATGGTGATTG
>CAZSDL010000267.1:0-3138 GCA_964605635.1 uncultured Woeseiaceae bacterium
GCGACCGCATATCGGTGAGTGCCGGCAACAGCGACGGCGTGACCAGGCTGAGTCCCGCTCGCCAGGCATCGGCGGCGGCCTCATCCTCTCCCAGCCGGGCGAGCAAGCGGCCATACTCCTGGTAGGCTTCCGGCGTCGGCCGCAGGGCAATGACCGTCTCGAGATAGCTGCGGGCCTTGCCCCACAACTCGTTCTTCAGGCACAGGCGGGCGGTCGTCAGAAGCAACTCGACATCGTCCGGATGGGTTTTCAGCCAGCTCTCGGCGCGATTCAATTGCTTCGCAGGCTGGTCGCTCTCGATCGTGCCAAAGAGACGTACCAGCGGAGGCTGCCACTCACGTTTCAATTCGGCGGCCAGGTCCTTCTCGGCCTTCTGGTGCTGGCCGGTGCGGATCAATCCTCCGTACCAGGCGTCGAGTAAATCGGGATCGCGCCGCAGATTCTTCGGCACAGTGGCCCACGCCGCCGTGAGTGCCGCTGCATCCGCCGCCTTGTCAAGCGACTCACGGTGTACACGTATCGACCACCTGTCGAGCAACACGCTGTCAACGCGGCCGTGTTTGCGAAGGCGCGGCAACAGCGCGCCAAGCTGTTCCCAATCCTCGAGCCGGTAGTAAAGCCTGCCGAGCAGGTTGAGTGCATGACTGTGATTCGGCGCTTTCTCCTGCAGGCTTCTTAGCGTCGCGAGAGCCTGTTCGAACTGCCGTTGATCGAGTTGCAGCTCGGCCTGTGTCAGCAACACGGCACTGGCGGCTTCAGGAGTTTTCTCGTAGGCCTGCCGCAGCCAGTCGTCGCGGCGCTCGGTGTTGCCTTGCAGGTGAGCAGCGCGTGCGGCCTGCAGATAGTTAAGGAGCGGGGCATCGCTGCTGGCGGCCGTACGCGCGAGAAGCTTTTCGCCCTTCGCGAAATTCCCTTCCGCGATGTCGATCATGCCGCGTGTCAGGCGAGCGCCGGCACGCCCGCTGCGATAACGGCTTGCCGCTTCACCGAGCCGGCGCGGCGCGCGAAACACCTTGACGCTGAGCCACGCCAGGAAAAGTATCAGTACGACGCCGGCAAGCAGTACCGGGACCGACATCTCGATTATATAGCTGCGAAAATTGATAACGACGTAGCCGGGGTCCTGCAGCAGGAACTGCGCGACGACCGCCGCCGCTATCAGTGCCAGAACGACGACAATGCCGAGTTTCATTGGCTCATTTCGTCCGGCCCATCGGCGTCGTCGACCGCGCTTTCAACCAGGTTATTGACTGCGTTGTCGGCCGCTGCATCGACCGGATTGTCAGTGACCTGTCGGTCACCGGCCCGCGCTCGATACTGGCGCAGGAGGCGCAATGATCCCGAGATGTCGGGCAGGTCTGTAGTTGTGTACTGGTTGCGAATGTCCGCGACGGTTGCAAGCGCACTTTGTACAGCAGCGCTGTCACGATCGAAGTACTCCCTGAGCCAGTCCTCTGCATCGGCCAGGCTCTGTTCAAAAACTGCCTGCTCGCCGCGCAACATCGCAAGTCGCGCCGTCTGCATCTGCAATGCAAGGTTCGCACGCAAAAAATACCGTGCGTCCGGTGACAGGAGCGGTTGCACCGCCTCGTCAGTGCGGCGAACCGAAACCACATCGCCGAAGGCGGCCTTGAGCGATGCCCAGGTGCGATCCAGCGGACCGGCATCCGGATCCATGGCCGGCATACCGGTTGCGGCCCGTGCAACGTCCTCTTCGATCGGCAAGGTTGAGACGGCATCGGCGAGACTTGCAAGACGCATCGTGATGCCCTCGACATCCGGTTCCACCATAGCGTCCAGTGCCTGCAACTCGGCCGAAAGTGCACGGCGCACGCCGGTGAGCGCAGGATTGCCGGACTGGCGGACACGTTCGTCGGCAAATCTGAGCGCTTCGCTGGCAAGCAACGGTCTGCCGGCAAGCTGCAGCTGGGCGTTCGCAATCTGCATATAGTATTCCGCTTCGGCGAGCCACCAGTTCTCGCGTGCGCCGGTGGAGATGCCTTGCAGCGATGACATCGTGGTTTCGATTTCGGCTACGCGGGCCGGAAGGCGCTCGAAGTCTTCGTTCAGGTCCTCTACCTGCTCCTTCAGTGATGCAAGCTCGCGATCGAAATCGCTGTCGCCTCCATAAAGGCCGGCGACCTCGTCGCGCAGGTCGTCGAGTGATTGCTTTGCTTCGTCGAGATCATTGGCTAGCGACGCCAGTGTGCTGGTGACCGCATCGGCCTCCCCGGTATCCACGCCGCGTCCCTGCCAGAGCCACAGAACGCCGAGCACGGCCGCGAGCGCAAGGACCAGGGCCAGCGATGAAATGATGCCGGATGCATTACTGCGCGGGCGGGAACTCGATGCCGCTTCCGCTTCTGCTTCCCGTTCCGAAGGCGTCGTATCGGTTGTCCGGCTGGTATCTTCCACAGCTAGGGGCTCGGAAGAATCGGTCGCAGTTCCCTGCGGCGGAGACTCGGATAAATTGGCGGGCGTCGGCGGAGTTACCCGCTCATCGCCATCGTTCTGTGGGTCGTCCTGTTTACGCTTCATGTCGGGTTCCCGGTGCGGTGGCTGCGATCAATGCACGCAACATATCGGCGGCTTGCGGTCCCGCTGCAAGAAATGCCGGGGAGCCAGGGATCTTGTCGTTCACGGCTTGTATCACACGTCGGCTGGGGGTCACCAAAGGCGTGTATTGTAACAACTGGCGTCCCTCAACCGGCAGTATAGACCACAGGTTGTTGAAGGACTCGACACTCATTATCGTCACAATGTGCACACCGCCTGCCTGCCAGGTATCCCGCAAGCGCGCGAGCTCGTCAGCCGAGTGCGTGGCAGCTAACCGTTGGTATACCGAGAGGTAATCGACGCGCGCGCCGCGCAACGCGAGTTCGTCAGCCAGCAGGTCGCGTCCAGCGCTGCCGCGCACGATGCGGATAGTTTTGCCGGCTACCTCATTCAAGTCCGCCGTTGCCAGCAGGTGCTCGCTGTCGAAACCGTCAACTGCTGTGATGTCCACGGTGTACCCGGCTTGCTCGATTGCGTTTTTCGTCGCGGGTCCGATCGCCGCAATGCGCGCGGAACCGCGCGCATGGCAGGCGAGTCCGTGTTCGACCGCGTTGCGGCTGATGAAGATGACAATGTCCGGAT
>CAZSDL010000268.1:0-3108 GCA_964605635.1 uncultured Woeseiaceae bacterium
CATAGCGGGTCCGGCCGCTGGTTTACGCCGCGGATTCCATCGCCGACTCGTACTTGCCGAGGTGAGCCATGCTGTTAAGCTTCGCACGCTTGAAGAGGGCCTGTTGTCCCGACTTGAACTGGGCCTCCTTGCCGTGCCACGCATCGAGTGCCGGAGCTTGCAGCGCCCGGCCGTAGGAAAACGACAGCTCCCAGGGCAAGGTGCCCATGCGGTTCATAATCGCAAGATGCTCGGTAGCCTCCTCGGCGGACTGGCCGCCTGAGAGAAACGCGATGCCGGGAACTTCGGACGGCACATGCGCCTTCAGCACCTTCAGCGTTGCTTTGGCGACGTCCTCCGGACCGGCGCGCTTGCTTGCCGTCGTACCGGAAATCACCATGTTCGGTTTCAGGACGATGCCTTCCAGCACTACCCGGTGTGCCTTCAGCTCCGCGAATACAATCTCGAGGGCTCGGGACGTAACCTCGGCACAACGATCGATGCTGTGTCCGCCGTCCATGATCACCTCGGGTTCCACGATCGGCACAATATCCGCTTCCTGGCACAGCGCCGCATAACGGGAGAGCGCATGCGCGTTGGCCTTGAGGCAAAAGTCCGTCGGTATGCCGTCGCCGATATCGATGACAGCGCGCCATTTGGCGAAACGGGCGCCAAGTTCGTAGTACTCCTTCAGGCGCTCGCGCAGGCCGTCCAGTCCTTCCGTAATCTTCTCGCCCGGGAAACCCGCCAGCGCTTTTGCGCCCGTATCAACCTTGATGCCCGGAACCATGCCGAGGTCCGCGAGATATTTCGCGAACGGCACGCCGTCTGCCGTATTCTGGCGAATCGTCTCGTCGTACAGGATCACACCGCCGATGTAATCGGCGAGGCCCGGGGTGGTAAAGAGCATTTCGCGATAGCGACGCCGGTTCTCCTCGGTCGACTTGGTGTCGATTTTGTCGAAACGCTTCTTGATGGTCGGCGAGCTTTCATCGGCAGCAAGGATTCCTTTGCCGTCGGCTACCATCGCCTTGGCCACGGATTTCAATTGGTTCAGGTTCATTCAACTTTCTCCGGAAAGATGCACGGTTTGGAGTCTTCGGGTTGCGCAGCGAAAATCCGACACCGCAGAAGACCGGGTGCCGAGCACGACGGCGTAGGATAGCAAAATTGCCGCCCTGCCGTAGGCGCCGGTCCCCGCCCCTGCTGGTTTTCGGCCATAAATAGTACTAAAATGGTCCTCTTTTAACGGCGGAGAGAATCAATGTTGCGAATCAGCCGCTTGACCGATTACGGGACGGTCGTGCTGGCGCAGCTCGCGTCCAGCCGGAACGGCTTTGCCAGTGCTACGGAGGTTGCAGCAGCGACCGGCCTTGGTCTGCCGACGGTCAGCAAATTGCTAAAAAACCTGGCGAGGTCCGGGCTGGTTGATTCAGCGCGCGGAACCCATGGCGGCTATCGACTGTCCCGCGATGCGCACGATATCAGTGCCGCCCAGGTGATCGATGCTCTCGAAGGGCCGGTCTCGATCACGGACTGCAGCGCGCACGACCGCCATTGCGACCTCGAAGCGACCTGCAGCGTGGGCGGAACGTGGCAACGCATAAATCTGGCGATCAGGCAGGCTCTCGACGAGATAAGCCTGGCCGACCTGTCGCGAACCAACAGCCCGCTGCCGCGTTTTCGCTTTGCATCAATGCCGATCAGTATCGAGCGCAAGAGATAGGACTATTTGCATGTCGACCCAACCGAATGACATTGAAACGCTCGTCAACCGTCGCTACAAGCACGGGTTTGTCACTGACATCGACTCGGACAGCCTGCCGCCGGGCCTCGACGAGGACGTGGTCCGGGCAATCTCCGCACGCAAGAACGAACCGGAATTCATGCTTCAGTGGCGGCTAAAGGCATATCGCCACTGGCTGACGATGCAGGAACCGGAGTGGGCACACGTTCATTATCCGAAAATTGATTACAAGAGCATTTCGTATTTCTCGGCGCCACGGTCCGACAAGGACCGGCCGAAAAGCCTCGACGAAGTCGACCCGAAGCTGCTGGAAACCTACGACAAGCTCGGCATCCCGCTGCATGAGCGGGCCAGGCTGGCCGGTGTCGCTGTCGATGCCGTGTTCGACAGCGTTTCTGTGGCAACGACCTTCAAGGCGAAGCTCAACGAAGCCGGCGTCATCTTCTGCCCGTTCTCCGAAGCCGTCACGAAGCACCCCGAGCTGGTTCGCAATTACCTCGGTAGCGTCGTGCCGTATCGCGACAATTTTTTTGCCACGCTCAACTCCGCTGTATTCAGTGACGGCTCTTTCGTTTACGTGCCGAAAGGCGTTCGCTGTCCCATGGAGTTATCGACCTATTTTCGCATCAACGCCGCCAACACCGGCCAGTTCGAACGCACGCTGATCATTGCCGACGAAGGCAGTTACGTCAGCTATCTGGAAGGTTGCACCGCGCCGATGCGCGATGAAAACCAGTTGCATGCGGCGGTGGTCGAACTGGTGGCACTCGAGGGAGCCCAGATCAAGTATTCGACAGTACAGAACTGGTACCCGGGCGACGAAAACGGCAAAGGCGGCATTTACAACTTTGTTACCAAGCGCGGCGATTGTCGCGGCGACAATTCGAAAATCTCCTGGACCCAGGTGGAGACCGGCTCCGCAATTACGTGGAAATACCCGAGCTGCATCCTGCGCGGCGAAAACTCTGTCGGCGAGTTCTACTCGGTGGCAGTAGCAAACAATATGCAGCAGGCGGATACCGGCACGAAGATGATACATATCGGCCGTAACTCGAGAAGCACCATTGTCTCCAAGGGAATTTCAGCCGGACGAGCGCAGAATGCGTATCGCGGACTGGTTCGCGTGATGCCGCAGGCGGCCAATGCGCGCAATCATACCCAGTGCGACTCCCTGCTCATCGGCAAAGAGTGTGGTGCTCACACCTTTCCCTATATGGAAATTCGCAACTCGACGGCCAGGATCGAACACGAGGCCACCACGTCGAAGATCTCCGCCGATCAATTGTTCTATTGCCGTCAGCGAGGCATTTCCGAGGAAGACGCCGTCAACATGATTGTGAACGGCTTCTGCAAGCAGGTGTTCAAGGAGTTGCCGATGGAGT
>CAZSDL010000269.1:0-3089 GCA_964605635.1 uncultured Woeseiaceae bacterium
TTCACCGGCTTCGCGATCTATCGAATCGCGCTCGGCCTGGCCCTGCTGTTCGGCCTGCCGGCCGGTGCCTGAGTGGCCATCCTGAAAGCTCCAACGGCTCCGACAGCGGGACATACGGCGACAACGAGAGAAAGCGTGATCGACTTAACACTATATCCGTAAATCCATGATAACTACTTGCACGCTCGGGTCCAGTATGCTACGGTCCGGCATTGCGCTAATGCGTATATTACAACAATAAATAAGATGTTATTTTCGATTTCATCCCCCAACTGCTTCACTTAATTTACCAGGAATCATTTGTTTTAACTTCATGTTTAAGGAGTAGCGTAATGAGGATGCGTGTTTTGATTGGAGTGCTTTCAGCTGTGTTTCTTTTCGTTCCCCGGCTCGGAACGGCGCAACCGGTATTCGATGCACATCGATGTGACAACTGCAGCAGCATGCAGCAGATGTCGGGTGTGGCTGTCCAGCACGGTCTTGGGACTCGATATGTTTATAGCGTCTCCAACGCCGAGATCCGCAAGTTCGAGGTGGAGCGTTGGTGCGGAGATAATCCACAGGGGAGTTCCCCGGTGCGAGGCGACGGTGGCCGTTCTGGCGACCCGAGTTGCTCGTGGTGGCAATACATCGCGGTTGAGAAACCGATCGAGCATCAGGTGACGGCGTTCGTCCATGACATGAGATCCGCGTACTTCGCGTACGGGAACAGTTTCCACGGATACGAGGAGATCAGTTATAATCAACTGGCTCCTTATCTTAATGAGCAAGGGCCCAATTTTGTTGGCAGAACTAGTGAGCCTAATGCATACGATTTCGTTGAGTCCGGCAGCCTCCGGAATGAAGTACTAGGGGTATATAATACAATTCTAGATCAAATGAACAACCCTCATACGATTTTTAGTCTAATGCGAGGATCGATTAGCTTTGCGGCGCATGGTGTTGGAATTAATTTTAATATGCAGGGGCAAAGCAGCCTCCGCTCACGGCTGCAATTTAATGACGGTTCACATGTAATGGTTCGCATTGAGTCGAATCCGGACAGGGCTGTTTACGTGCCGGGCTCTGCTGTGGACGCGAACAATACTTTAATTCCGGATTACACCCACGTGCCGGGAGGGGCGAACCATCCAGGGGGGCTCCTTGGAGGACCACATAATCCAAGTGATCCCGAGCGGTGGATGAACTGGGTCGCGCAATTGGGTATTCCAATAACGCCAGGGACGAGCTTCAGCTGCGGCATGGCATGTGGCGGAGGCACTTGTCAATTGAGCTGTTTGCCTCGCTAGATCGACCCGAATTTTCGGAGGGCGCTGAGTATCGGCGCCCTTTCGATCCGTACCGGAGTGGTCCCTATATTCTGCCGCACGCAGATGGGTACTTTGAGTAGTGAAGCAATCGGGTCGTGGCTGCGTACGATGAATGGCAGCTCGAGCAACCGGAGCTTAGCGTTCTGCGACGTGTTCTCGATGGCCCGATTCGGTTTGGTTCGCCGGTTGGGCCGGTCGATTTTGGCCTGAGTAAGGACGTTGCCCTGCGCGGGCGAATCGAGTTTTCGGACGGTTCGAACGTCGGGATAATTCATTCGCCCGGTTCGCCTTTGCCTGGCTACGATCCAGGCACCGCGGTCGATGCTTCAGGAACACCGATTCCAGACTTCAGCCATGACCCATGGTCCGGGCTGGGCGAGCACGGTCGCTGGAATCTGATCGGCATCCACGAGCCGAGCCGGCCGCAGGAATGGTGCCGGCTGGTGCGATTGGGTGGAGTCGCCTGTGAACTTCCAGAAGAGGTCTCGACCATCCGATGTGGCCGGCCTGCCGATGGTGGTGTCGTGCGCTGCGGACCGGCGTGACAAGTGACCAACGCCGCAGCGGCCGGTTCCAGCCGCTCAATCAAAATTGTGGCGGAAGATCGTCTTGGTGCGGAAATTCGCCACCGTCGGTCCGACCTGGCGCGTGTTGCGGGCGTTGTCGCGCTGGTTGGCGATGCCGGTTGGCTGCCCCATGTAGTCGACTTCGGGATTGGAGAAGTAGGGCCGGCGCGTGCAGCCGGGCGTGCATGGCGTGCCGTACGACATCACAGTGCGGAAGCGGTTGACGCTGCTGCCGCTGCTGGAGTCCCAGTGGCCATAGGAAAACACGTAGGCAGCTGCGCCGGCGTCTTCGGGATTGTGCGCCATGCCCATGTTGTGGCCGTGTTCGTGGGCATAGGTCAGGTTGCCAACGGCACAGGTCCGCAACGTGATCTGGAATGCGCTGTTGGCGAAGTTGCTGCTGACGTTGGTCATGATATAGCCGCGGCCGCAACTGCCCGTGCCCTCGAACAGCAGGCCGGCCATATCGGCGCGGTGGGCGTTGCGTTCGGCGACCACGGTTGGATTGTTGCGGAATGCCGGCAGGTCGGTTGCGGTGCTGCCGCTTTCGGTGAAGCTCGACAGCAGGAGAGCACCGGTCAGGGTGAAGCGGTGGTCGAGCTGGCTTTGCGCGAACGAGGTGTTCGCGGCATCGACAGCGGCCTGTGCTGTCGTTTCGATCTGGGCGGTGCCGCCAGCGGCGTTGCGCGCGGCCTGCGAGTAGAAGATCAGCACATCGATGTCGTGTTCGCGATCGCGGAAATTTTCCAGGATGCCAGTGACCAGGTCGTCCGTGGCAGCCTCGGTCGGAGTGTCAGCGGCAGCGGGTTCCGGTTCGCCGCCATCGCATGCTGGATAGCGCTCGTGATCGATCCGCAATAGTCGGGCCGTGCCGGCAAGCTCGGGCACGATCTCGACACTGGCTTCGGGCAGGCTGAGCAGACCGGCCAATTGGCCCTTGTGCAAGGTCAGCGTGATCGGATGCTCGTGGTCGCCGTCGAGGTGGCCGCGCCAGAGCATCCCGTGTTCGCGCGGTTCCGCGCCGCTGCGTCTGGCCAGCACCGGGCCTTCTGGCAGGTCCAGCAGCAACGACCGCGATGACAGCGCCTCGGCGTTGAATTCGAGCCGATGGCCGGAACGGGCGGCGGGTGAGTCCAGTTCGATCGACGCAAGCGCCGAACCCAGGGTCCAGAGCGCGGCTGGCACATCGTCGGCGGCCATGACAGGCTGCGCG
>CAZSDL010000270.1:0-3088 GCA_964605635.1 uncultured Woeseiaceae bacterium
GCCCGATCGGCTTGCCGGCGTCGAGCCAGCTCGGCGTCCGGCGATAACGGCCGACCTCGCCAAGCGCGCAACCTGACGGCATGCCATACGGCTTGCAGCCGGAAGGCGGGAGCAGCGCGACCTTGCGCGCGTCGACGATGAAACCCGCATAGTCGTCGCGGATCTCGACGACGTCGCGTTCCGCGGTCTCCTGGAAATGGAAAGCGCGGAAGCGGTAACCATCGCCCACCTTGTCACCCACCTCGATGCGTGTATTGGCCACCAGCGCATGGTTGGCGCCCTGGCGCGCCACGGCCCCGGACATGTATTCGACGCGGGGGTGGTTCGGGAAGCACTTACCCATCGCCGGCGCGTGGTAGTAGTGCGCTGTCCGTTTGACCTCGGCGAGTGGTGCCCCGGGGAACAATGCGGCGAGGTCGGTCTCGTTGCCGAACAGTATCCACTGCACATCGGCCACGTTCTGCGCATACATCGCCTGCAGCCTGGTGTAGTCAGGATGGTCAGCCAGATCGGTACGTAGATAACACGCGGTCAGCCCGGAAATCTGGGTGAGGAATTCGTCCCAGATGTTGTACTGCGAGACAGTGGACGCGACGCCCGTGAAGTCGCCGGGCGCCCGGCAACCCTCACGCGTGAAGCAGCGTTCGACCGCCCGGTTGCGGATCGACAACGCGACGATGTTCCGCTCGCACGCGCCGTAGGCGTTGCAGCCACGCTCGAGATGCCCTTCGAAGAGTGCCGTACGCAGGGTGTAGTCGAGATGCCGTGCCTGGGCGAGGTCGTTGCGCGGCCAGTGCCCAGGGTTGGCCTGTTCGAATTCGGCCCAGGCGCGGTTTAGTGCCTGGCGGCGGCCGACGAGTCGCGCGTTGACCTCGGCACACTGCTCGCTGTCGTGGAACGCGCGTACGATCGCATCGGGACCGCTGGCCGGTGCGACGACACCCGCGGCCGGCGGCACGACGACGCGCGGCGGATCGAAGAACGGCAGCTTCTCCATCGCGTAGAGATTCCGCACATCGATCGCGTGCTCGATACCTGGCGCGCAATGGTGGTTCTCGACTCTGAGCGCCTTGCGTTGCGCGATGGCGTTCTTGATCTGCGCGGTCATTGCAGCAGTTGCGGTGCGTGGGTCGGCCACGACCTCGAACCCGACGAACGGCGTACCGCTGCGGTCCGTCAACGGGCGGCCATTACGCATCACGAGGCAGGGGATCACCCGAGTTCCCTGTACGAGCGTCCCCGCCGGTGTCACGGAGCCCGATTGCACGAAGCGTTCGACGTGAACGTACGGCATATCGAGGTCGCCGTTGAAGCGATAGAGCGTCATCACCGGGGTGGCCGGGATAGCAGCATGAACCGTCGACGCAACGAGCAGGGCGAACAGCCCCAGCATTCGATCCAGGCCGACGTTCAGGCCGACGTTCAGGATGCGGGAGCGCGCAGGGGGCAGCGGTCTTGCGGGGCAAATGGAAGACTGAGACATATTGGTCCGGGCGTGTGTGGGCTTCCTGCCGCGTTGTTGGATTGCTGGGGGTGAAACCGGTAACCGGTGCAAGGTGTTCGCCAGGCAGTCTATCGCGACGCGCCTGGCTCATGAACATCGCGACGACGCGAACGAGAATTTTATCCTGTCGTGCGCAGCATCGACCCATGACGCAACAAGCGTCCCGGCAAGGGACCGGCCGCGTCGACGCAGTCCTGGTTGTGGCGTCGCAATACCGTGCCGTTGACGATCAACGCATTGTCCAAAAAGGTGTCAGACCACTAGTGTCCGGTTAACTTCGCGCTCTTGTCCGATATCTATTTGAATGGACTTAATTATTGCCCATTTTGGCGTGGTGCCGACTTGAACTCGGTCGGTCAGCAGGTGAGCTTTTGGCGGGAACACTTCCCGAGGGCTCGCGATGTATACCGGCAAGACACTGTTTGCGCAGTTGATGGATTTCCTGCCCTGGACGACCTTCACGCGCATCGTCGCCCGCTATGGTGGCAATCACCGAGTACGCACGCTGCCGTGCGCCGAGCACTTCCGGATCCTTGCGTTTGCACAACTGACCTATCGCGAGAGCCTTCGCGATATTGAAGCGTGTCTATCGGCACAGGCAGCGAAGCTCTACCACATGGGGCTTCGTTCGCCGGTCAGACGTTCAACGCTGGCCGACGCCAACGAACGAAGAGATTGGCGGATCTACGCGGACTTCGCGCAACGCTTGATTGGTCAGGCACGACCGCTCTATGCCGATGAAGAGATTGGCATGGAGTTGAGCAATACGGTCTACGCGCTGGATTCGACGACTATCGATCTGTGTCTATCGCTGTTCCCGTGGGCACCCTACGTCCAGACCAAAGCGGCGGTCAAAATCCACACCCTGCTCGATCTACGCGGCAATATTCCCAGCGTAATTCACATCTCCGACGGCAAGATGCACGACGTCAACGTGCTCGACCTGCTGGTGCCAGAACCGGCTGCCATCTATGTCATGGATCGCGGCTATATCCACGCCGAGCGACTCTTCCGCCTCCATCGGGCAGGCGCATTCTTCGTGACGCGCGCACGCGTCAATACGCGATTCCGACGCGTCTACTCCGCTGCGAATGAGCGCGGCCAAGGCATTCTCTGCGACCAGACCATTCGGTTTACAGGTGCCGACACGCAGCACGACTTCCCTGTCCAATTGCGGCGCATCCATTTCAAGGATCCGGATTCCGGCAAGAAACTGGCGCTTCTGACTAACCTGTTTGATCCGCCAGCGATCACGATCTGTCAGCTGTACAAGTCGCGCTGGCAGATCGAGCTGTTCTTCAAATGGATCAAGCAGAACCTCCGGATCAAGTCGTTCTACGGCACATCGGAGAACGCCGTAAAGACCCAGATCTGGACGGCCGTATCCGTCTATGTGTTGGTTGCCATTGTCAAGAAGCGGCTCGACCTCAAGCCGTCTCTCTACACTTTGCTACAGATCTTTTCGGTCACGTTATTCGAGAAAATCCCTTTAAACTCGGGCTTTCCTCAAGCAGATTACGATCCAGATAGCTCGCTTGGAAATAACCAACTGAATTTATTCGATTCTTAACCGGACACTAGTGG
>CAZSDL010000271.1:0-3082 GCA_964605635.1 uncultured Woeseiaceae bacterium
GCCCGGCTGCGTGGGCTGAGCTTGAGCAGTATCTGGTGGGCACCCTCGCCGACGAGTGAATTGACGGGCGGCCCCTGACTGAGACAGTTTGGTGTTGCACTGCTAATATTGCTGTACCAACGACCGGCGTGCTGACACAGAGGCCGCGATGAATGTCCGAATCATTGCAATCGTCGTATCTCTGCTCCATTTATCGACAACAGCCATTGTCGTTGCCGAACCGGCTCCCATTGCCGATCGCCAAATCGAAAACCTGCGGACTTTCTCCAAATTGTATGGCTATGTTCGTTTCTTTCATCCCACGGATGCTGCGGCCGAAACTGACTGGGACAGGTTCGCTATTCACGGCGTTTCAGTAGTACGCGATGCCGCCGACAGGCAGGATCTGGCCGGTTCACTACGAGCATTGTTTGCTCCGATCGCTCCGACCGTCGTCATCTACGATTCCGAACGAGACGAGAAGCCGGCACCTCCGCCTGTGCGCGATAATTTCAGCGCGACGCAGGTGATCGCTTGGCAACACTCCGGCGTCGGGCTCCAAGCCGGACAAACCTACCGCAGTGTACGAACGAATCGGGCAAGCCAGGACAGTGTCCGTGACGACTTCGGAGCCTTTACACAGATCCTTGATGCGACGCCCTATCGAGGCCGGGAAATCCGGCTTCGTGCCGCCGTTCGAACGGAGGCAGGCGGTGAAGGAAATACGGGACACCTGTGGCTTCGAGTCGAACGTCCGGGGCAACAAACGGGATTCTTCGACAATATGGCAGACCGCCCGATCACAACTGCGGAATGGACGCAATTCGAAATTACCGGCCCTGTTGACGAAGACGCGACTTCGATTGCTTTTGGCGGCTACCTGATCGGCGATGGCCGACTATGGGCGGATGCTTTCGATTTATCGACTCGGGATGAGACGAACAAATGGCAGAAGCTGCCGATCTACAACCCGTCTTTCGAAGACAGCCCTGACGGACCGATCAACTGGTTTATCGGCGCGCCCAATTACGCTTACGAGATTGTGACCGCTAACCAGTTCGACGGCGAATACTCGCTGATGGTGAGTGCAGAGCCTCCCGCTGTGCCTGGTGCCATCTTCGATTTTGTCCCGCCGTCCGGCACGTCTGTCGACAAAAAGCTCGGCGCCGGCTTGCGAGCGCTTGTGCCGATCGCATTGGCTGACCATGAGTTGCAACCGATGGAGAACAGCCGCAACAATGGCAGGCTGTCTGCCGAGCTCGCGAAAATTTCGCAGGACGATCTGACGGCGATTGACCCGAACGTGCGCTTTGCCGGCATCGTCATTGCATGGAATCTCATGCAGCATTTCTATCCTTACTTCGATGTCATCGATACGGACTGGGATACGGTTCTCACCGAAGCGTTGCGAAACGCAATGGATGACGTTTCCGTGGAAGATTATGTGCAGACTCTCGGGCGCCTGATGTCAAGGCTGGAGGACGGACACGGCAACGTCTTTGCGGACGGACAAGGCGCAACCGTCGCGCGTCTGCCATTCCGAATGCGATGGATCGAAGATCGTGCTGTCGTTACACAATCGCTCGATCCGGATTCCGTTAAACCCGGCGACATAGTTATCGAAATTGACGGTCGCCAGATGAAGGAGATTCTTGACGAAGAGCTGCAGTTGGTATCCGGAACGTTGCGCTGGAAGCGATACCGGGTACTGGCGCAACTCGGTACCGGCCCGGAAAACAGTGACGTTCGCCTCAAACTGGATCGATCCGGCGAGCAAATCGAGGTCATCGTTTCACGCAGCGTAAACAGCCTTGCGATGCATGAACTTGAGCCTATCGATGAGCTGGGCGACGGAATCCGCTACATCGACCTGCGGCGAGCCGAGTGGAGCGATATATCCCGATCAATCGACGAGCTGGCAGCGGCACCAGCGGTAATTTTCGATTTGCGCGGTTATCCGAATGGAAATCACGACGTGCTGTCGCATCTGACGGATGATACCCTGCAATCCGCAATCTGGAACAAGCCGCAAATTGTTTATCCTGACCAGGAAGATATCACCGGCTGGGACCAATCGGGGCGGTGGCTGATGCCGCCTCGCAAACCACGATTCCAGGGAAAGATTGCTTTCGTAACAGACGCCAGTGCAATCAGTTACGCGGAGAGTGTAATGGGCATCGTCGAACACTACAAATTGGGTGAGATCGTCGGCGAAGCCACGGCCGGGGCTAACGGCAATGCAAACTGGATTACGCTGCCCGGCAACATCCGCATAGTCTGGACCGGGATGAAAGTTCTTAAACACGATGGCTCGCAGCATCACCTGATCGGCATACAGCCAACGATCCCGGTGCCACGCACAATTGAAGGCGTACGCGCGGGCGTCGATGAACTACTGGAAGGCGCAATTCAGTCTGTCCGAATCGATCGGCTCCAATAGGTTCTCTCGCTAAGTTTCATCGTTCTTCGGGAGGTATGTCGCGGATACGTGTTATGTGTTCGGCAAGCCCCTCCAACGAATAGCGCATGTGCACTCGCACCAAAGAAGGCGGTCGCGTCGTGCGCGACAAGCCTGAACGCCATTCGGTAGCCGGGCGAATCGGCCGGGGTTCAAAACCACCTCCGCAATTCGGGCAAACGTTGTGCAACCGGGAGTCAACGCATTCGACGCAGAACGTGCATTCGAAGCTGCATATTCTGGCGTCGGTCGATTCGGGCGGCAGGTCGCGATCGCAGCATTCGCAATTGGGTCTCAATTCAAGCATCGACTTTCGCTTCCTTCCTTGTTGTTGAAGAGCAGCCCGACCGCATAGTCCCAGTCGATGGTTTCGCCGGCGTGCCACAGCGGCATGCAGGTCTCCGCATCGATCGCCAGATCCGGCACATTTGCAAACATCCACATGCGCCACCCGCACTTTCTCGCGCGCCGCATTCATGCCGATACCACACTGGAAGTTAAGCCAATGTGCACCAGCAACCGGTAGGTTGCGGCATAACTGGAGTTCGGGGTACGGAAATTCCCTGATTAACTCGCGAAAAAAGCATGCTGTAGGCCAGTCCACGGCGCTCTTGTAGCCATCATAAATTCGCTTCCAGTCCGGCT
>CAZSDL010000272.1:0-3061 GCA_964605635.1 uncultured Woeseiaceae bacterium
ACTAGCAGCCTGCGTGACTCAGGTCATCGTCGCGTGACACGTTGTGTCAGTGTGACTTCGCCAGGAAGTTGGGAACGATGACCGGCCGCTCCTCGATGTGTAACGGCAAACGTGCCTGGCGACTACCGCTGTGACGGATTGCTTCCGCGAGAAGCTCAACCATCAATCGCGCAGCCCTCGCGGTATCGTGCACTGACATCTTGCGCACTGTGGCACGAATGGCTCCTTCACCGTTCAATGGCGCAACCCGTTCCATCAGTGTCCGTAGTTCCTTGAACAGCGGACGTGCCGATGCCGGCAGATCCTCCGCATTGATGCCGCGCAAACTCTCTTCGTAAGCCGTGATCAACCGTTGCTTTACCTGGCCGTTGCCGGCCATCACTGCCACAGCAGTTATGAGTTGTTCGACGTGGTCGGACATTTCCACTCCAGCGCTGTTATTCAGCGTTATTATTCTCGGCCGCCACTCCGCAGGGCGGTCAGTGGCGCATCTACGCTTTAAGAATCAACTACCTGCGGTAGTTCGCGGCGGCCAAGCCGCGTTCGCATCCATGTGGCTCTTCTTGGTCTATCAACTACCTGCGCCTGATTCTTATACCAAATTTTCGGAAGGCTCTGCAAGTCGGCTGTCTGGAGGGCTTTATCGGCCGGATTTCAGCGGCTCCGATCGAGCTCGATTTCCCACGCTTCGCTGTCCAGGGTGCGGTGCTCGCGGAGCAGCGGCGCCGCCTGGCCGACCTGCCAACCGACGGCCAGCGTTTCGGCCATCAGGTGCTCGCGGAAGCGCGCAAGCGCCGCCTCTACCCCGGTCGAGCCACTGATGCCCAGCACAATGCGATCGGACACCTCGAGTCCGGCCTGCTTGCGGGCGTCCTGGACCGTGCGGATCAGTTCGCGGGCGATGCCTTCCCTGAGCAGGTCCTCGTTCAGGGTTGTGTCGAGCGCCGTCAGGAAGCCGCCCTCCTCACCACAGGCAAAGCCCTCGGCGGAACGGGTTTCTATCAGCACGTCCTCGGGACCTAATGTGACGGCCTCCCCGTCCACGTCGATCGCAAAGGAATCGCCGCGCGCCACGGCTGAGGCAATGGTGGCGCCATCGGCTGCTTCCAGAGCGGCCCGGATCAGCGGCACCTGCTTGCCGAAGCGCTTGCCGAGACGCGGCAGGTGGGGCTTGATCCGGTAGCTCACCAGTCCGGCATCGCGGGCAATGAATTCGATGGCCTTGACGTTCAACTCCTCGAGTACCTGGTCCTGGTGTTCCTCGATAGCCCGGGCTGAGTCGTCGTCCGGCGTGCGAATGAGCAGTCGCGACAGCGGTTGCCGGGTCCGGACACCGGATTGCGCGCGTGCGGCACGGGCGAGTCCCACCACTTTCTGCACCACGCCGACATCGAACAACAACCTGTCGTCTTCGCGTGCGGGATCCGCCACGGGCCACGCAGTCATATGCACGCTCTCCGGCGCCTCTTTGTCGACGCTTCTTGCAAGGTTCTGGTAGACGTTCTCGGCCAGAAACGGCAGGAACGGCGCCATCAGGCGATGGATCACGTCCAGACATTCGTATAGGGTCAGGTAGGCAGCCCGTTTGTCCTCTTCGTCCACGGATTTCCAGAATCGGCGGCGATTTCGCCGCACATACCAGTTGCTCAGCTGATCGACGAACGTCTCGATCGCTTCTCCGGCGGTTTTCGCGTCGTACGCGTCCATCGCCTCGGTGCAGATCCTGACTGTGCGAGTAAGAAGCGCGATCGCCCAGCGATCGATTTCCGGGCGTCGCTCGAGTGGCATGTCGCTCCTGAAGTCGACCTTGTCCAGTCGCGCGTACAATACGAAGAAGCCGTAGGTGTTCCAAAAGGTATTCAGAAACGAGCTGGCGACGTCCCGGACGATGTCGACCGAGACACGTTTTTGCACATCCGGTGACAGCCTTGCCATGAAATACCAGCGCAACGCGTCCGCCCCGACGGAGTCGAACACCTCGTAGGGATCGACAATATTGCCGAGCGACTTCGACATCTTGCGTCCGTCCTGGTCAACGATGTGGCTCAGGCAGATGCAGTTCCTGTAAGCCACACTGTCCGACACCAGCGTGGAGATCGCATGCAAGGTATAGAACCAGCCGCGGGTCTGGTCGATCGCCTCGCAAATGTAATCGGCCGGAAAGTGCTCTTCGAACTCGTCCTTGTTTTCGAACGGGTAATGCCACTGCGCATACGGCATGGCGCCGGAATCGAACCAGCAATCGATGACCTCCGGGACACGCCGGTACGTCCGGTCATCTTTTGTAAAGGTGATGTCGTCGACCGCCGGCCGGTGCAGATCGAGTTCGCCGAGCGGGCGGCCGCAAAGTTGTTCCAGTTCCGCGACCGAGCCGATGCAAAGGTAATTGTCGTCATCGTCGACCCATACGGGTAACGGCGTACCCCAGAAACGTTCGCGTGACAGGGCCCAGTCAACATTGTTTTCGAGCCAGTTGCCGAATCGTCCGTCGCGAATAGTCTCCGGTACCCAGTTGATGGTCTTGTTCAGTTCGACCATGCGGTCCTTGTAATCGGAGGTGCGGATGTACCAGGCATTCTTGGCGTAATAGATGATCGGATCGCCGGTGCGCCAGCCGAACGGGTAGTTGTGGCGACAGGTTTCCGCCCGGAACATGAGGCCGCGGTCTGTAAGGATCTGGATCAGTGGTTTATCGGCATCTTTGAAAAAAAGCCCGGCGACCGGGCTCACTTCAGGAAGGAAATGACCGTCCTGCCCGACGGCGTGGACGACCGGAAGGCCATGTGCCTGGCCGATAGCCAGATCGTCGACGCCGTATGCCGGTGCCGAATGCACGATTCCGGTGCCATCCTCCGTGCTGACGAAGTCGCCCGGCAATACCCGGAACGCGCCCTCGGCATCGACGGGCAAGTCGTCGAAGAGACGTTGGTAGGCCATGCCGACCAGTTCGCTGCCCTTGACGATTTTTCCAACCTCGTGCGGCTGGTCACCCAGCACGGCGAGCCGCAGGTCTTCCGCGAGGATCAGCGTCTCACCGTCCAGCTCTGCGTACACGTAAGCG
>CAZSDL010000273.1:0-3054 GCA_964605635.1 uncultured Woeseiaceae bacterium
GCATGCCGTGCGATTGCCTCGCCTGGCTCGATGTAACGCGCGACGACGGTGCCGTCGATACTGGATTGCACGGTGCCGAAATCCACCCGCGTCTGCCAAAGCTGTATCTCGGTTTCGGCGACTTCCAGTGCTGCGCGGGCCGACTCGTAGCTGGCCGCGTCCACGTAGGCGCGATCCTTGAGCTGCTCGAAGCGTTCGAACGTGGCTTGCTTCTCGTGCAGATTGGCCCTGGCCCGCGCCAGTTCCGCGCGCTGCTCGCGCACATCGATGCGGGCGAGGACCTGCCCGTCCCGCACCGGGTCACCGGCTTCGACCAGCACCTCGGTCAGCACACCGTCAGTGCGTGCGGCCAGGCGGATGGTGCGCAGTGGCTCGACCTGACCCGAAATCTCCACGATCCGCGAGAGGTCCCTGGGCACGACATTAAGCACCTGGACCGGCAGGGATTGGCTGGCGCGCGGCGCCGGCACCGCTGCGGATTCCGTCGAGGAACCGTTGTTGCAGGCGCTCGCAAAAAGCGCGGTCGCGACAGCGAGGAATATTGTCAAAAGCGATTTCATGGCCGGTATTCGAGTGCTCGCGTCAGGATCCGTTCCAAATTGTAACTGGATCGGCTGATCGAAGCGCTGTAGGAGCCCGCCCCGCGCGCGAATGCGACGCGGATCACACTTTTGCCATTCGCGCGCAGGCGCGCTCCCACAGCGCTGCGAGTTTCACCTGTAGGAGCCCGCCCCGCGGGCGAATACGATGCCGATGAACGATTTCCCATTCGCGCGCAAGGCGCGCTCCAACGGCGCAACGCCCGGCAATTGCTTCGACTCGATCGCGAAACTCCGGCGGACCCCTTGTAGGAGCCCGCCCCGCGGGCGAATGCGACACCGAATCCTCCTACGCTGCCTTTATCCCCAAAACGCCGAGTAACAGCGCTGTCCCGTCGCGGATGCGAGTCAGACAATTTCCCGCTATGCCTCCATCCCCGACATCGTCCCCGACAGGCACCCGCCGGCTTCGAGTTGGTCGAGCTTCCATTCCAAACCAGATCTACCACATCACAACAACAACTTTCGGACGCGAGAAAGTATTCGCCGACCTTTTCTGTGGACGAAAAGTCGTCGAGTCCTTACGCCGCGAGTCGCAATCCGGGCGCTGCCAGACACTCTGCTTCGTGGTCATGCCGGATCACCTGCACTGGCTGATGCAGCTCAGTGAAGGAGGCTCGTTGTCCACCAGCGTGATGAATGTGAAGTCATATGCGACACGCGGCATAACGCAATTGCGCGGCACAAGCGGAAAAATCTGGCAGCGCGGTTTCTACGATCACGCATTACGGAGAGACGAAGATGTGCTGGCGACGGCGCGTTATATCATCGCGAATCCGCTTCGTTCCGGGTTGGTGAAAAGAGTAAGGGATTATCCGCTGTGGGATGCGATGTGGCTTTCCTGATGTGTAGGAGCCCGCCTTGCGGGCGAATGTGCCAGCGATGAAACCGTTTCCCGTTCGCGCGCAGGCGCGCTCCTACGAGGCGAGATTGAAGGATTACGGTAGGAACCCTGTAGGAGCCCGCCTTGCGGGCGAATGTGCCAGCGATGAAACCGTTTCCCGTTCGCGCGCAGGCGCGCTCCTACGTGGCGAACGCGATGACGCTCAGCTCGACTGCTGCGTTACGTCCACGTACATCATGAGCTTCTGCCCGGGACGCAGGATCTTGTTCTTGTCGATGTTATTCCAGCGCACCAACTCGGACACCGACACGCGGAAGCGACTCGCGATCAGGTACAGCGAATCACCGCTCCTGACCGTGTAATTGAGCTTGCGCGTCGTCGCATTGCGCATCGGACCACCGGCCGGAGCGGCACCTTTGGTCCAGACGACGAGCTTTTGTCCGATTGACAAGGTGTCGCGTGGCGCCATTGCATTCCATGCCGCAACCTGGCGCGTGGTGACGCCGTACCGCTGGCTGATCGACCAGAAACTTTCCCCGGCACGCACATGGTGTTCGATACGTGTGCCGTCACGTTCGCGGTTCTGAGTAGTCTCGCGACGCGCGGCCGCACTCTTGCTGTAGGCATCGAGCGGCTTGCTGGCGATCGGCACGGTGATGTATTGACCCGCGCGAATGGTGTTGCCGGATATACCGTTGGCGTTGCGAATTGCCGCAATCGTCGTGTGATATTTTGTGGCAATGCCGGACAAAGTTTCGCCCGGACGAATCTTGTGCCGTTGCCAGCGCAGGCGCTCGTTGTCGGGTAGTGCAGCCAGCGCTGCGTTGAACGTGTCAGCGACATCGATCGGCAATACGAGCCGGTGCGGCCCGGCTGGATCCGTCGCCCAGTTATTGAAGCCGGCATTGTAGGCGTAGAGCGTGTCGACATCGAGGCCGGCAAGCTCGGCTGCCAGCGCCAGGTCGAGTTGCCCGCCGACGTCCGTCGTGACGAACTGCGGTTCGTCGACGAGGTCGGGCAGGGTAATGCCGAGCTTTTCGGCATCGCGCACCAGCGTTACCAGTGCCAGCAATCGCGGGACGTAAGCGCTGGTCTCTTTGGGTACGCTCAGGTTCCAGAAATCCGTCGGCTTGTTGGCCGCGCGGTTGCGGCGCACCGACCGGCCGATACTGCCTTCGCCGGCGTTGTACGAGGCCACCGCGAGCAACCAGTCGCCGTCCATCAGTTCGTTCAGGTACTGCAGGTAACCCAAGGCGCCGTTGGTCGAGTCGACGATGTCACGGCGTCCGTCGTACCACCAGTTCTGGCGCATACCGAATCGTGTCGCGGTGCCGGGGATGAACTGCCACAGACCGGCCGCGCGGCCATGGGAATAGGCAAAGGGGTCGTAGGCGCTTTCGACGATCGGCAACAACGCCAGTTCGAGCGGCAGGCCACGCGCTTCGAGTTCGTCTGCAATATAGGGCATGTAGCGCTGGGCTCGTTCGAACACGCGCAAGAGGTAAGTCGGGTTGCGCAGGAACCAGTCGAGTTCGGTCTGCACCCGTCGGTTCATGACCGGTTCCAGGGTGAACCCGGCGCGCAGTCGCGACAACAGGTCGATGGTCTGCG
>CAZSDL010000274.1:0-3043 GCA_964605635.1 uncultured Woeseiaceae bacterium
CTCCCGTGATAATCGATGTGGTCGCGACTGAGATTGGAAAACAGCGCCGAATCGAAGTGCACGCCGTCGATGCGATTCTGGTGCAGCGCATGCGACGACACTTCCAAAGCGAGGAATTCGGCCCCTTGCGCGCGGAAAGCGGCGATCTTTCGATGCAGGTCGATACAAGCCGGCGTTGTCATGGCTGCGTCATCTGTATATACGGGCCGGGTGTCGCCAGGGGCGTCGCCCATTCTGGCGCCCAGCGTTCCGATATAGCCGCATTGGCGCTCGATATGCCGCATGCATTGGGCGATCAGCCAGGCAATAGTCGTCTTGCCGTTAGTACCGGTGATGCCGCTGACTGTTACGTGGCGTGACGGTTCATCGAACCAGCGATTCGCCAGTTCGCCGAGACGATTACCGAGACCGTGCACGCCGACGATCGGTAGCGGCGATTTCATGGCGATGCGGAAAGCAGCCGGGTTACCGTCCCACACAACGGCGGCCGCACCAGCCGTCACAGCCTGGTCCAGGAACGACAGGCCGTGGGAGGTTGCGCCCTGGCAGGCCAGGAATACGTTGCCTCGCTCGAGCCGGCGACTGTCGGTCTGTATACCCGTAATGGGAATCGGCGGCGCCACAGCGATGCCGGCGAGCAGCTGCGCCAGGTTGAGTTGCGGTTGCAGGTTCATGGCCGGCACCGTCATTGGCTCATGGCCTGCATGACGCTGCCTGCGTCGCGCGCGGGCAGGGCATCCGGGGGTACTGCCATCAGGCGCAGCGACTCTGCCATGACTTCAGCGAAAACCGGCGCCGCGACATCGGACCCGTAATAAAGATCGCCCCGCGGCTCGTCGATAACAACTACCGCCGCAAGCCGTGGATTGCTCGCCGGCGCCAGCCCGGCGAAGATCGAAATGTATTTGTCCTGTGAGTAGCCGCCGGCAGCAAACTTCCATGAGGTGCCGGTCTTGCCGGCGACCCGGTAACCGGCAACCGCAGCCTTTGTTCCGGTGCCGCCCGGGCGTATTACCTCTTCCAGCATGCGTCGCACTGCACGAGCTGTCTCGACGCCAATGACCTGTGCACCCTCTTTCGGCAGGTCGAGCGCAATTAACGAGACAGGACGCGCATAGCCGTTACTGCCGATCGCCGCATAGGCGCTCGCGAGCTGCAATGGCGTAACGGACAAACCGTAACCGTACGCCAGTGTTGCCTGGCTGATCTCCTGCCAGTGATTGTAGTGCGTCAACAGACCCGCGGATTCTCCCGGGAATCCGCTTGTCGTCAGGTCTCCGAGACCGAAATTCGCCATCGTGCTCCACAACTGATCGGCTTCCAGTGACATGGCGACTTTGGTTGCGCCGACATTGCTGGATCGGGCAAGGATCGTTGTCAGGCTCACGCGACCCAGCTCAGTGCGGTCTTCGATTCTTTTCGCACCGACGTTTATGAAGCCGGGTGCCGTATCGATCATGCTCGCCGGCTGGAAAGTTCCGCTTTCGAGTGCGGCGGCCATTACCAGGGGTTTGATACTTGAGCCAGGTTCGAAAATATCGGTAATGGCGCGATTGCGATACCGTTCGGCAGAGTACTGTGCGCGATCATTCGGGTTGTAGGTCGGTTGATTGACAACCGCCAGGACTTCCCCGCTCTGAATATCGAGAATGACAATGGATCCGGAATCGGCCCGATGTTTTTGAATCGCTCCTTTTAGCGCCCGGTAAGCCAGGTATTGCAGCCGCAAATCGATACTGGAACGCAAGTCTTTGCCGGGGCGTGAAGGCTGGATGCTTGCGACGTTTTCAACGGATCGGCCCAATCGATCCTTTAACACACGCTTGGCTCCGGACTCGCCGGCCAGCCAGTGATTGAACGCGAGCTCCAGACCTTCCTGGCCGTTGTCATCCACACTCGTAAATCCGACGAGGTGTCCGGTGACTTCGCCCGCGGGATAGAACCGGCGATATTCGCGCAACACGTTAACGCCCGGCAGCTTAAGTGCCATCACGCGGTGCGCCTGCTCCGGGTTGAGGTGGCGCTTTAAATACAGGAACTCCTTATCCATGCTCCGTGTTATGCGTCGCATCAGCAGCTGTGAATCGACACCGAGTGTCTGTGCAAGCACCGGCACGCGATCGACCGCCGCCGCCAGCTCTTTCGGATTCGCCCAGACGCTGTCAACCGGCGTACTGATCGCCAGCGGTTCTCCGTTACGGTCCGTTATCGAGCCGCGGTGCGCCGTAATTTTTTCAGTTCGCAGGTGCCGGGAATCTGCCTGCTGGTTCAAAAATTCGGTGTTGAATACCTGCAGGTGAACAGCGCGCGCGACGAGTGACGACACGATCATTGCGAAGAACACCATGATCAGTAACGAACGGCTCGCGAATCGTCCCGCTGTCTGTTGCCTCGTTTCTGCTCCGCGTTTCATTTGCGTCGAATCACCGGCGTTCGATTACAAAGATTTCGCTGGCTGTTGGACGTGTCAAGGCCAGCTCGTCCGATGCCACTTTTTCTATGCGCGCATGCGTTGCCCAGGTACTTTGTTCTATCTGCAACTGCCCCCACTCGATGTTCAATTGGTCCCGCTGGGAGGTCAGTTGCTCCAGTTCGACAAACAGCTTGCGAGACTCGTGTTTGGTATAGACCAACGCCATCGCCGACATGACGCAAACAACCGCGAGTACCAGTGCAATAAGGACTGGTTGTCCTGAACGAGAAATTTCCATCAGATGCGCTCCGCGATTCGCAGTCGCGCACTTCGCGAGCGCACGTTGGCTGCAATTTCCACATCGGTCGCGGCAATCGCCTTACCGATGATCCGCAATGGGGGGCGCGCGGATTGCGGCATCGTTGGCATACCTCGCCACGCCTCGGCTTCCCGTGAAGCCTGGCGCATAAACCGCTTTACGATTCGATCCTCCAGCGAGTGAAAACTGATGACGCACAGCCGGCCGCCCTTGCGTAGCACTTCAACACATGCCGCGAGTGCGCTCCTGATCTGCCCCAGCTCATCGTTTACCTGGATGCGGATTGCCTGGAAGGTTTTGGTCGCCGGATG
>CAZSDL010000275.1:0-3029 GCA_964605635.1 uncultured Woeseiaceae bacterium
ATGTCATCGCACGCAATCACGATGACCACGTCAAGAACATAGCCTATCTCATGGATAAGAAAGGCGAGTGGCGCTTATCGCCCGCGTTTGACGTTGCCTATTCCTACAATCCGTCAGGTGCCTGGACGAGTCGTCACCAGATGAGTATCAACGGCAAGCGCGACGGATTCGATCTCGACGACCTGCTCGAACTCGGCCGCCTGGGCGGCCTCAAACGGCCACGCGCCCTGGCAATGATCGAGGAAGTTGATGTCGCGGTCGGCGACTGGCAAATGTTCGCTGAGGAGGCAGGCGTTGCCACAACTGTCACGCAACGTATTGGTAATACGCATCGCCGCCTCCAGTCACTGCGTGCCTGATACTGCATCTTGTCAAATTAATGAACTGAAACGTGTATATTGCGGTTCTTCACACCACCGCCGCACACAAGTTACGGGGAGACGCGCATGGCAGTCGACATAAAAGTTAATGGCAACGGGCATTCGCTGGATGTGCCCGGCGACAAACCGCTGCTGTGGGTGCTGCGCGAGGACCTGGGACTGACGGGCACCAAGTTCGGCTGCGGCGTTGCGCAGTGCGGCGCCTGCACCGTGCATCTCGACGGCCAGGCGACCCGCTCCTGCGTGTTACCGGTCTCGGCGGTGGGTAATCGCGAGGTCACTACCGTAGAGGGCGTCGAGGGACCCGCTGCCATGGCAGTACGTTCTGCATGGCGTGAACTCGATGTTGTGCAGTGCGGCTACTGCCAGTCCGGACAGATGATGTCCGCCACGACGCTGCTCGCCGCCAATGCATCACCGACCGACGACGACATCGATCAGGCAATGCGCGGAAACCTGTGTCGCTGCGGAACCTACGGGCGCATTCGCGCCGCCATTCACCGCGCGTCCGAGACCTTGAGGAGCTGACATGCTGGGCAAATATGTAAATCTCCGGCCGCGGTCACCGTTAACGATCAATCGCCGTCACTTCCTGCAGGTCGTCGGACTGTCCAGTGCGGGCTTCATGATCGGCTGTAGGCCCGCTGACAACGGTCTCGGTGAGCAAATGTCCGGGGGCGTCGAGTCCGCAAGCACCGAAACAGGCCCGTTCATTCGCATCGGCGCGGACAATACCATTACCGTCATCATCAAGCATCTGGACAAGGGACAGGGTGTCACCACCGGGTTACCAACCATTGTTGCCGAAGAACTGGATGCCGACTGGTCGCAAATGCGGGTCGAGTTCGCGCCGGCCGACGCCTCACGTTACAACAATCTTTTCTTTGGCCCGTTTCAGGGCACCGGCGGTTCGACATCCATTGCGAATTCCTGGACACAGTTGCGCCAGGCCGCGGCAGGCGCGCGTGCAATGCTGGTGGGCGCAGCGGCAGCGGTCTGGGCTGTACCGGCCGAAGAAATCACCGTACAACGCGGCAAGCTCCGTCATGCCGGTCTGCAGCAGGAAGCGACTTTTGGAGAGATGGCGCTGCGAGCAGCAAATGTAATGCCGCCCGATGAGCCGCTGCTCAAGGACCCGGCCGACTTTTCTCTCATCGGCACGCGCCTTCCGCGCCTGGATTCCGCCGGAAAGACCGATGGCAGCACCCAGTTTACGATCGACTTCAATCGACCCGGCATGCTCGTGGCCGTTGTTCAGCATCCGCCGAAGTTCGGTGCAACGGTCAAATCCTTTGACTCCGAGGCGGCCCTGGCAGTGCCGGGAGTCACGGATG
Organism: uncultured Woeseiaceae bacterium; assembly: GCA_964605635.1. GTDB lineage: Bacteria > Pseudomonadota > Gammaproteobacteria > Steroidobacterales > Woeseiaceae > IDS-8. Next base: position 1,715 of record CAZSDL010000275.1, read on the forward strand.
TCGTCGAGATCGCGCGCGGCGTTGCCGTTATTGCTGACAGCTATTGGTCGGCGCAGAAAGGTCGACAGGCCCTGACGGTCGACTGGGACTTTAACGACGCCGAGCTGCGCAGCAGTGACGAGTTGTTTGCCGATTACGAAGCAATCGCTGCGGGCGAAGGCGTGCCGGCCCGCAACGACGGCGAAGCCGGAGCGGTTCTGGCCGATGCCGCCAACATCGTCCGCCGTGAATTCCGCTTTCCGTTTCTCGCGCATGCCGCCATGGAGCCGATGGACTGCGTCGTCGAGTTGAGCGCGGGCGGTTGCGACATCTGGACCGGCTCGCAGTTACCGACCGCCGATCAGCAAATCGCAGCCGCGCTGCTGGGTCTTTTACCGGAACAGGTGACGATCCATACGCTATTTGCCGGTGGAAGTTTCGGCCGTCGTGCCGTGCCGGACAGTGACTTCGTGGCCGAAGCCGTCATGGTGGCGAAAGCAATCGACGGCCGGGCGCCGATCAAACTGCTCTGGTCACGCGAAGACGACATGCGTGCCGGTCGCTACCGGCCAATGAGCTACCACGTGCTGGAAGGCGCGCTCGACGCATCCGGAAACATCCAGGCGTGGCGCCACCGGGTGGCGATCCAGTCGTTCATGCGCAGCACGTTCTTCGAAGGGATGATTGAGAACGGCGTCGATGGCTCGGCGGTGGAAGGCGCGCGTGGCCTGCCCTATGCCATACCCAATGTGCGTGTCGATTGGCACGAGGTGGAAAACGGTGTGCCGACGCTGTGGTGGCGTTCGGTCGGACATACGCAGAATGGCTACGCGACCGAGGTGTTTCTCGATGAACTAGCACACTCTGCCGGCCGGGATCCGCTGGAAATTCGGCGCGAATTGCTCAAGGACCATCCGCGACATCTCGCCGTTCTCGAACTGGCGGCTGCCAAAGCCGGATGGGGCGAGCCACTGGGTCCGGGCCGCGGTCGCGGCATAGCGGTGCACGAGTCCTTCAGTTCGTTTGTGGCCGAGGTGGTCGAGGTGTCGGTCGCTGATGGTTCATTTGCGGTAGACAAAGTGGTGTGTGCTGTAGATTGCGGCATCGCCGTAAATCCCGATGTCATCAAGGCACAGATGGAAGGCGGTATCGCCTACGCGTTGTCGGCCGCCTTGCGCGAAGAGGTAACACTCACCGAAGGCGAAGTGCAGCAGGGTAATTTCGATCGTTATCGAATTTTGCGCATCGACGAGATGCCGTTGGTGGAAGTGCATATTGTGCCGTCGACCGAAGCGCCGACCGGTGTCGGCGAACCCGGTGTGCCGCCGCTTGCGCC
>CAZSDL010000276.1:0-3011 GCA_964605635.1 uncultured Woeseiaceae bacterium
TACGTACCTGGGCGCCGTTCAGCGACAGCAATCCGGCCGGCGGCATGATCTATGCACTGGAAACATTCTGGGATCCTGAAAAGAAAATCAGCCTTTATGTTTTCGGTGATGACTTCACCGGCAACTCGATGGAGGCGGTAGTTCGGGATGTCGAACGGGCCAACATCGCGAACGACGCGGGAGAGCGCGTCTTTCGAATTCACGCGCTGGGATTCCCGACCAACTTCGGTGGGTCTTCCGCGTCTCCGATGGCACAGAAGTACGCGGGCTTGATGCGCGTTGTTTGTGAGCGCAATGGTGGCACGTTCGTCGGTCTCACCGAGCGGGACCGTCGACGCTGACGCGCACACAATTCGCCATTATTGATCGGTGACCTGCCACACGCCGGTCTGCGCAGCGACCGCTTCCACGCCTTTAATTGTCTCCGACGCCGGACGTATTCCGGCTCCCTTTTTCAGAGGAGACACCACATGAACAACACTGTCGGAAAAGCTTTCGCTGTCGCTCTTGTCCTTTGCATTTTCGCGGCGCCAGTCTACAGCGCCGAATCAAGCTCACGACCTGAGGCGCTCGGCGTCGGCATGGGTGCAACCGTCGGGGCAATCGCTGGCGGCCCTGTCGGATTCATTCTGGGCGCAGCAATAGGTGCGAAGATCGGCGATGGCTACCATCGGAAAGACGAGGAAGTCGAAGCACTTGCCAGTGGTCTTGCCTCGTCGGAAGAGCGCGTGGCGACTTTGCAAAGAAATGTAACGGCTCTGCAGTCAAGCCTCACAAGCCGCACCCGGGACCTCGAGCAAATGCAGGCTTCAACTGCACCGGATATGCAGGACCTGCTGCGTGCCGGCATTGCGATTGACTTGCTGTTTCGCACCGATGAAGACGTACTGACCGGCACTACCCGCGTGCGGCTGGGAGAACTTGCGGCGAGCCTGTCGGCGATGCCGCAGATCCGGCTGCAGCTCGATGGCTTTGCCGACGAACGCGGCGATGAAGCATATAACCAGGCGCTTTCCGAGCGACGTGCGCAGCACGTTCGGGACCTGCTAACAGAGCACGGCGTTGCCGAGGATCGCATCACTGTCGTCGCACATGGGGAGTCAGTGGCAGCGGATGAAAGCGCGGACAGCTATGCGCTGGAACGCAGGGTCAGCGTGACGCTGTTCGCCGGGGACACCCAGCACCTCGCGGCAAATCCCGATCGATAAGCCCGATCGATGGGCAATAGCATCCGGCCGGCCCGTTCAGGGCCGGCCGATTTTTGCTTAAGCGGGCCGGGACAGTCTAAGCGCGCGATGCAATTGTCAGTCCGACCGCTTATAGTCCGGCGCTCTGTCGATTTTTTACGCGCGATTGTTACGCGGGAAAGGAGTTGCGGGAAGGTGACAGACCTGGTCGAACGGCGTTGCAAACCATGTGAAGGCGGTGTTGAGCCATTGGCCGCAGATGCTGTTGCAGAACTCATGGCAGCCCTGCATGCCGATTGGAAACTTGCCGACGATGGAAAGGCAATTTCGCGCACCTTCCGGTTTCCAGCCTATAGCTGGACGATAGCGTTTGCCAACGCAGTCGCATGGATTGCCACTACGGAGGGCCATCACCCCTGCATGACCGTGGATTACGGGGTATGTACTGTCTTGTTCACTACCAATGCAATCGGGGGCCTGTCGGACAACGACTTCATTTGCGCGGCCAAAGTCGACCGAATTGCAGCGGATGCCTGAGCTATCAGCGCAGTTGGTTAGCCTGAAGGACGTGCAGGATGCGGCTGCTCGCCTTGCGTCGGTGGCGGTCAGGACACCGTTGCTTCGCTCCCCGGAACTCGATGCCATCGCCGGCGGGAGCGTGTACCTCAAGCCCGAGTGTTTGCAACTCACCGGCTCGTTCAAGATTCGTGGCGCTTACAACCTTATGTGTCGGCTGACGCCGGAAGAGGCATCGCGTGGCGTGGTGGCGTGGTCGTCCGGCAACCATGCACAAGGGGTCGCAGCGGCCGGTTCACTGCTGGGTATCCGCACAGCCATCGTCATGCCGCAGGATGCGCCACGTGCAAAACTTGAAAACACCCGTCGACTCGGGGGCGAGACGATTCTTTATGATCGTTATACCGGCGATCGAGAAGCGATTGCACGCGCCCTTGCGACGGAGCGCGGTGCAGGGCTTGTGCCGTCCTACGATCACGCCGACATTATCGCCGGGCAGGGAACCACCGGACTCGAGATCATGCAGCAATGCGCTGCAGTGGAGGTCCGCCCGGATCAGGTACTCATCGCGTGCAGCGGTGGCGGTCTCACAGCAGGCTCAGCAGTTGCGATTCGCGGCCTGTCACCGTCGACAATGGTCCATTCGGTAGAACCGGAAGACTTCGCTGACACAGCGCAGTCTCTGATCGAAGGTGCCCGGCGCTCGAATGCGCCCGGTGGTCGTTCCATTTGCGATGCCTTGCAGGCGGCAACGCCCGGCGAGATGACCTTCGACATCAATCGGCGCCTGCTGGGCGACGGGCTCAGCGTCAGCGACGATGAAGTTCGCGAGGCCATGCGATTTGCCTTTCGTCATCTTAAGCTGGTGGTCGAGCCTGGCGGTGCCGTTACACTGGCAGCGGTACTTGCGGGCAAAGCCGCTACCGCAAACCGCGTTACCGTGCTGGTATTGAGTGGCGGCAATGTCGATGCGGATTTGTTTGCGGAAATTATCCGCGGCGCCTGACGCCCGCCTGCATTTCAGGCCGAGCCGGCGCCGATATTCGGCACCAGGCTGAGCGCCGGTTTCCATGGCCGGCCTTCTGCCGGCGAGATTTGTCGGCGCTGTTGCCGTTCGTCGAGCCATTCCATGATGCGATGCAGTTCTTCTGCTTCGCGTCGCGTGCGACGTTTCGGCAGTTCGCAAACACCGACGCCTTGCTCGGCTGCCTGCACGTAGCTTTGACTGTCGCTGAGTATGCCGATGATGGGAATTCCCAGTGAATCGAGGAAGCGCATCAGTTTGTCGAAACTCTTCGTATTCTTGCG
>CAZSDL010000277.1:0-3009 GCA_964605635.1 uncultured Woeseiaceae bacterium
TTTCCAGGCTGCCCGGCGCATCGATGCGCCGCGATCACGGCTTTCGTCGCCTGATCGAAACACTTCATTCCTATCTGCCGCCCGAGCAGATTGAGCCCGTCATGCAGGCATACCAGTTCGGTGCCAGTGTGCATGAAGGGCAGAAGCGACTGAGCGGCGAACCGTATATCTCGCATCCGATTGCGGTGGCGCAGATTCTCGCTGACATGCACATGGATGCCCAGGCCATAACTGCCGCCATCCTGCACGACGTCATCGAAGATACGGGCACGCCGGTGGCGGAACTCATGGACCAGTTTGGCGCGGAGGTCGCGACGCTGGTCGATGGCGTCAGCAAGCTGGACCAGATGCATTTCCACAGCCGTGCGGAAGCGCAGGCACAGAGCTTTCGCAAGATGATGCTGGCAATGATCGAGGATATCCGCGTGATCCTCGTCAAACTGGCCGATCGCCTGCACAACATGCGCACGCTGGATGCAATGCCGCGGGACAAGCAACAAAGAATCGCGAGGGAAACGCTCGAGATCTACGCGCCAATCGCCAACCGGCTCGGCATCAATCATCTCAAGGTCGACCTGGAGGACCTGGGTTTCCGGCACCTTTATCCGTTTCGCTATCGAGTGCTCGAAAAGGCGTTAAGGCGCAGCAAAGGCAGCCAGCGCCAGATGGTTCGCAAAATCTCCGAACGTATTCGCAAGGCGATGAAGAGCGAAGGCATCGAAGGCGAGGTCATCGGCCGCGAAAAGCATCTGTACAGTGTTTACAAGAAAATGTCGGAGAAAAAGCGGCAACTCTCGGACGTCGTCGACGTTTACGGTTTCCGCATCGTCGTGGAAAACGTCAGTACCTGCTACGAGATGCTGGGAATCGTGCACGGTCTCTACAAGCCGATGCCCGGGCGCTTCAAGGATTATGTGGCGATTCCGCGCGTCAACGGCTACCAGTCGCTGCACACGACCCTGTTCGGGCCGAAGGGCCAGCCCCTCGAGGTGCAGATTCGAACCGTCGAAATGAACAAGGTCGCCGAGTCCGGAGTAGCGGCGCACTGGCAGTACAAGGCCGAAGACAAGCGCTCCGTTGCACCGCAGCGACGTGCTCGCGAGTGGCTTGCCAATCTCGTCGAGATCCAGGAATCGGGCAGCTCGGAGGAATTCCTCGAGAGCGTCAAGGTCGATCTGTTTCCGGACAAGATTTACGTATTCACTCCGAAAGGCGACATCATGCCGCTGCCGAAAGGCGCGACCACCGTCGATTTCGCCTATGCCGTGCACACCGATGTAGGTAACCGCTGCGTGGCCGCGAAAGTGGACCGTGATCTCGTCCCGTTGCGTACGCAATTGCAGAACAGCCAGACGGTTGAAATCGTCACGGCTCGTGGTGCGACGCCCAATCCGAACTGGCTGTCTTTCGTCACTACGGCGAAGGCGCGCTCAGCCATTCGCCACCATATGAAGAAACTGCGCAGCAGTGAGTCCATCGATCTCGGCAAGCGTTTGCTCGACCGCTCGCTGAAGGACCTCGGGTCGTCCTTGCGCAAAATCGGCAAGTTACGCCTGCGCGAAGTATTGAACGAGCTCGGTCTTGCAGAGCCCGCGGACCTCTTCGAGCAAATTGGCCTCGGCGAGCGACTGGCTCCCCTGACCGCGCGCCTGCTGCTCGGTGACAGCGGCGCGGCCGCCACCGGACCGGCACTCGGCGCGAGCCTGGTGATTGCAGGTACTGAAGGCGTCGTCGTCAGTTACGCAAAGTGTTGCCACCCGATACCCGGCGACGATGTGATGGGCTATCTCAGCTCCGGTCGCGGCATCGTCATACACCGCAACGTCTGCGGGAATCTCAGCTCTTTCCGCAAGCAACCGGAAAAGTGGATTAATGTCAGCTGGGAAACGGACATTGACCGCGAGTTTTCGAGCCTTATCCAGGTCGATACGCTCAACAAGACCGGTGTCCTGGCTACCGTCGCGGCGACTATTGCCGATTCGCAATCGAACATCGAGCAGGTTTCTGTACTCGATCGACACGATGACTGTTCGGTACTGACGTTCATGCTTCAGGTGAAGGACAGGAATCACCTGGCGACGATCATGCGCAACGTCCGCAAGATGCCGAACGTTATTCGCGTATCAAGGGAATGTGCGTAACAATCAGGCACAACAATAACGTCCAGACATTTGCGGGAGTTCGACCTTGAGCAAGAAAGCCGTTTACACAGACCAGGCACCCGCTGCCATCGGCACGTATTCGCAAGCGATCCGCAGCGGCCCTCTGGTATTCCTTTCCGGACAGATTCCACTCGACCCCGCCACCATGGAACTCGTCGAAGGCGACTTCGCGACACGGGCGCGGCGCGTCTTCGACAACCTGCGCGCCGTAGCGCAAGCGGCCGGCGGCGACCTCGACCACGTAGTCAAGGTGACGGTGTACCTCACCGATCTCAGCAACTTCGCGATCGTCAACTCTGTAATGACCGAATACTTCAGCGAACCGTACCCGGCCCGCGCGGCCGTCGGAGCCGCCGCGTTGCCGAAGGGTGCGGACGTCGAGGCAGAGGCCATTCTTTCGTTGTAGAGCCGGTGGGCACACCGCAATCGTCACTGACGACGTTGTCCGGGGTCGGTCCGGCACTCGCCTCCCGCCTCGAACGTCTCGGCATCCATCGTGTCGAGGACCTGCTGTTCCTGCTGCCGCTGCGCTACGAGGACCGGACCCGGCTGGTGCGTCTCGGTGCGCTGGCGCCGGGCATGCGCTGCCTGGTCAGCGGCGAAGTCCTGCTGGCGGAAACGGTTTATCGCGGGCGGCGCAGCCTGCTGGTGCGCATCGGTGACGGTAGCGGCCAGATCACCCTGCGCTTTTTTTATTTTTCCCGGCAGCAACAGGCGCAGTTCCGAGTCGGCCTGACCGTCAGTTGTTACGGTGACGTGCGCGCAGGACGCGCCGGGCTCGAAATCGTGCATCCGGAGTATCGCATCCTGCAACCCGGCCAGAGCCCGGTCACCGGTAACGCGTTGA
>CAZSDL010000278.1:0-3003 GCA_964605635.1 uncultured Woeseiaceae bacterium
TTCATGTTCAATTTCCTGTGGATCTTTATCGACGTTTACCAGATGGCGACCGTTGCAAACGTCGATCCTTCCGGCAGGTTTACATCGCTCATGCCGGGCGCGCAGGGGCTCGGCCAGATCGTCGGCCCCAACCTGGCTGCGTCACTGCTTGCGGCCAACCTCGGCTATAACGCCGTTTTCGTTATGTGTTCAGTCGCTTCGCTGGCGGCGATGATGATCTATGGCTTTATGTACCTGCGACTGCGCCGCGTGCAGCCGGCCCTGGCAGACGCTTCGTGACCACTGCGAGCGATTACCCGGCGTCCTATTACGCGGCGACTGCCAACGAGCGCACGGTGTATCCGCGACTCGAGGGTCCCGTCGACACTGATGTGTGTGTCATCGGCGCGGGCTTCACCGGACTGTCGAGCGCGATCCGCCTGAAGGAGCTCGGCTACGATGTTGTGGTCCTCGAAGCCACGAGAGTCGGCTTCGGTGCATCCGGCCGTAATGGCGGCCAGGTCATTGGCGGTATCAGCGCCGAGGAGCGCATCGGCCGGTATCACGACGGCAAGGTCGATGACCTGCTCTGGGAAATGCGCTGGGCGGGTCATCGCATAATTCGCGACCGGGTGACGCGCTTCCACATAAATTGCGATTGGAAGGCAGGCTATGTCGACGTGGCCATCAAACCGCGGCACCTCCGCGACCTTGAGCGCGAGGCGGAGCGCCTTGCGGGACGTAACTTCCCTGATGAGTTCGGCCTGCTGTCGAAGGCGGAGACGGAAGCAACGATTGGCAGCAATGCCTATATCGGTGCGTTGCTCAACATGCGCAATGGTCACTTGCATCCGCTGAACCTTTGTCTCGGCGAGGCGCGCGCTGCGACATCGCTCGGCGCCCGTATTCACGAGCATTCGCCGGCGATATCCATCGAGCCGGGAAACAAAGTGACTGTGCGAACAGGTGATGGCAGCGTTACCGCGAACTCCGTGATCGTCGCCGGCAACGCTTACCAGAACTTCGAACCGCGGCTTCGCTCACGCTTCTTTTCTGTGCGCAGTTTCATCATTGCTACGGCACCGCTTAAACCGAGCCAGCTTGAGACGGTGAACCCGCGCGATCTCGCTGTGTGCGATCCGAACTTCATTCTGCAGTACTTTCGCCTGAGCGCCGACAAGCGGCTGCTGTTCGGCGGGCGCTGCGATTACTTCGGCGAGGATCCCGCAAGAATCGCTGCGGAACTGCGGCCCCGCATGGACCGTGTCTTCCCGCAACTTCGGGGCATTGGTATTGACTACGCATGGGGTGGCACCATCGCAGTACCTGTGAATCGTGTTCCGCAACTCGGCCAACTGGCGCCGAACGTGTATTTCTCGCAGGGTTATTCAGGCCATGGCGTCAACGTGACGCACCTTGCCGGCGAGATCCTTGCCGAAGCGATCGCGGGAACGCTGGAACGCTTCGATGTCTTTGCCCGATTGAAATCGAAGCCGATACCCGGCGTCACTCGCTTCGGCCGGCACATGGTGTCGCTCGGCATGCTTTATTACGGCATAAAGGACAAGCTCTGAGTAAGGGCGCTGTCCTTTTTGGTGAAAGGGGTCGAACGGATTTATGCTTTAATTCGATTAAAACCTGATTTAAGGATATCGATGAAGATCATCATTGCGCTTTCCATTGTTTGCCTGCTGTCGCCCTTTTCGCTGGCTTCTGACCTCAACGAGGACATCAAGTCGGATTACGACAGCTACTTAGCCGACCTCTTCGATCACTTTCACCGCAATCCTGAATTGTCGCTGGTTGAACACGAGACCGCGGCACGCATGGCCCGGGAACTTCGGGCAGCCGGATTCGACGTCACGGAGAATATCGGTGGACTCGGCGTCGTCGCCATCATGAAAAACGGTGCCGGCCCGCTGGTTATGATGCGCGCTGACATGGACGGCCTGCCGGTCGAAGAAAAATCCGGTCTCGACAATGCGTCGAAAGCCACCCAGGAAGACCCGATCACGGGAAATACCGTTCCGGTTATGCACGCCTGCGGGCACGATGTACACATCACCAGCCTCGTCGGTACCGCGAGGCAGATGGCCGCGCGCAAGGACGAATGGAACGGCACACTGATGCTGCTCGCACAGCCCGCGGAAGAGCGCGTGCTCGGTGCGCGAGCAATGAAGGACGATGGTCTCTGGCAACGCTTCGGCACGCCGGACTATGCACTGGCATTCCATGTCTCATCACAAGATGTCGCCGGTGTCATCAATGTCTCCGAGGGAAGTCCATACGCTGGCGCAGATACCGTAGACATTGTCATTCACGGCGTGGGCGCGCACGGCGCGCATCCACACGCGGGAAAAGACCCCGTTGTGCTCGGCGCACAAATCGTACTGGCACTGCAGACGCTGGTGTCGCGTGAACTGGCACCGCGCGAACCCGGCGTGGTCACGGTCGGCTCATTCGTAGCCGGCACCAAGCACAACATCATCTCTGACCGGGCGCATTTGCAACTGACTGTTCGCAGCACCAGTGAGGAAACCCGCACTCTCCTGCTCGATGGCATCGAACGCATCGCCGTTAACATGGGACGTGTTGCTGGACTGCCGGAGGATAAGCTGCCGGAAGTATCGGTGTCCGAAGAAAGCGTACCGCCAACCACCAACGATGCCGCACTGGCGCGACGGCTCAAGGTCGCATGGACCGAAACGATGGGCGATGATGCCGTCGTGGAGAATCCGACCAAAGGCATGGGCGCCGAAGATTTTCCATTCTTCACCGTGGATCCTTCGATCCCAAGCGTTTACTGGGCCATCGGTGGCACGCCCGCGGAGGACTTCGAACGCGCCAAAGCGGGTGGACCGCCGGTGCCCAGTCATCACTCGCCGCTGTTCAAGATTTCGCCGGAACCTGCCGTGCGCGCGGGTGTGGAATCGACCGTCGTGGCGCTCATGACCCTGATGCAGGATTGATCCAAAAAACGTGGGGTCGGACCCCATCAAGTAGGATTTGGGGAGAATTTGGGGT
>CAZSDL010000279.1:0-2980 GCA_964605635.1 uncultured Woeseiaceae bacterium
TCGAACTCTTTCCAGCCGATCACGGATTCCTCGAGCAGCACCTCGTTGGTCGGCGACATTTCCAACCCGTGCGCAACAATCTCTTCGAATTCCTCGCGATTGTAGGCAATGCCCCCACCCGTGCCACCCAGCGTGAACGACGGCCGAATGATGACCGGGAAACTGATCTCCGGCTGTTTGCGGATCGCCTCTTCCAGTGAATGTGCAATTTCCGCGCGCGGCACTTCGAGGCCGATGTCGATCATGGCTTCCTTGAACTGTTCACGATCCTCGGCCATGTCGATCGCGTCCCGGGATGCCGCGATCAATTCGACCTTGTAACGGTCCAGCACACCCTCGCGAACCAGATCGAGGGCGCAATTGAGGGCTGTTTGCCCGCCCATGGTCGGCAGCAATGCATCGGGGCGCTCTTTGGCGATCACTCGCTCCAGCGCCGTCCAGTGAACCGGCTCGATATAGACGGCATCGGCCATCTCCGGATCCGTCATGATGGTGGCCGGGTTGGAATTGACCAGGATGACCCGGTAACCCTCTTCCATCAGAGCTTTGCAGGCCTGCGCCCCCGAGTAGTCGAATTCGCAGGCCTGACCGATAACGATCGGGCCCGCGCCGATAATCAGGACACTTTCTATATCAGTGCGTTTGGGCATTGGAGCCTGGGTCCGGGCGTGCAGGGCGAGCCGTGCTCATCCTTGAATCTACTTTAATAGAGTATTTCAATGTAATGTTTTTAATGGCAAATAATCTCAGATATGCATGCTTGAACTGGCGTACTTCGCAGCGGCCATCTCGTTAATGAAACGCTCGAACAGGGGCAACAGGTCGTGCGGTCCGGGGCTTGCCTCAGGATGTCCCTGAAAACTGAATGCCGGACGGTCGCTGCACTCGATGCCCTGCAGGCTGCCGTCGAACAATGATCGGTGGGTTGCCGTAACGTTCTTCGGCAGCGACGCCTCATCGACCGAAAAGCCGTGATTCTGGCTGGTGATGATGACCCGGCCGGTCTTAAGGTCTTTGACCGGGTGGTTGGCGCCGTGGTGGCCGAATTTCATCTTCACCGTTTTCGCGCCGACGGCGAGTGCCAGCAGTTGATGCCCGAGGCAAATGCCGAACACCGGCACGGACGCCTCGAGGAACTTCCGGATAGCGTCAATGGCGTATCGGCACGGTGCCGGATCACCCGGCCCGTTCGACAGGAAGACGCCGTCGGGCTCCATCAACAGCACATCCGCAGCCGGCGTGGTGGCCGGGACCACGGTCATCCGGCAATCAAGGTCCGACAAGGTGCGCAGGATGTTGCGCTTGATGCCGAAGTCATACGCAACAACGTGATTGTGCGCTATGCGCCGGCTCATGATCCGCCCGCGGCGACCGAAGTCAGTGCCGAGAGACCATTGGTAGTTGCGGTCCGTGCTTACGAACTTGGCAAGGTCCATACCGTTGAGGCCCGGGAACTTGCGTGCATGCGCGACGGCTTTATCGGGCTCCGCTTTTCCCGTCATGATGCAGCCCGACTGGGCACCGTTCTCACGCAGAATCCGTGTCAATTTGCGTGTATCGATATCAGCAATAGCAACACACTTGCCCTGCCGCAGGAAATCCGTAAAAGATCGTTCGCTGCGCCAACTGCTGGTAATCATTGAACTGTCACGGATGACAAGTCCCGAAGCATGAATTTTCGACGACTCCATGTCCCCGCTGTTGGTACCGGTGTTGCCGATGTGCGGGTGCGTCAATGTCACGATCTGCCGGCAGTAGGAAGGATCCGTGAGAATCTCCTGGTAGCCGGTCATGGCAGTGTTGAATACCACCTCACCAATGGTATTGCCGTCGTCCCCGACAGATATTCCACGAAATACGGTGCCATCCTGCAGTGCAAGTATTGCGGGCGTGGTCAACGGCTCACCTCGATGATAACGAGTCTCCTGATTGCTGGATTGGTCGCCTCCAGATACACAAAAGCGGAAGGACTATGCCTTCCGCCTGTCGTTTGGTCGGCCCTGCGGCGACAGTGCTATGTTACTTAAACCGGCACCGTGTCGCCAGCTTGCACAAGGTCGCGCATCGCATACAAACCGGGCGGCCTCCTTGCCAGCCAACGTGCCGCCCGCAATGCGCCTTCCGCAAATACGCGCCGATCGCCTACCGAGTGCCGAAGTTCGAGGCTTTCTACGTCGGAGTCGAAGTGAACCGAGTGATCGCCGGCCACTTCGCCGCGACGTTCCGCCGTGAACACGATGTCCTCTGGAGATCGTCGCGTCGCCGTGCCATTCGGCTCATAACGATAATGAGCCGGAAACTCCAGGTTGCGCGCCTCGGCGAGAGCAGCACCCAGTTGCAGCGCGGTACCGGACGGGGCATCTTTTTTGTGCACGTGATGCGTCTCGTCGATGGACGCCAGATACTCCTGCCCGAGGGCCTGTGCGGCGAACCGGACCAGTTCGGTGAGAACGGCCGCTCCCGGGCTCATATTGCGGTCGTACAGGAGCGGGATTACCTGAGCCGCGTCACGCAGTCGGCGTATCTGCCCTGCGTCAAGTCCGCTCACGCCACAGACCAATGGTGTGCCGGTAATTGTTGCAGCGTCCAGTATTTGTGCCGTTGCCTCAGGCAAGGTGAAATCTATCGCGACCTCCGCGACGTCGATCAGCTCGGCAAGATTGCAGTTCGCCATCGCGCTGGCACTCGTTGTCACAGTCGGTATGTTGCGGCGCCCGGCACTGCGCACCCACACGCCAACCAGCTCAAAAGCATCCGACGCCTGGATGGCTGCCACCAGCGACTGGCCCATGCGCCCGGCGCCGAGTACCGCTATCTTTAGCCTGTCGATGCCGTCGAACCTCGTTCAGTGCGGCCCGTCACCGCACGACTATGAGCTGATGCGCTCAAAGAAGCGCTTGACCGTATCCAGCCAGCCTTGCGCACGCGGATTGTGGCGATCGCCACCTTTGGTGACGGAATCCTCGAGCTTGCGCAGCAA
>CAZSDL010000280.1:0-2976 GCA_964605635.1 uncultured Woeseiaceae bacterium
AAGTCAACGATTTTCAATAAGCCTTCGTTGTTGACCAGGATATTGGCCGGCTTCAAGTCGCGGTGTATGACCCCGGCCTGGTGCGCCACCGCCATGCCGGTTGCGATGTCGTAGGAATACTTCAACGCCTTGTCGAACGCCATGGGTTTGCTGTCGGGCATTTCGCCGCTCAGTGTATGCGACGGGAAGTACTCCATCGAAATTGCGTATGCGCCCTGCAAGTGCAGGAAGTCATAGATGCGGATGACGTTGCGATGAGTGATCTTGCGGGAGTAACGCAACTCATGCACGAAGCGCTTCATCATTTCTTCGTCGGACGAGACATTCGGATTCAAGAATTTGAGAATCAGTCTTTCATCAACGACCTGGTCCTGCATCAGCAGAACCGTGCCGAAAGCGCCTTTGCCGATTTTCTCGATGTATTTGTAGCGACCGTCGATCACATCGCCCGGCTGCAATTTGGAAATATCGAGTACCTGCTGCTGGCCTTCCTGCGCACTCAGCAGTTCGTCCAGATCTTCGTTCTCGATAAGAAGCGTTCGCGTGTGCTCGGCCATCTTCTCGGCACGAACATTCTCTTCGAGCACTGTTGCCGAAAACTTGGCATCCAGTTCCTTGATCGCCTTGTCCGCGCTGTTGATGATGCTCGGATCGTCTGACTGTTTGATCTTCTGGAAGACATTGCGAATCGTGTCGGCGCGCTTCTGGTCAGCCAGGTGCGAAATCGCCTTGATCGCCTCGATCTGGATGTCTTTTTCGGGACGATGGAGCAGCGGCACCAGCTTGTCGAGGATCTCGTGGTTGCCGAGTTTTCCTAATGCCCGAATCACGACGGTATCCGTCTTGGGGTTCTTGCCAAGCATCGCTACCAGCTTGGGAACCGCCTTGATGCTGCCTATCTGCGACAGGGCGTCGACGGCACGTTCCCTTACCCACCAGTCTGTGTCGTCAGTTGCTTTCAGCAACTCATCGACAGCCCGTTCGTCCCCGGTCGCATTGAGGATCTCGATCGCGGTGCGGCGAATGTCATCGTCCTTGTCTCGGATGAGTGCCAGCACCGAATCAACGACGCGCGGACCGCCGATTTCGGCGAGGGCATCACCGGCCCTTGCACGTACCCACCAGTCATCGTCCTTGATCGCTTCCAGCAAATCCTTGACCGAATCCGCGTTGCCGATTTCGTTCAGTACCTCGACCGCGGCGCGTCGTGTGTATTCCGATTCGTCCTTCAACGCCGGCACAAGGTACTTGATGGTCTCCGGGTGATTGAGCTTGACCATAACGTCGACAGCTTTGCTCTGCACCTCGAGGTCCGGGTCCATCAGCAACTTGCTGACCTTGACGATGTTGACATTGCCGCCGCGTTGCGCAAGAGCGCTGAGGGCGGCGCTGCGCACCATTTTGTTGCCATCGCCGAGCTGCATCTCGAGCGCCTGGTTGATCTCGGTCTTCTTGAACTTGGCAAGGAGATTCATCAAATGGATCTTGATGACCGGATCCTTGCCCCCCATGCGCGCGATGAGATCGGGCACCATGTCTTCGGTCACGATTTCCTCGATGATCCGGAACAGCGCCGCTTTTTCCTTGGGCTCGAGTTCGTAAGCGCGGCGCAGCAGGTCGTGCACGCTCAGGTTGCGCTTGTGCACCTTGAGAATCTCAATGAGCGCCGGCTTGGAGACCTCGGGCTCGTCAAAAAAGTCGAGCAGGGCGTTGGCGTTGTAACTGTTGGCGCTGGACAGAGCCCATGCCGTGCCGGACACGACGCGTTCGCCGCCGTCGGCCAGCCCTTCCTTGTAGAACTTCAGGGTCTTGTCATTGACCTGGCTGGCCAGCACATCGACAAACAGCATGGTGTGCGTCTTGTCGCTCATCGCCAGCGCTTCGATAGCTTTCGGGATTACCTTGGGGCCCAGCTTTTTGAGCTTTTCGGTCAGATTTTCAGCATTTCGGGACGAGGCGTCGGTCTCGTTGATGAGCTGGTGGATGATCTGATCGGCGCGGAAACCGGCTAGGAAACCCATAGGTGATCCGCTCTGTCGTCTGGCATCGGCGTATTACCGTCGAAGCGCATGACGCCCCCGCCGCGCGCGCCGCAGTACCGCCCGCCCAGTGGAGGGCTGCCTGCGTAGTGAGTCAATCGCCTGTGACAAGGTATTACCGTCAATTTTGTGTTGTTGCTCTCGTCCTGGCGGGTGTTGAGCGCCCTCCGGGTCGTCGCTGCTGCCACTGTCTCTGCCAGGTCGACACAATCCGGCATTATGCCACAGGGATCGAGTAACGCCGGGCCACGGAGGCCGGCGAGCGCGGCTTTCATACTGATACCTTGCCCGGCAGGCACTAATTCACTGCGACCTTCGTTACAATGGAGCCCATGGATGTCCGCTCGGGCATCCGTCAACCAATTTAACCTAATGAACCACTGCGAAGTGTGAAATTGTCAGCAGATTCTGACCTGAAGCAACGTTTGAACTCAACTGTCTTGCCGCATGTCGGGCATACGCTCGGCGAGGTAGGGCGTGTGCGCCGTGTCGCCGTCGCGGATGGTCGGGCGCAGGTCGAGATCGAACTGGGATACCCCGTGGAAACCGTGCGCAAGGACCTGGAAGCGCAATTGAGCGATGAAGTGCGGGCAGCAACGGGTGTCGAGCAAGTCGCATTGACACTGACCAGCCGTATCGCGTCTCACGGTGTGCAGCCGAACCTTAAGCCGCTCGCGGAGGTCAGCAACGTGATTGCCATCGCGTCCGGCAAGGGCGGGGTGGGCAAATCGACTACAGCGGTCAATCTGGCCCTCGCGCTGCAGCGGGACGGGGCCGAGGTCGGCATCCTTGATGCAGACATTTACGGTCCCAGCCAGCCGTTGATGCTGGGCCTCGCAGGACAGCGGCCAACCAGCGAAGACGGCAAGACCATGTTGCCGTTGCGCGCGCACGGTCTGCAGGTGATGTCGATGGGTTTCCTGATCGATGCCGATCA
>CAZSDL010000281.1:0-2971 GCA_964605635.1 uncultured Woeseiaceae bacterium
CGAATACGATATCCGACGCTTCAATCCGGTCTGCATAATTCACGACATAGGCAAAACCGTTGCAGCCGGTCTTTTTGACGCCGACGCGCAGGCCGACCCCGTTGCCTCGTGCATCGAGATAGTGCCGTACCCGGCTTGCCGCCGGTTCTGTCAATGAAATTGCCATGCGCTTACCTTGTTACCTTTCGTCGTCAGTAAAATCAGTTGCCTTGTTAGCCCGGCTTGCGCTGCCCTCGAGTCCCCGGCAAAGCGCTTGCCAGGCGTCTTCCAGGAGCAACATTCGGCCCGACTTTTCGACGGGTACATCCAGCAGCGCCATCAATTCCGACCGGTCGAACAATGCCAGAGCCGCGACGGGGCGGCCTTCCGCCCTGCGGCACAACTCCTCGGCTGCGGCGATCAGATGCGGGCAGCCGAGCACCCGGTGGCGCACTTCGCAAAACGCGGTCCCGTCAGTGCCCGCTGTCAACAGGATCTGACAGCCGCCGCCCGCTTCAGTTGCTTCGCCCCTTCCTTCAACAGGATACCGCGCTTGCAGGTCGCCTGCATGGACGGGTTGCGCAAAATACCCGAGTACCCGGGGGTTGTAGCCACCCGGGCCAACGGCGACGTTCATACGGCCAGCCGCGAAAAAGCGGGCCCGATCGATCGCAACTTATTGATTGCGTAGTGATATCTATCGACAGCATAGTCGATGTCCTGGATACTCGTAGTGCGCCCGAAGCTGAAACGGACGGCACTCTGTGCCAGGCGATCGTCGCGGCCGAGCGCGCGCAGCACATAGGACGGCTCACCGCTCAGCGAATTGCAGGCGGAACCACTCGCCGCGCAGACCGGCTCCAGTGCCAGCAGCAGGCTTTCACCGTCAACGTCGGCGGCGCTGACATTGAGTATCCCGGGAAACGACAGCTCCCTGGCGCCGTTCCGCAGCACGCCGGGCATTGAGCCTATGCCCTGCCACAAGCGGTCATTGAGCATCCGGAGGTATGCCAGGTCTTCCGCTTGACGCTCCAGCGACAGCGCAGCCGCCGCGCCGAAGCCGACGATCTGGTGTATCGGCAAGGTACCCGGTCGCAGACGACGCTCCTGCCCGCCGCCGTGCATAAGCGGTGTGATGTGACAGCCGGGGTGATCGGCCAGGTACAGCGCTCCAATGCCTTGCGGGCCGTGAAACTTGTGCGCAGTCAGGGACATCATGTCGATCGGCAATCGCGCTAGATCGATGAGCAGCTTGCCGGCCGACTGGGCGGCATCGCAATGGAACAGGATATCGTGCCGGCGGCAGGCTGCGCCGATAGTCTCGATGTCCTGCATCACACCTGTTTCGTTATTGACGTGCATGACCGACACGAGTTGCGTGTCGTCGCGGAACGCAGCCTCGAGTGCTGAGATCGCAAGCAGACCATTCTCATCCGGCGACAGCCAGGTGACCCTGAAGCCGTCCCGTTCCAGCGCCGCAAAAGTATCCAGCACCGCCTTGTGTTCGGTTCGCATCGTGATCACATGCCGGCCGCGATGCGCGCGATTGCGCGCTGCGCCAAGGATCGCGAGGTTGTTTGATTCCGTCGCGCCGGACGTAAAAACCAGGCAACAGGGCTCGGTATGCAGCAGGTCCGCCACCTGCCGGCGCGCCTGCTCAACCAGCGCCCGCGAGCGGCGCCCCGCGCTGTGCGCCGATGCCGGATTCGCGAAGCTACCGGCCGGCGACAGTACTTGCTGCATGGCACGAACAACCGCCGGATCCACCGGCGTCGTTGCGGCGTGATCGAGGTAAACAACCTCGGCGGGCCGTTCAGAACTCATCATTTCTCACGCAGGAATTCCCCGGCACCCGGCGTGCTGCAGGGTCGAGCGCCACCAGGATGCCGCGCAGGATATTGATCTCATTGCTGTCCGGTTCCGCTCGAAAGAACAGGCGCCGCAGCCGGCGCATCAGTTGCCGGGGGTTATCCGGATCGAGAAAACCACTGTCTGTCAAAACCTGTTGCAGGTGAACGTAAAAGCGTTCGAGATCCTCGCCGCTGGCCAGCGGCGCGTCGCGAGCCACGACGGGATTGGCGACCTGTAAATGCACCATGCGCAGTTCGTAGCAAATGATCTGTACTGCCATGGCCAGGTTCAGCGAACTGAAGCCCGCTACTGTCGGGATCGTGAGCAAGGTATGGCACCGGTCGAGATCTTCATTGGTCAGCCCGGACTTTTCCGGGCCGAACACGACCGCGGCGACGCCGTGTTTGCTCTCGGCGGTCAACCTCGCAGCGCACTCTCGCGGCATGCTGGTCGGCCAGCCGATGGTCCGCGACCTGGCACTTGCGCCGGCGACAAAGGAGCAGTCCGAGAGCGCTTCGCCGAGACTGCTCGTGACACGGGTTGCCTGCAGGATATCTTCCGCGCCGGACGCTCGCGCAGTGGCGTCCGCATGCGGGAAGTAGCGCGGGTTTACCAGCACCAGTTCACTTAGCCCCATGTTTTTCATGGCGCGGGCGGTAGCCCCGATATTGCCGGGATGCGTCGTGCCAACCAGTACGATTCTGACTGTCATCTCAAGTGTAACCTGCCCTGCCCTTTGCGTCGTGTGACATGCCGTGAGCCGCGATTCTGCGGCGGCATGCAAGCGGTCTGTTATTCTACCGTCCGCGCCGGCCCGGCCGGCCAGTTCTTTATCAAGCAGCGGGAATTTAACGATGCATCCATTGCTCAATGTCGCCGTAATGGCCGCCCACCGTGGCGGTGACACA
The DNA here is from genome assembly GCA_964605635.1 of uncultured Woeseiaceae bacterium. Lineage (GTDB taxonomy): Bacteria > Pseudomonadota > Gammaproteobacteria > Steroidobacterales > Woeseiaceae > IDS-8. The sequence continues at coordinate 2,739 of CAZSDL010000281.1, forward strand.
CTCATTCGCAGTCTTAAAAAGCTCGATTCACTGCAGGTTGAAGAAAAAGGTCGCAATGATTTCGTCAGTGAAGCGGACCGAATCGCCGAGCGTGCGGTGATCGACACGATTCGCAAACATTACCCCGAGCACGCGATTCTCGCTGAAGAAAGCGGTGCGGATGGCGATTCCGATCATCTCTGGGTCATTGACCCGCTGGACGGCACCACCAACTTCCTGCATGGATTTCCGGT
>CAZSDL010000282.1:0-2944 GCA_964605635.1 uncultured Woeseiaceae bacterium
CGAGCAATTCATCGTCATCCAGCAGCGTCACCGGCGGGACGAGCACCTTGCGAGTTCCCGGCCCCGCTCTCTCGATCTCGAAGGTCGAACCGATTTCTCCCAGGTGCAATACGAGGTCGAAGCGGCTATCCGGTACCGGGACGGTTCGCATGCCACTCTTATATAGGACGAGATTAGACCAGACGAGTTTAGGCACGCCGTACACCGCCGCCGCGTGCAGCAAGCCGCGGTAGGGCCATGTGCCGTCGAAAACGACGACGTCCGGGCGCACGCGCTCGAAGAACATTCCCAGCCGCAGCGCGAGTTGCTGATCCCATGCCCATGAGCTCGCCCGCGACCAGAACCGCGAGACGAAATAGTCCGCCTCGAAACCTGCGTCGTGGATCATCTCGATCGCGGAGGCCAGCGAGAAGAACACGGGCCTTGCACGTCCGCGCAGGCGATTCGCGTAGGCGAGACAGGTGGTCAGGTGCCCCATGCCGGAACCATTGATGTTGAAGAGCACGACGCAGGGCAGTGCGGCGTTTGCGGACTCGGTCATGCGACGTGAAGCCTGGCAAGCGGAGCGGCGATCATACCCGTCCACGGCCGCCGCCAAGCCGTACCGCAGAGTACTCCAGTCCGGCAGCGACAGGCAGCACCAGCGCGTCGCGGTAACGCCAGGCCAGGTAACGACGCTTACGCTCCGCATAAGCCCCCGCCGGGGCCGACAACGCCGGCACGTATTCGACGAGCCAGCCGAGACGCGAGAAAAACGCAAAGTCCGCCACGTCCGTTACGAGCACCGGTATCCGGTCAGGTCGATCCCGCAGGTAGGTCGTAAACCCGTTGCATGCCGTGCGTAGCGTTTCTCGATCTGCGCCAAGTGCCCAAATGAGTACGGTCTTTGCGCCGTCGCTGCATTCAAAATGCCGGAGTCGCGGTGACCACGGTTCGATCAGGAATCCGAAGCGCCGCAGTAGCCGGCCGGCGAATCTCCGCGCTCTTCGATAGGGGCTCAGGCGTGGAGGCAGCGGTAAGCGCAAGGCATATCGTTGGACGAGGTCGAGTTCGGCCTCGCGCGCCAGCTTTTCCAATTGAATGCGCAGGTTTCTCGTCTCCGCGTCGACGGTCATGCCGCCACCCGGTCTTCGACGAGCGCCAGCATTTCGTCCGCCGCCCGTTCCGCGCCGTCGAGATCGCATGCCGGCGCGCGCTTCGCGACAACAGGAAGCTTGAGCAGCCGCTGTACCGCCGCTCGTCGCTCATCCACAGTCTCACATGGCGAAACCACCACCGGCACATGCTGTGAAACCATTTGCGCGCGCCGCGCCTGGTCGTCGGCCACCAGTGTATTCGGCACCAGCAGGCTCGGCACACCGGCCTGCATGACCTCGCAACAGGTGTTGTAGCCGGCCGCACCGACGAAGATATCGAAGGCACGCAGGTAGCGCACGAGCGGAAAAACGGAGATCGATGTGACGCCTTCCGGAAGCGCTACGTCGCGAACGGAGATCGGCGTTTTTGCCGAAACGACGGCAAACCCGCGGTCATGCATTTCATCGATCAGGCCGCTTGCAATATCGCTGACGTCCTTGAGATTGCCCGGGCCTAACGAAAGGAGCGCGAAGCGCCCGTCCTGCGGGAGCCCCAGCGCGTCCCGCGCGGCGCTCCGGTCCAGCAGCTCGTGCGCTGCGAGCAGCGTGACGGGCGGTGTCGTCACTTTCCGGCCCGGGCGCTCGCCCCTTTCAACGGCGAACGTCGCGCCTAACTCGCCCGGCTGAATCACGAGGTCAAAGGCACTCTCAGGGACGGGCACACCGTGGAAGTCCGCCTTGTGCAAGCCGCGATTCGACCAGACCTTGATCGGCACGTCATACACGTCGCAGGCATCCAAGAAACCTTGAAACGGCCAGGTACCGTCAAAAACGACAGCCGCGGGCTGGACTTCCTCGAGCATCAGCCCGAAGCGCACGGCGAGCTCGCGATTCCACGCGTTGATGTGCGAACTCGACCAGAAATGCGAGACGAAGTAATCGGCCTCAAAGCCCATGTCGTGGATGATCTCGACAGCAGACGCCAGCGAGAAGAACACGCAGCGTGCCCGTCCCTGCAACCGTCGCGCATAGGCGAGGCAGCGGCTCAGGTGTCCCAGCCCGGAGCCGTTGATGTTGAAAAAGATAATGCGAGGCAGGTCGCCGCGTTTACTCTCTGTCGAATCGCCAGGCCACCCTCCCGTCATCCAATGATCTCCCCGGCATGCAGTCGTCCCACGAAACTCTCCAGTGGCAACACCGGGATATCGTCCACCACAAGTTCCTGCGAACCGCCGTAGACTATATAGCCTCGTGCAGCACGAGCGGCGCGAAAAGCGTCGATACCTTTCCTGTACTCCTTGCGATACCGCTGTCCGTGTTTTGCGTCGATCACAACTGTGTTCTTGCCATGCCACCAGACGAAGTCTACTTCCATGCCGTTTGGTGTGCGCCAATAGCCCAGGGAACCTTTCACACCGGCGTAATGCAGGTAGCTGCGCAGCTCATGCAGGACGAAATGCTCGAACAATACGCCGTCCCAGGCCGCGGGCAACGGCTGGTCGAATCCGCCCGTCGCCGCATGCAGTACACCGGAATCGAACCAGTAGAACTTCGGATGCGCGACTTCCTTCACTTTCGCCCGCGGGCGGTACGCAGCTCGGCGCAGATTGCGGCCCAGACACTGGCTGCCTGTGCCTGCCAGGGTGCGGCGTAACCCGCGCGCAATGCCCGGGCATTGGTCTCGAGGCGCTCGTGTTGTTCGACAGCCGTTGCCACGGCGCTGGCGATGTCGGTAGCCGAGTTATTGGTCAACACGGCGGCAGAACCAAAAATTTCGCGCGTGGGCGGGTTGTCGGATAGCACCATCGGTTTTGCCAGCGCCAGTGCTTCGTAGGCGCCGCAGACGAGGCAATCCGGCTTCAGGGTCA
>CAZSDL010000283.1:0-2936 GCA_964605635.1 uncultured Woeseiaceae bacterium
GAGCAGGTCATGCCATTCGATGGTCATTCTGGAACTCCGTATCGCAACCACCCGGATCGCGTGGTTGCCGGACGCTCGTGAACCATCAGGAAGCTGACCGGCGGCGATTCCGTCGTTCCAGGAGCCTGAACCAGTTCTCCAGCGAAAAGCGGTGCGCATAGATCGCTGACAGCATGCCGTCCAGGTGTAACTGGCGCAATGTTTCGGCATCGAGTTCCTTGAGCTTGTCGAAGTCGACGGCGACATAGGAGCCGATGGACTGTTCGTCGCCGCCGTCATCGGGCTTGTAGGTCGCCTGTTGCCCGGAGAGCAGGTTGAGCTCGACCAGCTTATCGCAAAAAGCCTGCGTCGCCGGGCGATGCGAGTTGAATTGCGCGCAGAAGTCCACGCGTGCCTGTATGGGTGGCGTCAACTCCTTGCCATTGAAGAACGACTGCTCCGGGTTTTCCGAGATTACTGCAGCGTCACGATCGATAACGACGGCAAACTGATTATTGGACCGCGCAGCGAGTGCGAATGGATAACAGCGAATATACGCCGGCAAATAAGCGGATTGGTCCCATTTTCCACCGGCATCGACAAAAAGGTTGAACTCATCGAGAATCGAGACCACAGCCAGCAGTGCCGGCTGCTTCAGGTCCGAAAAGATAATCGGATAGTTCTTTTGCGCCGACGCGATCTCGGCCGCGGCGATTGGTACCACGCGGATCGACTTCACGAAATCGAACGGGCGCGGCGCGATGTTGAGCCCGAGATGACCGTGGTCCTCCACGGTCAACAATTCCGGCCGGGAATAAAGAAACATCTTGCCTTCGAAATTTTCTCTGCCGGCGGTTGTTCCTGGTTGGTTCATATGTACTTCCATAACAAAAAACAATAGAAGGTGTTGGCGATACTCACCGCCAAGTTGAAGGCCCTGCCAAAATCGCGCAGCAAGACGTTCGAAAGCCGGGGCTGGACGACCTTGAACTGGGGAGTAAAACTGTCCTCATTTGTCCGGATACTGATGTTCTTCACGCCTGTTAGTTCTGCAAACTCAGTACCTGGTGCACCGCATGGTTAAGCATCTATCGTATTGCCGAGCAACGCCCCTGCCGGAATTGACACATATGAGGCGGGTGTAATCGCGACCATGACGCCACCTGGCGTGAAAGTCCAGCATGCGACGATCGGTGGAGTCAACCTGCATTTGTTTGTCCTGCGTATGGCTGTTATCGGCGGTCGTTTGTCGTTTCTCGTCCCGAGACGCCTTGCGAGTCATTCTTCGGCTGCCGCGTAACCGCTGAGCCAGCGCAATTGCGTGCGCCCTCAGACGCAGCAACCATGCCTTCGGGTGCCGCAACGGCGCATAATCCTGTAGTTTAGTTGCACTGTAATCTGCAGGAGCCAACCATGACCGACCTGTCGCAAAGCCTGCAATCCCTGCGGGACATGCTGGGCGAAGCCTGGCGTGCGTTCGTCGAGTACCTGCCGCATTTCGGGGCGGCTTTGCTACTGCTTCTGCTTGGGTGGCTGGTGGCCACGGTGGTTCGTGCGGCAATCATTCGCCTCGCCGGCGGACTGGATACGGTGCTGGCCCGCATCAGCCGCTGGTCTGCCACGAGCCGGCGCCTGACGTTGACGCCGGGTGCCCGGAAACTGATCGGCAGCATCGTCTTCTGGTTGATCATCCTTCTTTTTGTCGCAATGGCGGCACGGGTTGCCCGCCTCGAGCTCTTCACCATCTGGTTGGATCGAATCGTCGCCTACCTGCCGACCCTCATTGCCGGAGGGCTGATTCTTCTTGCCGGATACTTTGTCAGCACGCTCGTCCGTGATCTCGTTACAGCCGCCCTGGATTCAGCCGGATCGACGCAAAGCGAGTTCCTGGGGCGTATGGCTCAAGCCGCGATTTTTGTCGCCGCAATGGTCATTGGCCTGGACCAGATCGGTATCAATATCACCTTCCTGACGATCCTGTTCAGCATCGTCATCGGCGGCTTATTGTTGAGCCTCGCCCTGGCATTCGGCCTCGGCGCACAGGTACTCGTCGCAAATCTGCTCGGCGCCCGGCAATTGCAGAAGTTTCTCGAACCCGGACAAATCGCAAGAGTAAGCGGTATCGAAGGTCAGGTTCTCGAGTTGACCGCGACAACAGTGGTAATGGCAACGGAGGATGGACGCATGTCGGTACCGGCCAAGTTTTTTCAGGAGGAGGCCGTGCTGATCAGGACGGCCGACGACGATGACTGATCGGCCGACACTGACCCTTGCCTTTCTTTCGCATGCGCCTGCATCGGCGGCGCAGGTGCTCGAGCAAATCGACCCGCAACAGGCGGCCGCATTTCTCGAGGAAATACCCGCGCGCCTCGCCGCTCCTGCAGTTGCCTGCATGTCTGCGTGGTCCGGCGCCCGCTGCCTCGGATTGTTAACGCCGCACCGAGGCGCTGCGATCCTGCAACACCTGGCCTTCCACGACTGCGCGGGACTTATGCGGCTTATCGCCAAACAACACCATGCAGCGATCCTGGATGCGCTGCCGGTGCGGCTGGCGCGACGCTTGCGCAGCGCGCTCCGCTATCCGCCCGGTAGTGTCGGCGCGTGGATCGACCCGGAAGTTCCGTCGTTGCCGGATCAGGCAACGGTCGGCGACGCGGTACGCTACCTGGGCAACGTCGGGGTCGCCAGCCATGTGTTTCTGCATTCTCATGAAAGCGGCCGCTTTGCCGGCGCCGTATCGCTCGCCGCACTGATGCGCAGCAACGCCACGCGATTGCTCAACGAGTTGCCCGTCGTGCAGGTTCGGCCGCTGTCCAGCCGTGCAAACCTGTCGTCGGCCGGCTTCCTCGATGATTGGGACGATTTCCTGATGCTGCCGGTTGTCGGCCGCAAGCATACGGTTGTGGGTGGCTTGTCCCGTGCCAGCCTGCGTAAAGGGTTGCAGGAACACCGTACTG
>CAZSDL010000284.1:0-2925 GCA_964605635.1 uncultured Woeseiaceae bacterium
CCTCGAAGCTCACGCCGGCGGCTCGTAACCTGCGACCGAACGTGTGCTTCAAATCCTGCACCCGAACCTGCGGCAGACTGACCTCCTTCCGGACTCGGCACCAGGCGCTGTTCAGCATCCTCTGCACCGGTTTGCCTTTGTACACGAACACATGCGTCGGATGTTTCCCTCTGCGCGCGTTCACGATCGACCTGGCAATGTCGTTCAGGACCACCAGCCGTTCGTCGCCGTTCTTGACGAATGACCCCGGAACAATGAACACGAATGTCTCGAGTGGCGGAACCTGGACTTCCCAGTCCCACTGCATCCTGCAGATCTCGGCATCGCGGCAGCCGGTGTTGTGCTGGTTCTCACGCACGAACCTGATCGCCGCTTTTGCGTCCCATGGTCGTTCTCCTTGCGATCGACCGGGACGCCCGTTGCGCGAATTATACTGATCCGCCCAGGCGTCCAGTTCAAGTCGATCGAATGCCAAAGCGGTGGGCCGGTCACGGGCTTCGGTCAGCAATCTGCTGCGTCTCCTGGAGTTGCACGACGATGTCAAGGACCTGCTGGCCGCCGGTCGCATCGATATGGGCCATGCGCGTGCGCTCTTGTCACTCGATGACAAGCGACAGGTTTTGATGGCTTGCAAGGTCGAGGCGAGCGGCATGTCAGTACGACAGGTAGAAAACTCCGTGCGTGATCTCCGGTCTTCGGGAGCGACAGGTACGGGCGACAAACCAACCGTCGAATTGCAAACGCGCTGGCTTCAGCAACAAATCGCCGGAGAACTAGGGCAGAAGATCTCGATTCGCCAGGCCGCAAACGGGGAATATTCGCTGCACATCGGTTTTCGCGATTTCACCCGCTTGCATGAAGTGCTGCAGCGCATGGAAGAACTCGTGGGCCGTATCCGCAACACCGCCGGCCCAAGAGCGCGCGAGACCGGAGAATGAGCAGCTGGCGACCGCCTGTACTTCCGCCTGTGTGACCGGGCTGCTTAGTGCGGGCGACCCGCATTGTTGGCCCCATCAGCACCTTGGGCCTCTACAGAGGTTATGTAGTACACCGGGTCTCCAAGCGTGCAGATTAAGTTATATGCCGGGCACAGCAATCGTGCGGTAGTCGTGGCAAGCGGGAGTCACCATGGTACGCTTGTCGTTGATCTCGCCAAGGCAAACCGCTCCCAAGGGCAATAAGACCGGTTTACTCGGAGAAAAAGAATGAAGGCGATTGTTACTGGCGCGACGGGTTTCACCGGTCTCGCACTATCGAAGCGGCTCATACGCGATGGTTGGGAGGTCACTGCGCTTGTGCGATCCTCCCCTCGCGTGCAGCCGCTTAAGGACCTTGGAGTGCGGTGCGTCGAGACGGATATCACCAACCGGGCTTCCGTCCAGGCTGCCATGGAACCTGCAGACTGCGTATTCCATATTGCCGCCATGTTTCGCACGGAGGATAACGTTCGGGACAACTTCCGTCGAGTCAACGTCGATGCAGTGGACAACGTGGCATCAGCCGCGTTGGAAGCGGGCGCTCAACGGCTCGTTCACTGCTCGACCGTCGGCGTGCAGGGCCAGATCGACGACCCTCCTGCTAATGAAGAGTATCGGGTGCAGCCCAACGATCATTACCAGGAAACGAAGTGGCAGGGTGAACAGGTCGCGCGACGTTACATCGAGAATGGCCTCCCGGGCACTGTGGTTCGTCCCGCAGGAATTTATGGCCCTGGCGACCTGCGTTTCCTGAAGCTGTTCCGGGCGATCAACCGGGGAATTTTCGTCATGATAGGAAGCGGCAAAACGCTATACCATCTCACCTATATTGATGACTTGATTGACGGATTTATTTTGGCAGCAACCAGGCCCGAAGCCCTGGGGCAGGTTTTCAACATTGCCGGCCCGCGCTATACGTCGATCCTGGAGATGTCCCGGACCGTGGCCCGGGTGTTGCAGAAGAAGCCTTCGCGACTGAATCTTCCGCTTTGGCCAGTCGAGGTTTCCGCCAAGGTGTGCGAGGCTATCTGCAAGCCATTGGGGGTCAATCCTCCGCTATACCCGCGCCGGGTTGAATTTTTCGCTATGGATCGCGGGTTTACGGTCGACAAGGCGAAAAGGCTTTTGGGCTACAAGCCGCGCTTCGATATCGAAGAGGGGTTGGCAAATACGGCCGCGTGGTACCGTGCACAAGGATTGCTTCGGTCTTGAACGCCGTCGCCGCGTGCAAACCTTATCTTTCTTACGGCGGCTACGGACGACGAACGAAGATAGGTAAAGCTGGATTCCCTCGCACCACTGTATTCTCGGCAACGCGACCGGTGACAACGGTATTGGGAGTTACGATGGCACCGTCCCCGATCTGCGACCCATCCAGCACAACGACTCCGGAACCCAGCCAGACCCCCTTGCCGATAACAATGCCTTTAGAAGTCTTTTCCTGAAGCGAAATGGGCCGGTCGAGCCGGTCATACCGATAGTCATTGGCCACTACCGAGACAAACGGACCCAGCATCGAATGGTCCCCGATCGAGATACCGCCAATGTGCGATGCTATAAAGCAGTGAGTACCAATCAGTACACCCACACCTAGTTCCATCGGGCCCTCACTCGATTTCACTTTGGTGTAGGACCCAATCACCGAACCTTTACCAATTTTTAGGTGATTTGTCAGCTCTACTTCGGACTTGGGACTGACCTTAGCCTCAAAGCGCCAGAGGCAAACGAGCGAGACAAGCCACCCGGGGACAAGTAGCCTCTTCAACAGCGTGACAGCATTGGCCAAGCTCAGGCTGCTCCATCGAATGCGTCGCTTCCAGGCATCGGTCGCCTTTCTTTAATTTTCTCGGAGCGAATAAACGGTTCCGGAGTTCGCCACCAACACGACGGCATTTGGCATTCCTCAGCCGTTCCTCCCGACCCTGGCCAGCGGCCAAACAAGCGGCGA
>CAZSDL010000285.1:0-2916 GCA_964605635.1 uncultured Woeseiaceae bacterium
TCTTCGTCGTCCTGGAATCGTTGCAGGTTCTGCTCGTGGCGGGCGATGGCCTGTCTCGTCGACGCCATATCCGCGGCCAGTCCCGGGCTGATCATCTCGGCATCCGGATCTTCACTGTACGGCCGGTAACGCGACGCTTCGGCTTGCAGCGACGCCATCCGCTTCTGCAGGTTGCGCAAATAAAGTTCCGTGACACGCGCCTGCGCCTGGAACAATTCGACGCGACGATCGCGATGCATCAGGATCTCATCCACCGACAGGTAGGTGGCGAGTAAGGCCCGGTCCTGGCGACGCTGCATTTCCTGCTGCGCCCGCAATGCTTCCTGGCGTTTTTCCTCGGCAATTTCTGCGTCGCTTTTCTTGCCGCGCATCACGTCGACGGTCACGCCGTGTTCATTGACGACTTGCTTGTCGACCTCGGCATACTCGGCGGGGATGCTGTCGCCGTAGTGAATATTGCCGTCCTTGTCGACCCAGCGGTACATCTTGTCGCCCTGGGCAATAACGGCGGCCGGCAGGAAAGCAAGGAGTGCACAGATGACAATAAATAGTTTCATGCAATAAATATCACACGGATTCAGGGCCACGTCGCATCGACTGGTTCGCGATTTTCAAGATTATGTTGCGATTTCTCCGCCGTAAATCGTTAATTTCCTCACGGTTTCCGGCAACGGCGGGTCTGATCAGGCCGGCGCAGCGATCCCGTATTTTCGCCGGTATTCGAGCACCGGCTGGAGGGAATCCCCGAACTCTGTGGAATCCTCCAGCAGGTCGACGAGGTCCTCGAGCTGCACGATACTGACGACCGGGATTCCCAGCGATTGTTCGATTTCCTGTACTGCGGAGCGCGAATCGCTGCCGACCTCCTCGCGATCCAGCGAAATCACCAGCCCGGCAACCTCGGCCCCGGCATTCCTGACGATCTGATGGGCCTCGCGCACAGCGGTGCCGGCCGTGATCACGTCGTCGACGATCAGCACCCTGCCGGAGAGCGGTGCGCCGACGATGATGCCACCTTCCCCATGCCCCTTGCTTTCCTTGCGATTGAAGGTATAGGGAACGTCGACATCGTGGTGTTCGGCGAGTGCCGCGGCGGCGAGAGCGACCAGCGGAATGCCCTTGTAGGCGGGCCCGAATAACATATCGAACTCGATCTTCGAGGCCGCAATGGCCGATGCGTAGTAGCGTCCCAGTTTGGCCGCCGCGTAGCCGCTGTTGAAAAGTCCGGTGTTGAAAAAGTACGGGCTGATGCGCCCCGACTTCAAGGTAAATTCGCCGAACCGGAGGGCGCCGAGTTCAAGTGCGAGATCGAGAAATTCCTGTTTATAAGCGCGCATCGTCTCGGTGTCAGCTTCTGTATCATTACCCGGCCGTGCCGGTCGCCGTGCCGGTTCAGTATGACACAGCGAACCCCGATTTTCTGTAACCGGCCCGGGTGTAACGGTTCGATTACGAGGCCTTAGGACAAACGATTGTTTCGAGTGATCACGTTGAACGCGAACGGCATCCGTGCCGCGGCGCGCAAGGGCTTCTTCACCTGGATGGCCGGCCAGAATCCGGATGTCGTCTGCATCCAGGAGACCAAGGCCCAGGTTGACCAGTTGCAGGACGACTGTTTCAGGCCAAAGGGTTATCACTGCTACTACGAGGACGCAAAACGCAAGGGCTACAGCGGGGTGGCGGTCTACTCGCGACGGGAACCGGATGCAATCATCCGCGGCTTTGGCGTGCCGGAGTTCGACAACGAAGGGCGCTATCTGGAAGTCCGCATCGGCAAACTCGGCATCGTGTCGGTGTACCTGCCGTCGGGGTCAGCCGGGGACGAACGGCAGGCGTCCAAGTACCGCTTCCTCGATGCGTTCGTTCCTCACTTGAGGAAACTGCAACGGCGCCGCGCGGAATATATTCTGTGCGGCGACTGGAATATCGCGCACAAGGAAATCGACCTCAAGAACTGGCGCGCCAACCAGAAGAACTCCGGATTCCTGCCGCAGGAGCGGCAATGGCTCGACGGGCTGTTCGACACGCATCGTTACGTGGATGCATTTCGTGTCGTGAACCAGGAAGCAGACCAGTACACCTGGTGGTCGAATCGAGGCAGGTCCTGGGACAAGAACGTCGGCTGGCGCCTCGACTACCAGATCGTCACGCCGGGTTTGCGCGACAAAATCCGGCGCTGCGACGTCTACAAAACAGAACGCTTTTCCGACCATGCGCCGCTGATCATGGACTATGACCTGTGAGCAGTAGCCTGCCGGCGGAGCCCGTCAAGGGCGTGCGCGCCTGGCAGTACTATTTGCAGCGCAAGGTGCTGGTGATCTTTTTTCTCGGGTTCTCCGCGGGGTTGCCGTTTCCGCTGGTGCTTTCGACGTTGACGGCGTGGCTGCAGGATGCCGGGCTTGAGACCAGCACCATCAGTAAGTTCGCCTGGCTCGGTTTTGCTTACAGCTTCAAGTTTGTCTGGTCGCCGCTGGTCGATGTGCTGCGCCTGCCGTTCCTGACGGGCTGGTTGGGCCGTCGGCGCGCCTGGCTATTCCTGTCGCAAATCGGTATCGCCGTCAGTCTTCTGGTGATGGCAGGCGTCGAACCGTCTGCCGCACTGGGTGCGTTTACAGCGGTCGCGATTGCCGTGGCACTGTTATCGGCAACCCAGGACATCGTGCTGGACGCCTATCGGATCGAAGTCGCCGGCAGTGAAATGCAAGGGGTTCTTGCGGCCGCCTACCAGTACGGATACCGCATTGCGATTATCGTCAGTGGCGCCGGTGCGTTGTACATCGCACAATACGGCTCCTGGGAAATGAGCTACCGTGCCATGGCTGCGTGCATGGCTGTAGGCGTGTTGACGACGCTGTTCTGCCACGAGCCACAGGTCAGCCGCGCTGTCGAGCGCGAGTTCAGCGGATCGCGCGCCGA
>CAZSDL010000286.1:0-2916 GCA_964605635.1 uncultured Woeseiaceae bacterium
CGATACCGCGTCCGGTCAGGAAGGCTATCGCTACAGCTTTCTCAACGACGGCAGTTGGAATGCTGATGGAGTCATCGAGCTGGCCTGTCCGGCCGGCGCAGACTGCCCTGGTGCGAATGCGGTTACGACATTGATTTCGGGCCTTTCTCCTGGCCGGATGATGCGTCGTGAATTCCGGTCGACCGTCACTGTCCGCAACAATGCATTCTAGATTGGAGCGTTTCATGTTCGATGCCAATCAGTGTTCCCCGCACGCCCTCGTGGCGACGCGGCTTTTCTCCGGCCGGCAGCGCCAGCGCGGCGCCGCCCTGGTTGTCGGACTGATCTTTCTCCTGATCACGACCCTGATGGCGTTGACCGCGATGAGTGGAGTGATCATGCAGGAGCGCATGGCCGGAAATCTCCGCAACACGTCAATTGCGACGGCTGGTGCCGAAAGTGCATTGCGCGCGGGCGAACTGTGGCTGCGGGATCGAATTTCGGCCGGCGAGGAATTTGTTGGCGACTGTAGCGGATCCAGTGGCATGGTGGATCGAAGCGCCGAAGGTTGTGGCGGCTTCGATACCTTCGACGATTTTCGCAACAACCAGAACTGGCTCGAAACGCCTGGCCAGGGGATCCATCTGTATCCGGAAAACTTTCTCAGCGACGGCGACATCGGCAATCCCAATGCGTCGGCGATGGCTCGACGGCCGCAGTACCTGATCGAGCACATGGGTGAACTTCTGCCTGACAGCGGCGGCGCCGATCCCGACGTCGAATGGGACACCGGCGGCGGCTATGGCGGCAGCGCAGACGCAGGAACTGGTACCGCTGCCCGGGTCTACCGGATCAGCGGTCGCAGCACCGGGTCCAGCGCGAACGTCGTGCGGTCCGCGGAAAGTTTCTACGCAAGCTATGTCGGTGGAGGTAGCCCACCGCCCGACGACGATGATGACGACGAGGAGCCGTAGTCATGGCACTGTTCATTCCGAATTTCCGCTCACGTGCCGCGACGGCATTCTGCGCCGCAGCGCTGAGTCTGGCCGCGGGCACACACGCCACCGAACTTGATCTTGCGCGCGTCCCGCTCATCGTCAATGCGAGTGTACCGCCCAATATCGTCATTACCTTGGACGACTCCGGCAGTATGGGCTTTGGCTATATCCCGGATACTGCCAACTACGGAACCACCGATTGCCGATTCTATGATCCGGCGTTAAATCGAATGTATTACAATCCGAGCTTGCAGTACCTACCACCGTTGCGCCCGGATGGCACACGCTATCCGGATGCGGATTCGGGGGCGGCATGGCGCGACGGTTTCCAGCCCGCGTTGGGCACAGAAAATCTGCGTACCGCATATCGAGCCAGCTTCAATCACAATACCTATCAGGATTATAGCCAAGGTTGGCGAACGGAGTTTCCCGCTGGAGTGACGGATAACCGAGGCCGGAGCCGAGGCTTCTATTGCAACGGCACTACCGTACGCTTGATTCGGGACGAGCCTGCCGGCAGCTGGCAAAATTTTGCGAACTGGTTTTCGTACTATCGCATCCGCAGTCTGGCTGCCCGGACCGCGATGACCACCGCCTTTGTACGCATGAATCCTAGAACGCGGGTCGCCTGGCAAAATCTGAATGCTAGCGCGATTGCCGCGGGGACCGAGATCAAGGGTCTGGACGACAATACTTGGCGGAGCGACTTCTTCACATGGCTGGGAAGGCCGGCGTTCACTGGCGGCACGCCGTTGCGTGAGAGCATGGCGCGTGCCGGTCGTTTCTTCGAGCGCTCCGGTAATGCCGAGACCAACCCATACTATGATGCCGGTTACGGCCGCGAACTCTCCTGCCGTCAGAATTTCCACCTGATGATGACCGATGGTTACTGGACCGGCCAGTCCGGCGGCAACATCACTCAAGCCACCAGGAATATCGGCGAAGCGGACAGCGCCGGAGCGGCTATTGAGGGCGGCAATTCGTTGACTGGCACCGCGGCCAGCATTTATTTCAATGCTCCGACGCCGGGCGCGCCTGACGACAATCCGCCGAACCTGGCCGATATCGCCTTCCATTACTGGTCCCGTGATCTGCGTGCCAACTTGACCAATGACGTTCCGCAATACTGGAGCGACAATCGAGTCGGCCTCATAGGTGAAGTGGACGCGCAGACCGAGCGGTACTTCAACCCGGCGAACGACCCGGCAAACTGGCAGCGGATGGTGAATTTCATCATTGGCTTTGGCGTATCCGGGTCATTGCCGCTGACCGATGCGCAGCTGTTGAGTCTGCGTCGTGGTGACACAGCCTGGCCGGTAGTCGAAGGCGGGTCAGCGGGAAGCTGCGGGCTGGGCAACGCTCGTTGCCGGACGACGATCGATGACGCCTGGCATGCAGCGATCAACAGCCGAGGAAAGTTTCTCAGCGCGCAGAATCCGCAGGAGCTGGTCGACTCGCTTTCCGCCATTCTCGATAGCGTCAATGAACGTGAGGGCACGAGTGGTGCCGCCGGTTCGAGCGCTTTCCTGCGTGGCGGCGAAGCGGTGGCCTTTGTCTCGACATTCGACACCAACGACTGGAGTGGCGATGTCGTTGCGCGCCAGATCGACATGGACACCGACGATGGCCTGGGCGAGGTGGTTTGGAATGCAGAATTGCCAGCCCCGGATGATCGTAACATCATGATCTGGCGGCCGGGAGCCGGCGGGCCGGGCAGCGGCGGAGCGGTCGCCTTCGAATGGGATAATCTGTCGGTGGCGCAGCGCAACTGGTTGAATACTCCCCCGCTGACCGGAAATCCCGACAATCCTGACCACCACGACGATCTGGGGCCAGCCCGGGTCGCCTATCTGCGGGGTGATCAACAGCGGGAGCAGTCCGAGGGCGGGCCATTCCGCGATCGCAACAGCGTCCTCGGCGCATTTCTGTCGAGCAGCAT
>CAZSDL010000287.1:0-2911 GCA_964605635.1 uncultured Woeseiaceae bacterium
CGCGCCGCAAGGATACGCAACCGCTTGGCCTGCCAAGTTGCGGCTCGGTGTTTCGCAACCCCCCGGGGGACCATGCCGCGCGACTGATCGAGGCGGCCGGTCTGAAAGGCCACCGCATCGGTGGCGCAGAAGTATCGATGAAGCACGCCAACTTCATTATTAATCGGGAAGACGCAACGGCGGCGGACATCGAACAACTCATCGACCATGTGCAGCAAACCGTACTCGATGTGCACGGCGTGTCGTTGCAGCACGAAGTCCGGATCGTCGGCGAGGGAGCGCAATGAAGTCGCCGCAGCGCGAACAGCGCATGCAAACCCGGTCGCCGGCCGATTTCGGTCGCGTCGCCGTGATGCTGGGCGGCAAATCCAGTGAACGCGCAGTTTCGCTCGACAGTGGCAATGCGGTTTTGCAGGCTCTGGCGTCGCGCAGTGTGGACGCTGTCGCCTGGGATCCGGCCGAGCGCTCGCTGCGCGAGTTTGCGAATGCCGGTTTCGACCGGGTCTGGATCGCGTTGCATGGACCCGGCGGCGAAGACGGCGCGCTGCAAGGCGCACTGGAATGGCTCGATATCCCATACACCGGCAGCGGCGTCATGGCCTCGGCGCTCGCGATGGACAAGATACGCAGCAAGATACTCTTCCAATCAGCCGGAATCAGCACACCGGAATTCGCCGTGGTTTCGGGGAGAGCGGATGCCCTGATGGCAGCGGGCGATTTGGGTTACCCGTTGGTGCTCAAGCCAGCCGGACAAGGTTCGAGCGTGGGCATGACAAAAGTTTTCAAGGAAAGCGAACTGAATGCAGCGGTCGAACTGGCGCTGAGTTTTTGCGGCCAGGCGTTGGCCGAACGTTGCATAGTCGGCAGTGAAATAACGGTTGCCGTCCTGCAGGGTGAAGCGCTGCCGAGTATTCGCATCGAAACGCCGCGGGTCTTCTACGACTATCGCGCGAAATACGAGGCCGACAGTACGCGTTATTTTTGCCCGGGGACCGATGATTCCGCGCAGGAACAACACTATGCCGAGCTGGCAGTGGCTGCATTCCATGAACTCGGCTGCTCGGGTTGGGGACGAGCCGACTTCATGACGGACAGTGACGGCACGACGTACGTGCTCGAGATAAATACCGTGCCTGGCATGACCAGTCATAGCCTGGTGCCAATGGCCGCGAAAGCGGCGGGGATCGACTTCGCGGAACTGTGTTGGAGAATCCTGGAAACGAGTCTCGTGACCCAGCACGGGCTTCGCACACTGGAGGCTGCCGCCAATGACGCGTAAGCAGGCACGCAAGCGCAAGCAGAGGAAGCTGCCGCAGGTGCGTCTGCCGAGCATCCCGGTGGCACGAATTACGGCGTGCTTTGCGGCGGCGATTGTCATCGTCCTCAGTTATGAGCTCAGTGCTTCGTTACTGGATCGACCGATTCGGGCCATTACGATCGACGGCCCGTTTGAGCGTGTCAGCGCACTGCAGATTGAGGAAGTGGTCAGCGAAGAACTGGATCACGGGTTTTTCAGCGCCAATCTTTCGCTGATCCGGGAACGCGTGGTCTCGCTGCCGTGGATTGACCAGGCCAGTGTCTCCCGACGCTGGCCCGACACGATCCAGATCAGCGTCACGGAACAGGTACCGGCCGCCTGCTGGGGCGAGCGTGGACTTCTCAACACACGCGGCGAATTGTTCCTGACAGACGCGCGGCACATCCCCGCCGAGTTACCGCGCTTGTCGGGACCGCCGGAGCAGTCCGCGGAGGTCGCGCGGCGCTACCTGTCAGTCCGGGAAGATTTGATACCGCTCGGACTCGATCTTCGCCGCGTGCATCTCGATGCGCGCGGCGCCTGGGAAATGGATTTATTGAACGGTGTCAATGTGCGCCTGGGCAAACGCGACGTCGATGAACGGACCCGTTTGTTTATTGACGTGGTCGCCAACGTAATTACCGCCCGCGAGACTGACATCCGCTTTGTCGACATGCGTTACAGCAATGGTTTCACGATTGGCTGGAAAGACAACGTGCGTGAACCCGCGAAGGACCTGATTCAGACCCAGCAGGAAATGCTGGCAGCAGGAAGAACCGAATGAGCAAATGGCGCAAGCATTCAATGGACCGGGAGGCTGACGCAGTCGCATGAGCAAGAGAGGCGACAAGAACCTCATCGTCGGCCTGGATATCGGCACATCCAAGGTCGTGGCAATCGTCGGGGAAGTTCACGATGGCGGCATCGAGGTCGTCGGTATCGGTTCGCATCCGTCGCGGGGCCTGAAAAAGGGCGTCGTGGTCAATATCGAGTCGACCGTGCACTCCATTCAGCGGGCTGTCGAGGAGGCCGAGCTGATGGCCGGTTGCGATATTCACTCTGTATATACGGGAATCGCCGGCAGCCACGTCAGGAGCCTCAATTCGCACGGCATTGTCGCGATTCGCGACAAGGAAGTCAGTGCCGCCGACGTCGATCGCGTTATCGACGCGGCGCGTGCGGTGGCTATCCCGGCAGACCAGAAGATCCTGCATATCCTGCCGCAGGAATTCATCATCGATAACCAGGAAGGCATTCGCGAACCGATCGGCATGTCGGGCGTGCGTCTCGAGGCCAAGGTGCACATGGTTACCGGTGCCGAAAGCGCGGCACAGAATATCGTCAAGTGCGTGCAACGTTGCGGTCTCGAAGTCGATGACATTGTTCTCGAGCAGCTAGCGTCGAGTTACTCGGTTCTGACCGATGACGAAAAAGAGCTCGGAACCTGCATCGTCGACATTGGTGGAGGCACCACCGATCTCGCCGTTTTCCTGGGTGGTGCGATCCAGCACACAGCGGTCATCCCGATTGCCGGCGACCAGGTGACCAACGACATCGCGGTGTCGATGCGCACTCCGACGCAGTATGCCGAGGAAATCAAGATCAAGTACGCCT
>CAZSDL010000288.1:0-2906 GCA_964605635.1 uncultured Woeseiaceae bacterium
TTTTTCGGCATCCTGCTGGCGTTACCCGCGGCGGCCGTGGTTTCGGTTCTGGCAAAATTCGCCTTCCAGCGCTACCTCGCGGAAAATCCGGACGCTGAACGAATTGCTACCGAAGGCGGCCCGACCGAACGCGGCCCGACCGAACGCGGCCCGACCGAACGCGGCCCGACCGCGGGAGAGGATCACCGTTGAACCAGCTGGCATTGCCGCTCACGCTCGCCGATCACGCGCATTTCGAGAGTTTCCATGACACCGGCAACGAAGGCCTTGTGGCGTTTTTACGGGAACTGGCCGGTGGCGGCCCGGCCTATCGCGCCCCGGCCGACCGCGGCGCGACCGATCGCGCCCCGGCCGATCGCGCCCCGGGCCCCGGCTGCTGGATCTGGGGCGCTCCGGCAACCGGCAAGTCGCACCTCCTGCAAGCCGTTTGCGAGCGCATGGGTGACGATTCGGCGTATGTGCCGCTGGCATTGCTGGCCGATGCCGATGCCTCTGTTCTCGACGGGCTGGCTCGCCGCCGTTGCGTTTGCCTGGACGACATCGATCGCGTTGCCGGTAATGCAGACTTCGAGTTGGCGCTTTTCGAACTCGGCAACCAGTTGATCGACAACGACGGCATTCTCGTGGTGTCCGCCGATGCCGCACCGCGCGAGGTGGGCATCGCACTGCCCGACCTGCAGAGCCGCCTGTCACGATTGCCGGTTTTTCATATCGAACCGCTCGACGAACAAGGCCGCATCGGGGCACTGCAGTTGCGCGCCGGGCAGCGCGGTCTCGAGCTGCCGCCGGAGACCGCACGTTACCTGTTGTTGCGCAGCCGCCGGGACATGGCCAGCCTTTACAGTTTGCTGGACCGGCTCGATGTCGCGGCGTTAACGGCCCAGCGCCGTCTCACGATTCCATTCGTGCGCGATACCTTGCTGCAAGCGGAACCCTGAGAGTCGGCGTTATGCCCGACGGGCGGCCAAACGCTTAGCCATCGTCGCCACTCGCGCGCCGAGCGCGCGAGCAAGCGACTTGTCGTCCGTCGACAACTCGTCATCTTCCCGGTTCCAGGTAACGTGGGTGGCGCCGTAGGGTGAGCCACCCGTTGTGGTGGTGGAAAGTGCCGGCTCCGTATACGGAATCCCGACCAGCAGCATGCCGTGATGCAGGAGCGGCAACGCCATAGTGAGCAAGGTCGTTTCCTGGCCACCGTGCAAAGTCGAGGTTGAGGCAAACAGTCCGGCCGGCTTATCGACCAGTGCCCCGGAGAGCCATTCGCTGCTGGTGCCGTCCAGAAAATACTTGAGCGGCGCAGCCATATTGCCGAAGCGAGTGGGACTGCCGAGCAGGAGACCGGCGCATTCCCTCAGGTCTTCGCGACTTGCGTACGGTGGACCGCGGTCGGGAACCGGGTCCTCCACGGTTTCGCAAACCGTCGATACCGGCGGTACCGTGCGCAGGCGTGCCGACACCTCCGGGATCGAGTCGACGCCCTGGCAGACTTCGCGGGCGAGTGCCGCAGTCGCTCCGTGACGGGAGTAGTACAAGACCAGGATTTCAATCACGACCTGCTGGACCCAGCAATTCAAGCACGTTTTCCGGAGGCCGGCCGATGACGCCGCGCTGCCTGTCTTCATCGATAACGAGCGGGCGTTGCAGCGCTTTCGGATGGCGGCTTAGCCATTCGGCCAGCGCTTCTTCGTCGGCAGACGCATCCGGCACGTCCCCGTTCCCGGCGGGGTCCGGACGGACCAGGGCGGCGAGTTTCACGTTCAGGTTTTTCGCGAGCTGCATCAGCGTCGCCGGGTCCGGCATGTGGTCGAGGTAGTGCACAATCGTAGCGTCGATTCCGCGCTCCCGGAGCAGTTGCAGAGTTTGCCGCGATTTGGAGCATCGCGGGTTGTGGTAAATGGTGACGTTCATGCCCAGAGGCCTCCGCTTCCGCGACTTCGAATGCCGCGAGCGACCACTATCATGGCGGCGCCGGAAAATCTCAAGCGCTGCCGCGCCGCGCGCCCTTGCTTGACGGGTGGCCATGCCCTTGCTAGCTTTCCCGCGTGTCCAAAATGCCACAGACTTTCATGCCAGGCGGGCTGGCGAGGCTCGTCCGGCGCGGTGTGCCGCTGGCCCTGCTATGTTTTATGGCGGCGTGCAGCAGCGGACCGCCGGTACAGGAAATGAGTGATGCGCGGCAGGCCATCGCCGTGGCAAGACAGGCTGGCGCCGAAGAACTGGCCAGCGAACAACTGCGCTCGGCCGAGGAATTCCTGCAAAGCGCCCAGCGCAAACTCTCGGAACGCGCCTACGCACAGGCACGACGCGATGCGTTGCAGGCCAAGCTGAAGGCGCTCGACGCATTGGCGATCGCGGAGAACCCGGTTCGCAATCAGTAGCGTTGCCCTTCGCTGCACGGCGAATCGGCCCGTCATCCCGGTCATCATGAACGACAAACCTCAGCCCGGCAGCACGCCGTCTTCGACTGCTTCCTTGCCGCGAGTTAACTGTCGCTGTTGCCGGTTCCGGATCACGGGACGGGTGCAGGGGGTTTTCTTTCGCGACAGTACGCGCCGCACGGCGCAGCAACTCGGCATTACGGGCTTTGCGAAGAACGAGGCGGATGGCAGCGTGCTGGTACTGGCTTGCGGCTCGCAAGCTGCACTCGAGGAACTGGCCGAGTGGTTGAAGTCGGGTCCTCGACTCGCATCGGTAGATCGTGTGCGTGCCGAGCCCGCGGAGGTCAGTGAAGTTCCTGACTCATTCCTGGTTTGCTAGCCGCCGCTAGGCGCGAAACCACTTGAGGCGCAACCGGTCCAGCACCTTGTTGGGGTAGGTATGCCTGCCAAGACTGCCGTTGTAGCGTCCCAGTGCGCGATTCAGGTCGCCTTTTTCCATGTCCAGGTAATATTTGAGAATCGTGCAGC
>CAZSDL010000289.1:0-2868 GCA_964605635.1 uncultured Woeseiaceae bacterium
GCGTCATGGCGTCCGGTTCGTTGCACAGGTCCATGATCGCGTGGGCGACCCGTCCGGTTACGTCGACGAACGCAAGGTCGCCCAGTTTGCGATTGGTTCGATCGAGACGGGTGGCCAGCTGGGTGGCAAGTTCGAAAACCAGCCCCGGACTTTCGCTCGCGATTTGCCGGAAACGCGGATAGGTCATTTCCGCAATTTCGCACTCGGTCCGCGTGCGAACCCAGGCGCTACGGGTCGGTTGTTCGTAGAAAAGACCCATCTCGCCGAAGAACTGGCCTTTGTTGAGGTAGGCGAGAACCATTTCATTGCCGTCTTCGTCTTCGATCATGACCTCAACCGAGCCGTCGACAATGTAATACAGGACGTCTGGCAGGTCGCCGGCATGGATCATTACGGTCTTGGAAGGCACCGTGCGCACCCTGCAGTAACTCAGGAAGCGATTTATCGCGGGAACATCACTCAAGGTCTTGGCAGTTGTTTGCATTCGTTGATCCTCAGCGATTCGTCGCCCGTTCTTTTAATACAGACCGCACTCAAGAGCAAGCTAAGTCCGTAATTCTTATTGAAAATAGAAGCTGGTCCCCGGAACAAATTATATTGAATCGGCCGACCGCTGGCCAGCAGTCTTACACCCTGTACGACGTTCGCGTCATGACTCTGGCACTCATGCGCATGAGTTCACGTACGACGGCAGGCAATGGGCGAGCACCGGCGGACTTCGCCTCGGCGCCATGCCTCTCTTCTTCCTCGCGCATTTTCGAGACGACGACCCGGCTGCGTGCGTCTTCGGCGGGCAGTTCGGCCAGGTGGCCCCCAAGGTGCGCCGCAACCTGGCGTTCGGTTTCCTCGACGAATCCCAACGACCAGCGATCGCCCAGCACACCACTGGCGGCTCCGATCAGCCAGGCACCCGCAAACCATGCCGGTCGCAAGCGACTGGGCCGCGCATCAAGCTCACGCAAGCGCTGCTCGCACCACGCGAGGTGATCCAGTTCATCTCGTGCGGCTGATTGCAGGTGTGCGGCGATTTCAGCGCTGCGCGCCACGGCCGCTTGTCCCTGGTACAAACCTTGTGCGGCAATCTCACCGGCGTGATTGACCCGCATCAGGCCGGCAGCGTGCTGCCGCTCCGCATCAGTCAGGGAACCCTCGGCAGTATCGAGTGCAGGACTCGGACGGGTTGCCGTTGCCGGCGTCGCGGCGATGCCGCGCAGGGCATTGTCGATGCCTGAAAGAAACCGGTCTGCCCGGGTCAGTTGCCGCTCACTCATTGTCTACAGTATAGACGGATCGGGCGAGAGCCATGACAACAGCCCGGAAAAACCTGGGAAAAACGATGGAAAACCGTTGTGGAAAGCATTGCAGGCTCTTGTGCCTCGGAATCCAATGCGACCGACGCTATACTCCGCAACCTTTGTGCGTCGGGGGGCTCGTCCCGCCCGCCACGGACACACATTCTGCCCACCCGTTAATCAGTGCCGGGCGGACCAGTCCGGAATAATCTCGATGGGAGTATCTGTATGAAATTGCGCGTGATTCTAGTACTCGGCAGCCTGGCAATCGTGTCGCAGGCCAGTGCCCAGGAAGGGCAGGGAGCTGCCGGCGCACCGGATCCGACGGCCGACCCCTGGTCCGGGAAGGTGGCCCTCGGCTATCTCGCGACCAGCGGAAACACGGAAAGCTCGAGTCTGAATTCGGCCTTCGCTGTTGCCTACACAACCGGCCGATGGACGCATGCCGTCGATGCCGCCGCCATCAACACCACGGAAGACGACCAGACAATAGCGGAAGCCTATGCGGTTGGCTGGAAAACCGAGTTCAACATGACCGACAAAGACTTCCTGTTTGGCCGGGTCAACTGGCGCAAGGACCGTTTCAGCGGCTATGACCAGCAATTTTCCCAATCGATCGGCTATGGACGGCGGCTGATCGACAGCGGCGTGCATTTCCTGAACGCCGAGATCGGCGCCGGTGCAAGGCAATCAGAGCTGAGTGACGGCACTACGGAAGATGATTTCATCGTGAGAGGCGGACTCAACTACCGCTGGCAGTTCAGCGAACAGGCCCAGTTCACCCAGGATTTCGCGACGGAGTCGGGATCGCAGAATACCTACATTGAATCAGTGACAGCCATCAAGGCGAGCCTGATCGGAGCCCTGGCGCTGGTTGTTTCCTACACGGTCAAGAACAACAGCGAAGTACCGGTCGGCAACGAAGAGACGGATACGTTCAGCGCTTTATCGCTGGAGTATCGCTTTTAGCCAGAGAGGGCCGGGAGACCCGTGCTTCTAGCATAAGTTGTTGTTTATATTCTATTAAAAAGGAGCAGGCGCCAGACCGGGCAGCTAACCCCCAAGTCTCGCACGGCGTTTGCATTGGCGGGGTCCGTCGAGTAAAATCTCGCGCCTTTCGCCGGGGCACAATTGTTGCGGATGCCGCAGCGGGTCGTGAACCGCGCGCGGCGCCGGTTGGGCGCCCGTTTTTTTGTTCCTGAATTCATCCTGGAAGACCCTGCAGACATGAAAACCTTTTCGGCAAAGTCCGGGCAAGTACGCCGCGACTGGTATGTCGTCGATGCCGCTGGCAAGACGCTTGGCCGGCTGTCGACGGAGATCGCGAGCCGGCTCCGTGGCAAGCACAAGCCGGAGTTCACGCCCCATGTGGATACGGGCGACTATATTGTGGTCGTGAACGCAGAAAAGATTCGCGTGACCGGAAACAAGCTCAAAGGCAAGCTGTACCATCATCACACGGGCTATATTGGCAATCTGAAGACCACATCGCTCGAAAAGCTGCTGAAAGAGGCGCCGGAACGCGTCCTGCAGTTTGCTGTTAAAGGGATGCTGCCGAAGAATCCGCTCGGGCGAA
>CAZSDL010000290.1:0-2864 GCA_964605635.1 uncultured Woeseiaceae bacterium
AATGCCCGCGATGACAACGGCTGGATCAAGGTGCCGCAGCTCGGTGGTGTCATGATCGGCGACGATGTCGAAATCGGTGCGAATACCACCATCGATCGCGGCGCCATCGAGGACACGGTAATCGAAAACGGTGTACGCCTCGACAATCTCATCCAGATTGCACACAACGTACACATCGGCGAGCATACTGCCATGGCATCGCTATCCGGGGTTTCTGGCAGCACAGTCATCGGCAAGCGTTGCATGTTTGCCGGCCAGTCCGGCATTGTCGGGCACATCAGAATCTGCGACGACGTGGTCATTGGTGGAGCCACGATGGTTTCGAAGGATATTCGCGAGCCGGGATTCTACACAGGCAGTTTTCCGGCAGAGAAAGATCGCGACTGGAAGCGCAAGGTGGCCCGCTTCCGGCGTCTCGGGGACCTGGTGCGGCGCGTGGAGAAACTCGAGCACGGCGAAGGAGAGAAGTGACGACGGACGTGACGACCCGCGATTTGCAACTCGATATCGCCCATATAATGCGCCTGCTTCCGCACCGCTATCCGATGCTGCTGATCGATCGGGTCAGCGACTATGTCGCGAACCAGTCGCTGACCGCCCTCAAGAATGTGAGCATCAACGAACCGTTCTTTCAAGGTCACTTCCCGACCCGTCCGGTGATGCCGGGTGTCCTGATCATCGAAGCTATGGCGCAGGCCGGCGGGATACTTTCCTACATGAGTAACCAGGAGCGTGATCCGGACCTCATCTATTACCTGGCAGGCGTAGACGATGCGCGTTTTCGACGACCGGTCGTGCCGGGTGATCAGCTCGAGATCCGGGTCGCTGTCGAAACGGTGCGCCGTGGCGTCTGGTTCTACAACTGCAGTGCTCACGTCGATGGCCAAACGGCAGTCAAGGCACGCATCACCTGTGCACCCGGGAGAGAGACTTGACGGTACACCCGACGGCCATCGTTGCAGCGTCTGCGACGCTTGCCGACGATGTGCAGATCGGCCCGTACTCGATCATTGGCGACGGCGTGGAGATCGGCGCCGGGACACGGATTGCCGCTCATGTCGTGATCAATGGCCCGACACGTATCGGCAGGGACAACCGCATTTATCAATTCGCGTCGATCGGAGACGATCCGCAGGACAAGAAGTACGCCGGCGAGCCGACGCGTCTCGAGATCGGCGATCGCAATTCCATACGCGAATACTGCACCATCAGTCGCGGCACGATACAGGATGAAGGTTTAACCTCACTCGGTGACGACAACTGGATCATGGCGTATGTGCACATCGCCCACGACTGCCGTATCGGCAACAACACCATCTTCGCCAACAATGCGACGCTCGCCGGACATGTTGCTGTCGGCGACTGGGTGATCTTTGCCGGTTTCTCCGGCGCGCACCAGTTCTGCCACATTGGCGCCCACAGCTTCCTGGGCATGTATTGCGGCACCAATCGCGATGTACCCGCCTATACCATGATGGCCGGACAACCCGCCGAACCACGCGGTATCAACAGCGAAGGTCTCAAGCGGCGCGGCTTTTCGAGCGAGCAGATCCGCAATATCAAGAATGCCTACCGGATCGTCTACCGCAAGGGCCTGAAACTCGCCGAGGCAATTGGCCAGATCGAAGTGCTGGTGGAGACTCAGCCGGAACTCGAGATATTCCTGGCGTCGCTGCGGGTTTCGGAACGGGGTCTCGTTCGCTAGGCGTGAAAACCTCGTCGAGGGTCGGCATGCGTTTCGGACTTGTGGCAGGCGAGACCTCCGGGGATCAACTCGGTGCCGGGCTCATTCGGGCTCTGCAGGACACAGTCCCCTACGCACGTTTCGAGGGCGTTGCCGGTCCATTGATGCAGGCCGCGGGCTGTGAAGCCTGGGAGGAATCGGAAGCACTCGCGGTCATGGGCCTCATCGAGCCGCTCAAAGAAATACCTCGACTCCTGCGCTTGCGGCGGTCGTTGATATGCCGCTGGACTGCCGATCCGCCGGATGTCTTTGTGGGCATCGATGCTCCGGACTTCAATCTCGGGCTGGAAGTCGCGCTGAAAAGCCGCGGTATCAGAACGGTCCATTACGTCAGTCCGTCGGTCTGGGCCTGGCGGCAACGCCGGGTGCGCAAGATTGCCCGCGCGGCCGACAAGGTCCTGTGCCTGCTGCCATTCGAGAAGGCGTTCTACGATCGACATGGCATTGCGGCGGATTTCGTTGGCCACCCGCTGGCTGACGCGGTGCCGCACGACCTGTCGGCATTGCGTGCGCGACAGGAACTGGACATTGCTGCCCCTGTCGTCGTCGCGGTATTGCCGGGCAGCCGCGCCAGTGAGGTCAACCGCCTGGGACCGGTGTTCATCGCTGCCTGCCGGCAGATGCTTGCAGAGCGTCCGGAGCTGCGTTTCGTTGCGCCAATGGCCAGCGACAAGGTCAGGGTACCGTTCGCTGCCGAACTGCACAAAGCCGGTGTTGCGGAGCACTTCCGGCTCGTTGATCGCCAGGCACAACGCGCCATTGTGGCCGCCGATGTCGTTTTGCTGGCGTCCGGTACGGCCGCGCTGGAGGCAGCGCTGCTGCAGCGTCCGATTGTTGCGGCCTATGGGCTGGCGCCGCTGACTTACCTCCTGGCAAAAACATTGCGGCTGGTAAAAGTTCCTTATTTTACGCTGCCGAATCTGTTGACGCCGGAGCCGCTGGTCCCCGAGTTTCTGCAGGGTGCCGCGACCGCGGGAGCCCTCTCTGCCTCCGTGCTCGGGCTGCTCGACGATCCCGCCAGGCGCGCTATGATCGCGGGGGAATTTGCTAGACTTCGTGATCAGCTGGCCCAGGGGGCGGACCGGCTGGCGGCAAGCGCGGTGCTCGAACTGGCACGTGG
>CAZSDL010000291.1:0-2863 GCA_964605635.1 uncultured Woeseiaceae bacterium
AGGACAGATCAGACAAGGAGGTTTGATATGTCGATTCGTGCAGCCCAGTGCGGCTACAGCCTGTTCGAACTCGTAATGACCCTGACCCTCGCGGCCCTGATCCTGACACTTGGACTGCCGTCGTTCGGCAAGCTGGTGGCGGATAATCGCGTGCGCGTCGAGGTCGACGCCCTCTTCCACGCCGTGCACCTGGCGCGCAAGTCGTCCATAGCGCGTCGGCGCGTCGTGTCCCTTTGCCCCAGTTTCAACGGCGAGACATGCAGTAACGACACAGACTGGTCGCAAGGCTGGCTCATGTTCGTTAACGTGGACCGGGACGATCCGCCGCAACGCGATGCCGGCGAACCGGTTCTGCAGCGTCATGTCGTCGGCGACACGGTGCGCATCCAGGCGAACCGGCGTGGTTTCACCCTGCGAGCCACGGAGTTGCGCGCAACCAATGGAACGCTGGTCTTCTGCGATCGTGCCGGTCGCGCCGAACCGCGCGCATTGATCGTCAGTTACACAGGACGCCCGCGGGTTGCCCGCACGGACAGCCGCGGGCAGCCCTACAGCTGTGCTGATTAAGTCAAATGGACCGGCCCGGATTACACCGTTCGTCGGCGAGGTGCTGCCGCTCGTCGGAAACTCGTTTGCGGTCCTTTTTGCCCACGTATATTGCACGAATGAAGCGCAATCCAGAGTGCGGTTTTACCCTCTACGAAGTGCTCATTACCTTGCTCGTCGTCGGCGTCGTCCTGGCGCTGGGCGTGCCGAACCTGAGTGACTTCACACGTAACAGCCGCGTTACCGGCACCGCTAACGACCTGCACGGCAGTTTCATGCTCGGGCGGTCGGAAGCGGCTCGTTCCAAAGAGAACATCACCATCTGCGCAAGCGCCGACCCGATGGGTGCTGCAGCCTGCGATGGCGCATCGTTTAACGATGGCTGGATTCTCTTTGAAGACCTGAACGGTGACATCGTTCGCGGTGCCAATGAGAATGTGCTGAAAGCGTTCCCCGCGGTCGACGACACCCTGGATATCATCACTGACAACAACGCAACCTATTTTTCGTTTGCGCCGACAGGCCTCGGTCGCGGTGATGTCGCCGGCCCGTCGTTTCGTACCGCAATGATTTGCGACGAACGCGGCAATATCGTCGCTGCCGGGGGCAATTCCTCGGCGCGACGTATCGTCGTAACTCCGATCGGTCGCTCGATTGTCATTCGTGACAAGGATTTGATCGACGCCGCCGGCGCCGACTGCTCATGAGTGGCGAGCACAGTCGGGTCCTTTGTAATTTCGGAACAATGGGAATGAGCTCAACAGGAATTCTGCGTCCGGCCAACGTCCTTAAGCGTGCGCGGGGCTTTTCGCTTATTGAAGTGCTTATTGCACTTATCATCATGTCGGTCGGCATGCTGGGCATTGCCGGACTGTACGTGCATGGGATGCAGGCAGGCCGTACATCAATGTTTCGGCATCACGCCGTGACCCTGGCCGGCGACGTTGCCGATCGCATTCGCGCCAACCCGATGGGACGCGCCGAGTATGCGGGTGCTGGCGCGAACAACAACTGCGTAGGCGGTGGCATTAACTGCTCGGCTGCCGAAATGGCGGGGAACGACATCGACCTGTGGCTGCAACAGGCGGCTGCCACACTGCCGGATGGCGACGTGGACGTCACCTACGTGGCCGGCGTCCCGGCCCAGTACACCGTGACTGTCACCTGGAGCGAGCCCGGCCAGGATGATCCGCCGCCGCAATACAATATTTCTTTTCCTGTTTTTGAAATGTAATGGTCGAATTAATGAGATGTGAAAGCACACAATTGAACGAAGCGCGGGCCGGCGCAACGCTGACGCGTCATCCCATTCGCGCGCATGGCGCGCTCCCACAAAATGCGATGCGAACAGGTATGGCCGGCGTTACGCTGGTCGAGCTCATGGTGGCGCTGTCCATCGGCGCTTTCCTGATGATCGGCGCGGTGCAGGTGTATAACCAGAGCCGCGAAGCGTACGTAATTAACGAGTCAATCGCGCGCGTGCAGGAAACGGCGCAATTCGCGCTCGACACCATCGAAGCCGATCTGCGCATGGCCAGCAACTGGGGCCAGAACAGCCGCGGTGACGCGGTCGAAGGGCGTTCGATCGACGGTGACGCCAATCCTCTCGGATTGCTGGCACCCGGTGGCTGCGGCGCAAACTGGGCACTGGATCTCACGCGACCGATCATTGGCAGTGACAATACCTACGCGCTCGCATGCGGCCCAACCGGCCTCGCCCAGAATAATTCCGATGTGATCACCATTCGTCGCGCATCGAGAGACCCGGCGCCGGCCGACGGCAATCGTCTGCAGATCCAGACTACCCGCGTACAAGGCGAGCTTTTTGTCGATACCGATATTCCCGCTGGCTTTAACCCGCTTACATCGGCGACCCATAACCTGCTGGTCAACTCCTATTATGTGGCCGCTACCTCGGAACTGATTCCGGGTGTACCTACGCTCAGACGCAAGTCACTGACGACATCGGGCGGCGCTCCCGCTATCGAAGACCAGGAAGTCGCACCCGGTGTCGAGAACCTGCAAATTCAATTTGGTGTCGATGTAGACCGCGACAACTCCGTCGATCGCTACGTCAATCCCGGCGATCCGATTCTCGACCCGACCTCCGGGGCATTCATCCCGGCGGCTCGCGTCCTGACCGCTCGCGTGTGGCTGGTCGTACGCTCCGTCGATCGGGAGCCGGGCATCATCGACGAGCGAAATTATCAACCGGGAAATGTGAATCTCGGCGTACCGAACGACGATTTCCGCCGCATGCAGGTGTCGAAAACCATCCTGCTGCGCAACGCCAGAACCTGATACAGGAATACTGAGA
>CAZSDL010000292.1:0-2825 GCA_964605635.1 uncultured Woeseiaceae bacterium
AACAGGTAGCAATGCCTCTCGGGATGGTCCTCCACGAGCCAGGCGGAGTATGGGAATACGTTTACTTCCCTACCGATAGCATGGTTTCGCTGCTGAATGTGATGCAAGACGGCGAATCGACGGAAATCGCCGTCACCGGTAACGAAGGACTGGTCGGGATTGCACTTTTTTTGGGCGGTGAAACATCGCCGCGGCGTGCAGTGGTGCAGAGCGCAGGCTCCGGCTATCGGCTCAAAGCAGCTTTCGTGAAAAATGAATTCGACAAAGGTGGGCCGTTACAGCATCTCGCATGGCGCTACACGCAGGCGCTAATCGCACAAATGGGACAGACTGCAGTTTGCAATCGTCACCACCCGTTGCAGCAACAGCTATGTCGCTGGTTGTTGTTATGCCTCGATCGCCTGCCGTCGAGCGAACTGAACATGACCCAGGAGTTGATCGCGAACAACCTCGGCGTGCGCCGTGAAGGAATTACCGAAGCGGCCCGGGACCTGCGCAGACGGGGGGTGATCAAGTACAGTCGCGGGAATATCGTCGTGCTCGATCGTTCGAAGCTGGAAGCTTGCGTATGTGAATGCTACGCGATGGTGAAAAGAGAATACGATCGCCTGCTCCAGCCCGCCCCACACGCCATTCGGAAGACGGCTACCGTGCCGCGCAGCGCTCGCGCAACCATTGGTGGAATTCGTGGACAGCGTACTCCTGTGGGACCAGGACGCCATGCAGGTGACTCGCGGACTTGAGTCCCCGCTGGTTCATCTCGCAGGCCCGCGAATCCTGCTCGATAACCAGCCTGCCAAGTTCGAGCATGCGCTGTAGCTGGCTGGCCGACACTTCACTGCCCTCGCCCGGCAGTAGCCAGTCGATCGTCAACTCAACCGACTCGGGCCCGGTCGGGAGGATTCGCACACTGCGTACGTAGTCCGGGTGACCAACGACGAACATGCTGGCAGTGAATGAAGCGAAAGCCATGCCGTCAGCCCCGGCTTGCGGGTCAAGACCACCAATGGGCGGTAACGATGTCCGCCCGTCCAGCGTCCAGGTGGTGAGGCCCGGAGCGACAGTGGGTCGTCCGTCATCCTGCTGATCCTCCGGCTGCCAGTCCGGGAGATCGGCTCTGTTGAGCACGCCCTTTTTGTACACCGGCACAATGCGACAAAGCTCGGGATGAAGCCTGGGACAGTGATAGCACTCGGAAAAATTCTCCCAGAACACCTTCCAGTTGCAGGCGAGGCATTTTTTTTCCTGGTGTACGGATACAAGTTCAGCCAACGGCCATTTTTCGAGCGGGCGTGCTTCGTCGCCGAGAAAATCACGTAGCGATATCGCGGGCTCCGCCGCTAGGTTGACGAATACAAAGCCACCCCATGTATCGACGTGCACGCTGTAGAGCGGGTAATCGCTCATTTGAAAATCGCTTGCCGGCAGACGAGCGGGCGTAGCGATCAGCTCGCCGGACAATGAGTAGGTCCACGTATGATAAGGGCAGACGATGCGGCCGTTGGCGAAGTGTCCATGGCCGGACTCGCACAGCAGTGAACCCCTGTGCCGGCAGGTGTTGTGATACGCGCGATACTGCCTCGTAGCATCCCGTGTCACGATCAATTGCTGCGTACCGACCTGTGCCGCAATATAGTCGCCGACACACGGCAACTGCTGTTCGCGTCCAATGCACACCCAGTCGCGATACCACACCGCTTCGAGTTCGACTGCGTACTGTCGAGGATCGTAATACCAGGATCCCGGTAACGTCGGCTCGGTACGGGTTAGCAGTGGCATGGCAGCAGCGTACCGTATCTGCCGCGAGCGGCGAAAGCGCGAACCCACTACCTGCCGCCGATCCGGCGCCTGCCCGCCCCTTGGGCGCAAAACTTGCTACTCCCTCCGGCCGGGAATATTTCCAAAAGGATGAGCCAGATGAAGCTATCGAGACGCAACTACCTGAAGGCGAACCTGGCAGCGGGCCTCGCGCTGGCAATGCCGCCGGCACTGGCGCGCGACAGCAAGAAGCTTCCGCTCATCACCCGGCCGATTCCCTCCTCCGGCGAGCGCCTGCCGGTGGTCGGCCTCGGCACGAACCAGTACAGCGTCGAGACGCCCGAGGAGATGGACCAGCTTCAGGAAGTGCTCGCATCAATGGCCCAACTCGGCGGTTCGGTGATCGACACCGCACGCGTGTATGGGCGGGCGGAAGTAGTCATTGGCGAGCTGCTGGCGCGCATGGGCAACCGTGACGATTACTTTATCGCGACAAAGACGCCGATTCGCGGCGAACTCGGCGACCCGGATACCGAACTGCAAACCTCGTTCGATCAGCTTGGCGTGGACACGCTCGACCTGATGCTGATCCACAACCTGCACGGGCTGGACGAACTGATGCCCGCGTACGTCCGCTGGAAAGAAGAGGGCCGTATCCGCTACATCGGCATGAGCACCTCGACCGAAGACCAGTACGTCGAACAGATGGCGGGCATGCGCCGCTATCCGCTGGACTTCATCCAGGTCGATTACTCGATCACAAACCGCAACGCCGCCGAAGAGATCCTGCCGCTCGCCGGGGAACTCGGCATCGCCGTGATGATCAACGTGCCGTTCGGCGGCCGCCGCGGTGCAGCGTCGACATTCAGCCGGGTGGAAGGCCGGGAGTTGCCGGACTGGGCTGCAGAGTTCGATGCCGAAAGCTGGGCACAGGTTTTTCTGAAGTACGTCGTGTCCCACCCTGCAGTGACCGTCGCGATCCCCGGTACAACCCGTGTGCGTCACATGATCGACAACCAGGGCGCGGCCCGCGGCCGGCTCCCGGATGCGGACCTGCGGCGGGAGAT
>CAZSDL010000293.1:0-2810 GCA_964605635.1 uncultured Woeseiaceae bacterium
CTGCGCCAAGGATAAGAATTTTCATTGCGGATTATTCGCCCGCAAGGCGGGCTCCAACAAAGCTTGGGTCGTGCGCCGTAGGAGCGCGCCCTGCGCGCGAACGGGAAGGTGTTTGGTCGTCACCGCATTCGCCCGCAGGGCGGGCTCCAACAAAGCTTGGGTCGTGCGCCGTAGGAGCGCGCCCTGCGCGCGAACGGGAAGGTGTTTGGTCGTCACCGCATTCGCCCGCAGGGCGGGCTCCAACAGTCGCGGGCGGGATCGCTGTAGATTCTTTCATCGCGGCGTCGGCATTGGAATTCGCGTTCTAGTTTACATCAGATCGAGGTTGGCATAGCTCAGGACCAGCCACTTGGTGCCGGCATGTTCAAAGTTCACCTCGACCCGCGCGTGCGCCCCCTGCCCCTCGCAATTGAGTATGACCCCGTCGCCGAACTTGCCATGGCGCACACGCTGCCCCAGCCGGACACCGAGTTCCGCGCCGGGGGCAGTGCTGCCGTTGCGGGTACCTGCGCGCCGGCTGCTCGCAAGCGGCCGGCTGACCTGCACGCGTGGCCGGATCTCTTCAATGAGCTCGTCAGGAATTTCCGCAATGAAACGCGAAGGCTGCGAAAAACTGTCCATCCCATGCAAACGGCGCTGCTCCGCGCACGTTATATACAACGTCTGCTTGGCGCGCGTGATGCCCACGTAGCAGAGGCGACGCTCCTCCTCCAGGCCGCTCGGATCCGCAATCGAGCGCTGGTGCGGAAAAAGCCCGTCCTCCATGCCACAAAGAAACACCAGCGGGAACTCGAGTCCCTTGGCGGAATGCATGGTCATGAGCTGCACGCAGTCGTCCCAGGCATCCGCCTGGCCTTCGCCGGCTTCCAGCGCAGCGTGCGCCAGGAAGGCGTCAAGAGGCGACATCTCTTCAGCAGGATCCGCCTCGAAACTCCGCGCCGCACTGACCAGTTCCTCCAGGTTCTCGATGCGCGTCTCGCCTCGTTCGCCCTTTTCCTTTCTGAACAGTTCGATCAGGCCGCTGCGATGGATGACGTGATCGACCTGGTCGTGCAGTTGCAGGCCCTGGGTTTCCTGCGCCATGCGTTCGATCAGGTTAAGAAATGCAAGGACCGCGGATGACCCTCGCCCACCGGATTCATCCGCCGCGACTGCGCCGGCCGCTCGCCACAGGGAACAGGCATTCGCCCGGGCGTATGCACGCATCGCCTCGACCGTGCGCGCACCGATGCCGCGGGTCGGACGATTGACGACACGCTCGAACGAACTGTCGTCATCGCGATTGGAGGTCAATCGCAAGTACGCGAGTGCGTCCTTTATCTCCGCGCGTTCGAAAAAGCGCAATCCGCCGTAAACCCGGTACGGCATCCCGGCATTCATGAGGCCTTCTTCAAGCACACGCGATTGCGCGTTCGAGCGATAAAGAACTGCCGCATCGGCGCGCGCATTGCCCTGTTCGCTCCAGTCCTTCAGGCGACCGATGACGAAATCGGCTTCGTCGCGCTCGTTGTACGCGGAGTAAACCCGGATCGGCTCTCCGGCGCCCCCCTCGGTCCAGAGATTCTTGCCCATGCGCGAGCCGTTGTTGGCTATAACTGCATTGGCCGCTTTCAGTATGGTTGCGCTGGATCGATAATTTTGCTCCAGCTTGATGACTTTGGCGCCCGGAAAGTCCTTCTGGAAGCGGAAAATATGCTCGACGCGTGCTCCACGCCAGCGATAAATCGACTGGTCGTCGTCGCCGACGACAAATGGAATACCGCTTTTGCCCGCGACGAGGCGCAGCCACGCATACTGGATCGCATTTGTGTCCTGGAACTCATCGACAAGCAGATGCTGGAAGCGCCGTTGGTAGTGCGCCAGTAACTCCGCATTGTCCCGCCACAGCTCGTGGGCACGAAGAAGCAGTTCGGCAAAATCCACGAGTCCGCCACGATCGCAGATATCCTGGTAACTCTGGTAGAGCGACACGAGCTGGCGACGATGCGGATCCTTCTCGTCGGCCAGGTGCTGCGGCCGCAAGCCCTCGTCCTTTTGTGCGTTGATGAAGTACTGGATTTCCCTCGGTACCCAACGACTGTCGTCCAGTTCGAGGCTTCGCAGCAGTCGTTTGATCAGTCGCAACTGGTCGTCGGAGTCAATGATCTGGAAGTTCTGCGGCAGCTTCGCTTCTGCCCAGTGCCGGCGCAGCAGGCGATGGGCAAGCCCGTGAAACGTGCCTATCCACAGGTGATTGACCGGCATGTGCAACAGCGACTCGATACGGCCGCGCATTTCGGCGGCTGCCTTGTTGGTGAAAGTCACGGCGAGCAGGCTCTGCGGCGAGAATCCCAGCACGTCGATCAGCCAGGCGGCACGGTGGGTGAGCACGCGGGTCTTGCCGCTGCCCGCGCCGGCGATGACCAGGAGCGGTACCGGGTCGGCAGTTACGGCCTCGCGCTGGGCGTCATTCAGCGATTCGAGTATCGGTGTGACGTCCATCAGCGATTCTTCCCTGAGAATGGACGGTTACAGGCCAAAACGTATCAGGAAATAGTGATCGATCAGCAAAGCTGCGAACAGGATCATCAGATAGTTGATCGAATAACGAAACACGCGCATGGGCAGGTCGCTGCGGACATCCAGCTTCATGCGGACTACCAGATAAAGAAAACGAACGCCGAGTGCAAGCGCCGTAACCAGGTAAATAAGGCCGCTTAACCCGGAGAGGTAAGGCAGCACGGTCACCAGCAACAGGAGAACCGTGTAGAGCAGAATAAACTGCCGGGTGAATTCGTCCCCGTGAGTCACCGGCAACATCGGTATGCCGA
>CAZSDL010000294.1:0-2792 GCA_964605635.1 uncultured Woeseiaceae bacterium
CATCCGCCAGGTAGTCCGAGAAAAACGATGGCGTCAGTGTCAGGTAATCGTGGTATTGGCACAAATGCCGGATCAGTTTCGGCGGAGCAACGATCCAGCCGGTGCGCAGGCCGGGCAGCGCAAAGGCCTTCGACAGGCCGCCGGTAACGACGACCTTGTCGTACCGGCCTGCAAACGTGGGCGACAGCGGGCCGCTAACTTCGGCGCCGCGGTAGATTTCGTCCGACAGGATCCAGGCGCCGACGCGCTCGGCGGCCGCGACAATCGCATCCATTTCCGCCTCTGCCAGCACAGCGCCGGTCGGGTTGTTCGGATTCGTTACGACCACGACTTTTGTCTTCCGCGTGACCGCCTTTTTCAGGCTGTCAACGTCGAGGCGCCATTCCATCACGCCGTCGTCGGCGCGCTGCAGGGCCAGCCGGTAGGTATCGACACGCTGCCCGTACGCGTTACCCAGTCCCATGCCCTGCAGGTAATTCGGAATCATGAACGCAACGCGGTCTTTTTTGCCGACCAGGCCCCACAGGGTCGTGTAGTTTGCCTCGGAACCACCGTTGGTCACCGCTACACGGTCACTGCCTGCGAGCCCGTGGAACTCTGCAACGTTGTGCCGCAGGCGTTCACGGCCGGTCGAGTGCGGGTAGCGCAACCGTTCGCCGTCCAGTTTCGACCTGTCAGCGGCGTCCGGCAGCAGTTCGCCGAGGCTAAGCGGCAGTACACCGCTTTCGGATAAATTGAATTCGACTTCGTTTTCAAAGAGGCACTGGGTGCGCTCCATTTCAAATCGATCAATTTTCATCTGGCATTCGCCCTGCAGGGGAGACTGGTCATTCAATGGTAAACGGTGCGGATTCGGCAAGTAACACAAAGCCGTCATCGAGCAACAGCCTGGCCACGTAATCGCCCGCCGGCAAGGGCCACGCGTCCTCCACAGTATCAGCCCCGAGATGCATACGTCCTGATGGTCTTGCACCCACGTACCCGTAAGTCAGGTATGCCTCGCTGTCAGCACTGGCGGCGGCGTCGAAAATGCCGATCCAGTCATTGCGGTTGCCCGGCGCGTGCTGCCAGGCGAACAGCAACGGATCGCCGATGGCGTGCCGGGCTCCGCCGACCTGCAGCACAGGGGTTGCGTCGTCGTCTACAATCCAGAATTCATTCCTGCTCACTGCGAAACCTGTCCCGTCGATCAGGCTGAGTTCAAACCGGCCGATAGCAAGCGGTTCATCGGGCAACCAGGAGCGGCCGAAAACGCCCTCTGCCGGAAGGCGAATCTGGGGTGTCACCGAACTCTGCTCATTGATGTGCTTGAGAAGAATATTGTGGGCTGATTCGTCAGACGCCTGATGCACGATCTGCACACGCTCACCGATTGAGTAGATGCGTTTGTCGGTCGCGACCAGGGCATGCAAGGCAACGGGTTTTGTCCGGAACTCTGCTACGACACCGCGGTGATCGCTCGGCCACGGGTCGATCGCAATATCGACCCCGTCGGCGGCCTGCTCGCCGACGAGTCGGCTTTCGACCAGCTGCGCCGGTCCCGAGTACCAGACGAAATCAATGCGATCGCGCTGCGACACGTCGGACGGATTGTAATCCTCGATCGGCGGCCGGCCCGCCCACCAGGTGAAGCCGGGATGCGTGACCGGATCAGGATGTGCCGAGCGATAGGCATCCCGAAACCCCGCATCGAAAGTGGCTTTGCTGACCGGCCACTCGACGGGAACGCCGCGATGCTCGAATGTGCGAAGCGAGGCTTCCGTCCAGTCCTCGTGCGACGGCGCATTGAAGTCCCCGGCCAGGAAAACCGGATAGCCGCGCTGCTGTACGCCATCAAGAGCCTGCAGAACGGGTTCGATCGCCGCGAGCCGCAACTGTCGTTCCAGGGCGAGTACGTCCTCGATGCTGCGGCCGTCACGGAGCCACTCCGGGCCGTAGGGGTCGGACGGCAAATGCACGCTTGCGACCGCGACCACCTTGCCGGGAAGGACTTCCACGTAGACATAGTGGCCGTTGCCTTCCGGCGGATCGATCAGCGGGTACTTCGAGAGGACATAGCTGCGCCGGCTGTAATGCCAGCCCAGGTCGGCGGCAAGCCGCGGCAGATTTCCCTCGGGCTCCTGGATGGCGACAATGTCCGCGTCTGCTTTGCGAATCGCATCGGAGAGGCCGGCAAAGCGCACGTGCGTGCCTCCCCACTCGATGTTGAAGGCCATCACGCGCAGCGTGGCGACATCGGT
Source organism: uncultured Woeseiaceae bacterium (assembly GCA_964605635.1). Taxonomy (GTDB): domain Bacteria; phylum Pseudomonadota; class Gammaproteobacteria; order Steroidobacterales; family Woeseiaceae; genus IDS-8. The sequence continues at coordinate 2,241 of CAZSDL010000294.1, forward strand.
AGTAGTCGCTTCGACAGACGTCGCGACGCGTTTGTCAGCGCCATCGCCGCAGGCAATGAACGCCAGCGCGATGGTCGCTAGAGCGGTAACGCCCGCCAGCCGGCGTACTTTCAACATTGCAGTTCTCCGACGCGCTACAGAAGTCAGCGTTTCACAGTGTGACAATCAGGGCCAGTCACTTTGCAGGATATGGCACGTAAGGTCATCATGTCCGCCGGCTAAGGGGTCTGCACGAGGCAACGGGGATGCACAGTCGGGTACACGGGGTTCGCAGGGCGAGAGGGCGTTTGCATGTCGCAGGTTGGGCCGCAGCCTGGCGATCCTTCCTGACGGTCATGGCCGCGGCACTGTTCGCGGTCGGCTGCCACCCCGCGGCGACCGACCTCAGCGATACGTCGGCGAAGGTCGACGCATTGTTTGCGCCACTCACTGACGGCCTCCAGCCGGGCGCCGCCGTGATGGTCATCCTGGGTGATGAAATCGTGCACCAGGCAGGTTACGGCTACGCGAACCTCGAGCAGCAAACGCCGATAACGGCCGATTCGGCGTTCC
>CAZSDL010000295.1:0-2788 GCA_964605635.1 uncultured Woeseiaceae bacterium
ACTGGTATGACGCGTCGTAACGCCAGGTATCGTTGATGTCCCCCCGGATGCCGCCCAGAATTCTGAAGGTGGAATGACGAATATCGCCCTGCCGCGGGCCGCCTTCGACGTTCCGTCGACCGAAAATCGTGGTGACAAACTGGTCGTCGGGGGCGCCGGTACATCCAACGATGTCTTTCTGCTGAGCTGACAGCAGCGGGTTGCCACAGTTGAAGTCGAGAGTATTGAAGAAAATACCGGACTCGGCGAACTGGGCCACCGTGCGGTTGTCCATGAACATCAACTCAGAGTACACCTCGATACGCTCGTCGAGATCGTAGTGCGCAAAGGCGCCGAGAGTGTAGCGCTCATCGGGGCGCTGGAAGTAGCTCGGCGCGGCAAAGTTGTGACGCGTGGCCAGGCCCGGTACAAACTGGTCGCCCTGGACATGGTAGAGCGTACTAAAGCCGTCGCTGCTGAAATAGAAGCTGCCAGCGCCGTTCGTTGCCGAGCCGCCGCAGCTCAGCTCACCGGTGGCAGTTACACTGTTGGCACAGGCGCTGTAGTCCCGGTCGCCCTGCACTACCGGGTCGATATCGCGCTTGCTTGCATAGGCGGTGATATTGCCGCGGCCATCGGCGAGGTTGCCGCCAACGATCAGGGTCATGTCGCTGATGTCGCCATCGTTGGACGTGCCGGTCGGTACCGGGAATCCCCTCGCCACAGTCGAGTCGGCCTGTCGGTTGCCGTCGTTGTCGTGACGGTAGCCGGCGAGCTGGTAATCGAATTTCACGCCTTCGAAGTCGTCTATCATGATGAAGTTGACCACGCCAGCCACTGCATCGGAGCCGTAGACGGACGAGGCGCCACCGGTCAGGACTTCTACCCGCTTCACTAACTGCATGGGGACGAAGTTGAGGTCCGGGCCGGAGGTGCTCGATGTCGGCGAGTGAATGGGCAGGCGCTTGCCGTTCACCAGCACCAGGGTGCGGCTGTTGCCTAAGTTGCGCAACTGCAGGGTTGCCGTACCCGTGGACTCAATGGACTGGCCCGAGGACTGGTCCAGGTACACCTGCGGTAAGGATCCGAGCACATCTTCCACCCGGGTGGCGCCGCTGAATTCGAGCTGCTCGGCATCCAGCTGGACGACGGGGCTGGCGGTTACCAGGTTGGTCTTGACAATACGCGATCCGGTTACGGTGATTTCTTCAAGCCGGTCGTCGTCATCCTGTGCGAAGGCCGGGGACATGGCCCCGAGACCTACCGTGGATGCGCCGGAGAGCAAGGCAAGCTTCACGGCCAGCCTCAGTTTGGAGTTTGTAGGCATTTCAAATCCCCTCCCTTAAGAGAATTTGGGTCAACCGGACGGGTCCGGCTGGGGCGGATGCCCCTTTCAAAGTCGATTCAATATTTTGCTATTCAAATGGTTACGAGTCAGCACAGGGTGCCGTCCGTCGCCGAGGGGGGCGATTATACGCATAAGTTATGCCAATTGGGAATAGTATTTGCGCCCAAGCAACGATATGCCACCGTAGCCGCATTGCTTGCAATAGCGAGGGCTTACAAGTCATTGCTTATACCGAATAGTTATGATTGTGGCTTTAATGCTACAACGGGACGCTATTGGCTGTTTTGCGCGCGGCGGTTACGGCAATGGCGCGGCATGTCGCCGGCAGTGTCCGGCTATCGCTACAATGGCCGTCGCAGGGAGCCCTCATTGTTATGCAGGAATCGGCCGGGACCAGGCGGACTATCCGCAGCTTCGTGCTGCGCAGCGGCCGCATCACGCCGGCGCAGAAGCACGCGTTCGAGCGCCTGTGGCCGCGCTATGGGCTCGAACACCAGCCGGTCGTTATCGACTTCGCGGCGCTGTTCGGGCGCCGGGCGCCGGTTGTCCTGGATATCGGCTTCGGCGACGGCGATGCACTGGTGCAGCACGCCTCAGCGCACGCGGACTGCGACTTCCTGGGCATCGAGGTGCACGCCCCCGGCATCGGTCATTGCCTGCTGCGGGCAGAGGCTCGCGGCATCGATAACCTCCGGCTGATCCGGCACGATGCCGTCGAAGTGTTGCAGTTGCAAATCGGCGATGCGAGCCTCGAACGGATCAACGTGTACTTTCCCGACCCCTGGCCGAAGAAACGTCATCACAAGCGGCGCCTTTTGCAGGCCGATTTTCTGGCTCTCGCGGCCAGCCGGCTGGCGCCGGGCGGCCATCTGCATATCGCCACCGACTGGCAGGAGTACGCCGCGCATATCGACGCACTTGTCGACGACTGCCCGTCATTTTCGCTGGCCGAGCGGCGCGAACATGACGGCGACCGGCCGCTGGACCGTCCGGCAACCAGGTTCGAGAAGCGCGGCCTGAAATTGGGGCACCGAATCAGCGAGTGGCGCCTTTTGCGCATTTGAGGCGACTCTCGCCGTCCAGCCGACCAAGCCCCGCCGCGGACATTTCCAGCACTTGCAGCAGGATCAGTTGCCTGTCGGCGGTCGCTCGCGCATTTTGTCAGCACGCAGTCCGACCGCCTTGCACATCGCGTGGAAACGACTATAAAGAACAAAGGAAGGGGCATCTGCAAGGAACGGTTAAACGCACTTTTTAATGCGCTTGTGAATGCGAAGGGAGTTACCAAAATGGCGCTGGAATATCCCCAGGTCGGGCGCTGGTACCGACAGGCCGGCGGAAACCTGTTCGAAGTTGTTGCCCTGGACGAAAAGGACGCCACCGTAGAGCTGCAACATTTCGACGGCACGCTGGACGAAGTCGAACTGGAGAGCTGGCCTACATTGTTGATCGAGAAGGTGG
>CAZSDL010000296.1:0-2786 GCA_964605635.1 uncultured Woeseiaceae bacterium
ACCACCGACACGCGGATTTTCAGTCCGCTGCTCTACCAACTGAGCTACCTGGCCATCGGTTACATCATCGTCGCTGCAACCGTCGACCGAAAGGTTGGCTGCAACGCGTACACCGGCTGTTTCCCGTTCGCGCGCAGGGCGCGCTCCTACAGCGTCAAGTTCGGGCGCCAAATGGAGCGGGGTATTAGACAGACCGGGGTGGCGGGAGTCAATATCGGGGAAAAATGCGGCATCTTGCGCCGTATGTACCGGCGCCGAGGAGAACAAGCAGTAGGTAACCGGCCGCGCCTCCCCCGCCCGAGGAACCACCGCCGCCGCCCGTATTGTTCATCGTGCCAACCTGGACGGTGGCGGTGACGCTGTTATTCGAGGGAACAGCGTCTTCGTCCGGGGAGGATAGCGACACCGTGTAGTTCGATGAGCCGTTGCCCGTACCCGTCAGGACAAGATTCAGCGTAGCGTTCGACACTCCTGCGAAGGTGTTCGCCTCGCAGTTGACCTGTTGGTCGGTCACGGTACAGGTCCCGAGCGACCACGTCGTCGTGTCTGCGCGCAGGCCACTATTCAGCGAAATCGAAAGCTCGACGTCGGAGGCGGCGAGCACCGAGCGATTCTCTAGGCCAATCGCGATCGACACCTGCTGGTCCAGATTGACCTGCGACGCGGCGATCGCATTGACGACGAGATCAACCGCCGGGTTGACCGTCAACGTTACCGATCGCACGTTGTTGTTGAGATTGACATCCGTGTCCGCGCGCACGGTCGCGGTGAACGTGCCGTTGCCGGTGTCGGATGCCAGCGTCGTCAGCGTAACGTCGCGCATGCCGCCGCCCGGCACAACACCGAAAGTGCAATTCACTTCGCCGGCGCCACTCGTGCAGGTACCGAACTCGGCAGTTGCGGAGACCAGCGAGGCGTTATCCGGCAATTCGACATCCACCTCAACTCCGGTTGCGGATTGCGTGCCGAAGTTAGTCGACCTGAAAGTCAGTGTCGCGTTGGCGCCGAGCAAGACGGGTGACAGGCTGCCGTTGAGGGCGATGCCCATGTCGACCGTGGGCAACGGTGCGATGCAGCTTGCGGCTGTGATGTTCGGGGTCATCGTATCGATACTGCATTGCGAGAATTCGTCGCTGTTGTTCACGCTCGCTGCCATCAGGAAGGTTTCCGGCGTCGACTCGCAGACTGATTCTTCTTCGCCGTCGTGCTCCGCGCCGAAGTTGTGGCCGATTTCGTGGGCCGCTATCAGTGCGTCGGTCGTCGCACCCCGGCGACCTTCGCTCAGGCCGGCACCAAACCGCTGGTGACAGAGCGCATCGAGGTAGGCGATGCCGACCGTCGTCTCGTCCAGGTCGCGACCCGTATACAGGTGGGTCAGACCCTGCGACCGTTGCGCCGGAGTGTTCTGCCGATATATACCCAACTCCTCCAGCAAAGCGTTGGAATCTGTCGTATCGGTAAACGGATCGTCTGCCGTGCTAAAAACGGCCAGCTCATCGACGAATATCTGCACGGCGAGCTGCTCGCTGTATATTCCATCGACCGTATTGAGGCGCGTCAGGATCGCCGCCTCCGTCACCGCGGCGTCGCTGCCGAATCGCTGGAACATTTCAAAGTCGCCGATGGCGCCGAGATCCAGCTGCATACTCGCACCGGGCCCCTGCGACATCGCCGTTTCAAGTTCGCCTACCAGCTTGCCGTACATCGTTGCAGCGCTCAATCGGGCGCTGGACGAGTGATCTTTGCCGCAAGTCATCGTGCCCGGGATTAAATAGGTATCAGCCAAGCGATATGCAACCGGTACCGTTGTCGACACCGCGCTGTCGCCCGGTGCTTCGATCGCAATCATTTCCTTACCGTCCCAGATCACGCCGCGTGGCATGCCATCCGCCACGACAATGCGAACCCACGAATTTTCCTGCCCCGCGATGCGTCCGCGATAAACCGAGGTGCGGGCATCGATCTGGTTTCTTGCGGCAGCCGAGAGCAGTCGGTCGTTCGATTCAAGCTCGATGTCGAAACGACGGCCGAAAGCGTCGAAACTCAGTAACGCCGATGCGCCGTTGGCGGGTTTCTGCTGGCCCGCGGTGCGGCTGTCGGACAGTTGAAATGCACCCAGGCTCTCATGATGAGAGACCACAACGCCGTTGCTCTGACTGGCCGCGGATGGCGCTGCCAAGCCCAACAGGCCACACGCGATGACGGGAAGGATCATCCTGTTCATTTGGCAGGCTTGGGGTCTCAATCAAAAATAAGGAGCTAAGCAGACAGTCGGGGACAAGGCAAGGTACGGACTCCCAGTTCGCGACGTCGTAACTGCTTGTTCACGTGGCAATTTGGCCTGGCGCAGACGCCCTGGCGATTGCCGGCTGTTAGGGATTAGCTCCCAGCATCAACGCGCAACTCGCCATTTGTCCCGTGGCCGTCCAGGTTTCGTGCTGCTCCGCAGTCAACAGGTAAATCTGCTTGTTGCGTTCGACCAGGTAGCGATCCGGTAATTCCATGGCCGTCGAGGCGTAAAAGGTGATTCGCGTGCCGTCCAGCTGGTAGCGGCCGATGACCGGGTAGTCCGGGTAGCGGTCGATCACCTCGCCCGCCTCGTTTACCCGTACCTGGTCCGTGAACTTGTCCCAGACGAATTTGCCGTTATCGAGTTCGATGCGATCGCCGGCGAAAGCGATGCAGTCGGGTGAGTAGACGCCGTCGTACGAGGCGCAGGCGACCAGGAGAATCGCGGTGATGGCGGGGAGGAGGAATGAAAGGCGCATAGGTGAGACCGGAGGGGG
>CAZSDL010000297.1:0-2756 GCA_964605635.1 uncultured Woeseiaceae bacterium
CACTCGGCAGTTCGGGGCTTCAGGAGCGAGAGACAGCACAATCGGGACCCTCGATACCGAGTGTTAAGAAGCGAGCCGGTTTACCGGTGCATCGCCCGCGGGCGAGCCGATGCCAGGACCGGCGCGGGTTATCCTTCAGTCACGCACGTTCCGCGAATTCGCCTGATCTTATGAGGACCGTGTTACGGCACCGGGTTCGTCGCGGCTCGTGCCTGAGCGCTTGGTGCCCCGGCAATTTGCTACCATTTCAGCAAAGACCCGGGCCACGACATCGGCGCAAGGCCATGCAATATCAATTCACAGGCTACGTTCTTGATACTGCGAAATTCGCGTTGCTGCGCGGCGGCGAAAAGACCGATACCCAGCCTCAAGTCCTCAAGCTGCTTGTCTACCTCATCGAGAATCGCGACCGTGTCGTTACGCGCGGCGAACTGTTCGACAAGCTGTTCGGTCGTCGCATCGTCACCGACAATGCATTGACCGTTCGAATCCGCGACGTCCGCCGTGCCGTTGGCGATACGGCACGGTCGCCGCAGGTCATCGAAACCATACCGGGTGTCGGCTATCGGTTCGTCGCACACGTCGACACCTCGTCGCATGTCTCCCTCGGAAAGGAGAAGGAGCTCGAATCAATTCCAGAATGTGACGGAGCAGACCAGCCGCCAGCGACGGACATCATTCGTGACTCAAAGCCGTCGGTCGCCGTTCTGCCGTTCGAGTTTTTAGGCGATGGCAGCGCCGAAAACACGATCGCGAGGGGTCTCGTGCACGACATCATCACGAGAGTCGGGCGCACTCGGGCGATGTTGGTCATCGCCCGTGGCACCGCATTCCAGTTCCCCAGCGGCGAGAATGACGTGCGCACAGTGGGCGCCAAGCTCGGTGTTCGCTATGTCGTGCAGGGGGCCGTGCAGATCTCCGGAGGCCAGCTGAGTGTCCACGTCGGGATCGCGGATGCAGAAACTCGCGCGGAATTCTGGTCGGGGCAATACGACCGGAACATCGACGACGTCCTCGTGTTGCAGGACGATATCGCAAAGATGATCGTAGCGGCGCTCGAAACCGAGGTTCAGCGCGCCGAGATGCAACGTTCCGTGCTCAGGCCGTCGTCGCGGCTGGACGCGTGGAGCGCCTATCATCGTGGCCTCAATCATATGTACCGGTTCAGGACGAAGGAGTGCGACGAGGCCGAGAGGTTCTTTCGTCGCGCCATCGACCTGGAGCCGGATGTTCCACGGCCATATGCGGGATTGTCCTTTGTCAACTTCGAGCGCGCCTACCTGAACATCCAGAAAGAGCGCAAGAGCGCACTTCGCCGGGCGTTCGATTATGCGGCGCAAGCCGTGTCCATCGACCCGAGGGACCCGATGGGTCACTGGGCGCTCAGTCGCGCACAATTTCTCGACGGCAATCTGCTGGCGGCCAGGGCGTCGATAGAAACGGCAACCATGTTGAACCCGAGCTACGCAACGGCTCAATACTTTCTCGGCTGGATTGCAATGCAAATCGGAGAGCATGAGACGTGCCTCGAGCGAATTGACCTGGCGCGACTCTTGAGCCCGTATGATCCGCTCATCTACGGCATGCTTGGCGTATCCGCGATGAATCTTGCGCTGATGGGCCGTTCTGAAGAGGCGATACGACGAGCAAAAGAAGCGATGGTGCACCCGGACCTTCATTACCAGGCGCACGCGATGGGCGTTGCGCTTTTTTCTCTCGCAGGTGATCTGGATATGGCTCGAAACGTCCTCGAGACAGTCAGAAGGGTTAAGCCCGACTACAGTCTCAATGAGTTCTTTTCCGTCTACGCCTTCCAGAAGGAAGACGACATTCGCCGAATTACAAAAGCGTTTGAACGAGTTGAGTCCAGGCTTGGCGGGAGTCGGAGGAAGTAGTTGTCGACTGTACGAATAGTTCGTACAAGTGGCCATTATGTCAGGAGCGAAGCCGTTGCAGCGAGCTGAAACCGGGCCGACGACGGCAGATCGGGGCCGCCATCGGGCGGAGCCGGCCCGACCCTCTCGTCGTTCAGGCGCGTGAACCTTCCCCTTGCACCCGGAAAGGCCGGCACATCAAGGCGCAAGCCAACACTTGCCCGTCCCTGCGCGTTGGCGGTGTCGAACAGGACGAAGCGGTCAGACCAAGCGATCGCCCCGCGGCGGTGCTCGGCTCGAATGTGCCGGATCGACGGTCTCGGCATTTCGGCCGAGGTGCTCGAGAATCTGCTCGATGACGGCGGGTTGCTCGATGCTGGCGATGACACGCAAGTGCCCACCGCACTGCCGACAGGTCTCAATATCAATCGCGAACACACGCTTGAGGCGTTGCGCCCAGCTCATCGCCCGTTGCCGATCGACGGCCGATGGCTCATTGGACTCCATGGTCTTGCCGGCAGCAGCCGCGCGCGTTTTCGGCACGATCCGCGCCCGGTCCGGGCTCGCCGGCGCGAACACGCCGTGGTAACGGGTCAGGTGCGCGCGGGGTTTCGGCACCAGCGCGACGAGTCGCGCAACAAAGTCCTCGGGCTCGAAGATCACGTGCGTGGTGCCGTCGCGATACGGCGTCTTGAGCGCATAGCGTACGTTCCCGCCCCGGGGATAAGTTGTTCAACGAACGCGAAGCCCTTAACCAATCCCTCGACTGCTCAAACGACGCCGCTTACCACCAGCCGGAAGGCAAATTGCCTGCCGAGACGGTCCGAGCACTCGCCACTGGCACGTTAATCGACCCTGCTGTGGAAACTTAGCCGCCACGAC
>CAZSDL010000298.1:0-2745 GCA_964605635.1 uncultured Woeseiaceae bacterium
TGGTTCTGACCCAGCCCGGTGCAACATTCAGCCTGCGCCAGTTGACGCAATCCAGCGAACTGATGTCATTCCGGCTCGGTGAAGAAGGTTACGCGAATGCCGAGATCGAGCCGGTACCGGAACTGGACTACGAAACCAAGGAAGTGTCTGTCTCGTTTTTTGTCGACGCCAGGAGTCGCGTGTACGTCCGCCGCATCAATTTTACCGGCGTCGATCAGGTCGATGACGAAGTCTTGCGTCGCGAACTGCGCCAGGCCGAAGGAGCGTACCTGTCGAATCGGCTGGTCGATCGCTCGAAGATTCGCCTGCAGCGTCTGCCCTTTGTCGAAAGCGTGGATGTCGAAAATTCTGCGGTACCCGGTACCCCTGATATGGTCGATGTCAATTTCGCCATCGAGTACCGCATGCCGGGGCAGTTCAGCGGCGGCGTTGGCTATTCCGAATCCCAGAAACTGATTTTGAACGGCAGCATCGTGCACACGAATTTTCTCGGTTCCGGCAACCGGGTCGCGCTGAATCTGAATTCTGGGCGGTTTTCGAAGTTCTACAGCCTGTCGCACACGGATCCGTACGTAACAATGAACGGTGTGCGTCGTACAGTCAGTATCAATCATCGCGACATCACGCAGTTCACTTCTGCTTCGTCCGATTTTTCGACTACCAGCTCCGGTGCGTCGCTCGAGTACGGCTTTCCGATTTCCGAACTGCAGACCTTGAGTGTCGGCCTGGCCTACCAGCACGCGGAATTGCTGTCGTCTACTTCCAGCACCCGGCAGGCCCAGGACTGGGTGCTCAACAACGGTAATCCGTTTACGGAAGATGTCGGCGGTGGCCTGACGTTTTTCGGCACCGAATTCGATACCTACGAGCTGATCGCCGGCTGGACTTTCGACAGCCGCAATCGCGCTATTTTTGCTGATCGCGGAACCCGCCAGCAACTCTATGTCGGCTTTACGGGGCCGGGCAGTGAAGTCGAGTACGTTACGGCGCGCTACAATTTTACGAAATACCAGCCCATTTTCGGTCAGTGGACCGTCATGCTGAACACGGAACTCGCGTACGGGGAGGCTCTCAACGCGACGACTGCACTGCCCCCGTACAAGCAGTTTTACGGCGGCGGACCGGATTCAGTACGTGGTTACAAGGAATCATGGCTCGGGCCGCGCGACAGCTTTGGCAATCCCTACGGCGGTAACGTATTGGTAGCAAGTCAGCTAGAGCTTATAATCCCGATTCCGGATAAATGGAGAAGCCAGGCGCGCGCGAGTATTTTTTACGACATTGGCAACGTTTTTAATACCGGCGAGGTCCAATTTACAGACAAACTGGGTAGCCCGGTAAGTTACGAGCCGGAATTCGACGAATTGAAAACCTCTGTTGGTGTCTCGGTTCAATGGCTTGCACCACTTGGTTTCTTTCGTTTTAGCTATGCCTATCCACTCAACGAATTCAAGGGCAACGATCGATTCTACGGAGACGAGGTCGAACGTTTTCAATTCTCGATTGGGCAGGCATTTTAGGTATGGACACATTTATGAACTATGTTAAACGAAGTTTAGTTACGACTTTCACGACGACCATGGTTGGTCTCGGGTGCGCCACGATTCTCGCGCTGCCAGTCGCAGCACAGGACATCAAGATCGGCGTTGTCAACGTGCCGCTGCTGATGGAGCAGGCGCCACAGGCGAAGGTCGCATTGGACGCTCTGCAAGAGGAATTTGCGCCACGGCAGAGGACGATTGTCGCAAAGCAAAAGGAATTTGAAGACCTGTCTGCGAAAGTGCAACGCGATCTCGCCGTAATGGGTGAGACGGAACGCCGCAATGCGGAAACTGAACTGCGCGATCTGCAGCGTGATGTAAATCGTATGCAGACGGAATTCCGTGAAGATCTCAACTTGCGTCGCAATGAGGAGCTGGGAAATTTGCAGCGCTCATTGCTGAAAGAAGTGCAGGATTATGCTGAAACCGCGGGCTTCGATCTGGTCGTCGGCGATGGCGTGCTCTACGCCAGTAATTCCGTCAATATTACCGAGGTTGTGTTGCGAGCGATGGAAGAGAACTTCCAGGCTGCCGGCAATCGTTAGTAAGCAACGCTGGCAATAACTGACAGCACTCCAGGGAGGCGCTGCACCAAGAATCATGCAGGCACGCCTCGGAGAACTGGCTGTACGCTTCGGCTGTGAACTTGTCGGAGACCCTGCATCGTCGGTAGAGCGCGTCGCGACGCTGGCCAATGCCGGACCGGACGCGCTTAGCTTTCTCGCCAATCCCGCGTTTCGTGCCAGCCTGCAAACCACTCGCGCGGGAGCGGTGATCCTGCGCAAGGAAGATGCGGATCGCTGCCCGGTGGCCGCCTTGATTACGCGCGATCCCTATACTGTGTATGCGAGGATCGCCGCTTTATTGCATCCGCCCGAGTCTTTTGCGCCGGGCATCCATGCGCGTGCCGTGGTGGCAGATTCGGCATCGGTTGCCCCGACTGCGCATGTCGCCGCCAACGCCGTGATCGGGGATGACACGCAAATCGGTGAGGCGGTGACGATCGGCCCCGGCTGCGTCGTCGGGCCGCGCTGTCGCATCGGCCGCGGCAGTCGCTTACATGCCAACGTGACGCTGGTCGAAGATGTACGTTTGGGCGAGCGCTGTATCGTCCATCCCGGTGCGGTGATCGGTGCGGACGGCTTCGGTAATGCCCGCGATGACAACGGCTGGATCAAGGTGCCGCAGCTCGGTGGTGTCATGA
>CAZSDL010000299.1:0-2728 GCA_964605635.1 uncultured Woeseiaceae bacterium
ACCCTTGCCGGTTTTCAAGACCGGTGCATTCGACCGCTCTGCCACCTCTCCGGTAACGGCATGTGATGCGCACGGCATTGTGCTTGCGCGATGACGCGGATTCAATGCCTGACGGCGTTATCGGGACCATTGCGGTACATCGTAGTGACGCGACAAACGGGCAGCAAGGACGAACCTTGCAAAGCAAGCTGTGTCTCAACGATATGCAGGCGGCCGTACCTGGCGGGGAGATCGTGATGAACATTCATAGCAAAGCCGTTATTTTTGCAGCAATTGTTGTGCTTGGCGGTTGCGATCTGAGCGCCCAGCCAAACACGCCTGCGGCCAGCAGCGGTAACGGGTTTGACGCAGCGGCGGGCAATGCCGCGTCGCGGACGACGGATCCGTGCCAGCATCAAGACCGGTTTCGCGAGTTCGACTTCTGGGTCGGGGAATGGGAAGTGCACGATGCGGATGGGCAACTGGCAGGTAAGAACGTGATTGAGGCGGCGCACAAGGGCTGCGTGCTGGTTGAAAAATGGCAAAGTGCCACTGGTGGTACGGGCATGAGTATGAATTATCTCGATCAGGCGAGTGGCGACTGGGTGCAGGTGTGGATCGACAGTGGCGGCGGCCAGATCGACATTCGTGGCGGTCTTACCGGGGAAGGCATGCTTCTTACAGGCCAGATACACTACACCGCCAACGGCACCACTCTGCCATTCCGCGGATTGTGGACCCCGTTATCTGATGGGCGGGTACGGCAGTTTTTCCAGCAGTCCGATGACAATGGGGAAACCTGGCAAACGTGGTTTGAAGGCTTCTACAGCCGCGTCGAACGCTGATTGAGTGAGGGCAGGGACGTTTTGAATCGAAAATCCGAATTCCGCGGCATACGGGCCGGTAATCCGCTGGCCAATGCGCTGATGCTGGTGGTCGGCGCCCTGGCCGTAGGGGCCGCCATTGTGCTTGGCTTTCTTGCTTTCATTGTCCTGGCCGGTATTGTTGTGGTCCTCGCCGGCATCGTGGGCATTCGCCTGTGGTGGTTCAATCGCAAACTGCGTAAGAATTACACGACGCAGAATGCTGACGATAAGCAGAGCGCTGGACATTCGACCAAGGTCATTGAAGGCGAGTATCGCGTTGTGTCGACGGGGAAGGAGCGTGAATCAGACGATTGACCAAGCCGTCGGCAATCGCTTCACTTGACGCAGAATCGACCGCGGCAGCAGCCCGCCGTCGTCCCGCCATAGTCAAGACGCCGAAAAAATCGTAAGCTCGCGCTTCATGCGAAACGGGAACACAGAAGCAGATCGCAAAAAGAAGCGGCGCCGCCGGCAAATCCAGATCATCCTGTTGTACGTCGCGATCGCAATTGGTCTCGCCTGGTTTTTCGAGTCCCAGGCAACCACGACGGTTATTTTTGTTCGACACGCCGAAAAAGAGCTGGAACCGCCGGATGATCCGGACCTCTCCGAGGCCGGGAGGCGGCGCGTTGCAGAGCTGACACGGCAACTTGTGGATGCGGACGTGGTTGCCGGTGTTGATGCCATTTATTCGACGCCTTACAAGCGGACGCTGCAAACGGCACAGCCGCTGGCGGACGCGCTGGACCTGCCCGTGCAGCGCTACGATCCCGACGATAACGAAGCCGTCCTGGAGACAATTCTCGCCACTCACAAGGGCAGGATCATCCTCGTCGTTGGCCACAGTGACACCGTTCCCGGGCTGATAGCGGATCTTGGTGCCAGCAAGAATGTCCCGGCCATTGCCGATACGGAATACGACAATATCTACATCGTCTCCATTCCATGGTTTGGCAAGACCAAGACGATCCGGCTGCGCTTTGGCGAAGCGTATACTGGCGAGCCTGCGAACGAGGACAACACGTCACCGATGGCGCCCACAGCTACAAGTGATAGTTCGCTAGAATAAAAGTCTATAAATACTTGTTTTAGTTAATTCAATGATCTCCCAGCAGACACTGTCGATTGCCACCACGGGGCGCGGCAGTTACGAGATCAGTGCCCGCGTTGCGGCTGCCGTTCGTGCCTCCGGAATCCGGACAGGGCTATGCCACGTGTTCATCCAGCACACGAGCGCGTCGCTGATGCTTTGCGAGAACGCGGATCCGGCTGTGCGCACGGACCTCGAGGCCTTTATGGCGCGCCTGGTTCCGGACGGTGACCCGCTCTTTACGCACACCGCTGAAGGGCCCGATGACATGCCATCGCATGTGCGCAGCATCCTTACCCAATCGCACCTCAACTTGCCGATTGTCGGTGGCCGCTGCGCGCTCGGCACCTGGCAGGGCGTGTATCTATGGGAGCATCGGACCGCAGCGCATGACAGGACAATCATCCTGACGATCACCGGTGAATCAGACTGATTCGCCGGACACCTGTGAGGCTTTAACCGTGCAGGGCAATGGCTTTTCGAATAAATTCCTTATGCCGCCGGATCATGAAATCCGCTTGCACCGCTGCCTGTACGCGTCGCTCCGAACTGATCAAATATGTCGCGCGCCGTACCCCAACGCCGAAGGGGCCATCGACATCGTATTGGCGAATCACTGATTTGTCCGGGTCGGCCAGCAGCTGGAAAGGCAATTGATGCTCGTCGCGAAAGCGCTCGTGGCTGACTATATCCTGTGGGCTGATACCTACGACGCGCAAACCCGCCGCAACTATATCCGCGTGCATGTCACGAATATCGCAGGCTTCACGCGTACAGCCCGGCGTGAAATCGG
>CAZSDL010000300.1:0-2698 GCA_964605635.1 uncultured Woeseiaceae bacterium
GAGGATGAAATTGAGTAGTCGCACAGACTTGCTCCGTTAGGCAGGATGGTGATTGCGGTGCGGATAGTTTACCGGTCGAATAAGCGGATTGTCGGATTTTACTGGGAGATTGCCGCGCCCTGCGGGCTCGCAATGACGGGCAGGCTCCGTCAACGCGAGAAGCGCAGCGACCCCTCCGTTATCGTCAGGAAAGTAGCGACCCCTCCGTCATCGCGAGGAGCGTAGCGACGAAGCGATCTCGTTCAGCTGACCTCTTTGCCAGGTTTACAGGATTGCCACGGCCGCCTCCGGCGACCTTGCGATGCTCGGAAGGTGGGCAGCGCTAGCCACCAAAAGCTTATCGACTGGATTCAGTGTGGGCGTTTACATTTTGCAGTGCTATTGTCCATCGTTGAGATGGCCCGAAAGTTTCACATATTGCTGTTGGTGTCCGTCGTTTCCTGTGGCGATCCAACCTCCCGACAGGATCCTTTCACGCGAGCCCAGGATTACAGATCGAACGGGCAGCCTGAACTTGCATTGACCGCCTTGCGTGAGGTGATGCGATCCAAGCCCGACGATCCGGAAATTCGCTTGCTGCTTGCCGAGATATACCTTGATCTCGGGCAGGGTGCATTGGCTGGAACAGCAGTGGAGCAGGCCCTGGAGCGTGGCGTCGAGCCCACTCGAGTTGTCTTGCCATCCGCGCGGGCGCTGTTCATGCAGCAACGATGGCACGAAGTACTCGGCTTTGACGCTTCGTCGGTGCCGGATGTTGGTGTCCGCGCGCAGTTGATGCGCTTACAGGCTGACGCGCGGGCCGAGTCCTCAGGATCGTCCGGCGTTGACGAAAACGAAATAGTTGGCGCGTACATCGAACTTTTTGAGTTCGTGGATGCGCATCGGAGCGACGCCGAGGTCGCCGATGTTCGGGCAAACCTGGCGGCTGCCCGATCTGTCCAGAGCAATATAGACCGGGCCTGGCAACATTACGATTGCCGGTTTCATACTCCGGAGACTGAAGCCTGGGGACCGACAGACCGAGACAATCAGCGAGTGCTGAATGTTGGCCCGGACCGCAAGATCAGAACAATTGCGGCAGCCGCGGCGGCGGCACGGGACGGGGACATCGTCGAAATCGACCCCGGTGTCTATAGGGGCGGCGTGGCGCTTTGGCCGCAGGACGACCTGATCGTGCGTGGTGCCAGCGAGCGGCCGCACATTACGGCGGACGGAAAATCAATCGAGCAGCGGGACGTCTGGTTGTATACCGGAAACAATATCGTTGTCGAAAATGTCGAGATTTCCGGTGCGCGTTCGCCGTACGAAAACGGTGCGGCTATCCGGCACATCGGCTCCGGGCTTGTCCTACGTCATGTATTCCTGCACAACAACGAAAACGGCCTGCTTACCGGTAATCGATACGCGGATTCTGGCGCAACGCTTATCGAACATTCCGAGTTTGGCAACAATGGAGACGGCAAAGGTCTGGCACACAATATTTATATTGGCCGATCCAGCAAGTTTGAACTGCGCTACAGTTTCTCGCACGGGGTTAAAGGCGGGCACCTGGTCAAATCGCGAGCCGCGGAGAATGTTATTGCCTATAACAGGTTGACCGATGGAGTCGATGGGACATCGAGCTATATCATTGACCTACCGGAGGGTGGCCGGGCGTCTATCCTTGGAAACGTTATCGAACAGGGACCGGCAACACTTAATCACGGTATGTTTAGCTTTGCCGGCGAATCGATTGCGCACGTCGAGAATCAATTGCTGGTTGTTAACAATTCAATTTACAACCGGGATTTTCAGGGTATTGTCGTGCGGAACCATCATAATCTGGATGTCGTCATGCGCAATAACCTGCTGGGTGGAGCCCCGGTTGCCATGGCACGCGGGAGTCTCGATGCAGTCAATAACCTCACTCGACCGGATCACGGTATGGCTGATCCGCGTAACTATGATTTCCGCCTGACCCCCGGTGCGCACGGGATCGATTCGGGCGTTGAGTTCGATACTGTCCCGGTAAAAGAGTACGTGCATCCCGCCGAGTGGCGCAGGCGCAGTACCGTGTGGCGAGTTGACGTGGGGGCCCACGAGCGCTGCGGCATTTAACTGTTCGATAGTGACCGTTGAACGCGCCGGACACGGGTCGAAGGTCGACGGCGTCATCGTCATCGTCATCGCGAGGAGCGTAGCGACGTGGCGATCTTGTAACGTTTATCGGCCGGTCTGCCAGCATCCGGAGATTGCCGCGCCCTTACGGGCTCGCAATGACGCGCGGGGTTGCTGGAGATTACCGCGCCTTACGGGCTCGCAATGACGTGGACGTGCAGCGGGCGATGACGGCGCAGGCCAGCAGCAGGAGAATGTACCAGTTCATGGTGCCCGAGCCTGACGCTCCCTCAGGGGTTTCCGTGTCCGGCGGGGCTGGCGGCTCATCAGCTTTTGCTACCGTCACGGTGACCGTGCGGCTGATACTGCCGTCGCTGCCGATGCATTCCAGAGAATAGCTTGCATCCTCCATCAAAGGGCCGGTTGATTCACTGCCGGACAGCGGTTTGCTGCCGCTCCAGGCACCGCCGGCCGTGCAGGTGTCGGCATTACTCGCGGTCCAGATAAGTGTTGACTGTCCCTGGTGCGCGACGTCTGCAGGGTCGGCGCTGAATGCCAGCGTCAGGTCAGGCGCGGCACTGTCCTTGAAACCGGCTGTAAC
>CAZSDL010000301.1:0-2690 GCA_964605635.1 uncultured Woeseiaceae bacterium
GCGAAACCATGATCGTGGTCATGGCAGCAGGACTGGCCGCAAACCTCACGGCCAACCCTCTCGAAGCGGTGACGACCGTGACCGTGCAGATCGTGACACTGCTGGTCGGCGATCAGGAATTCGACAGCGCCAAGACGCTGGCCGCGTTTGCGTTGGGACTTGTGCTTTTCATCGTGACCTTGTGCCTGAATATTATCGGCTTGCAAGTCGTCCGCAAGTATCGCGAACAGTATGAATAGCCCCCGGACAGCCACATGAACAGCGAACATACCCGCAGAATCGTTGAAGCAGGCCTTCGCCGTCGGCATCGTCGCGAAAACCTATTCAGACTCTTTGGCGTCCTGGCCACCGCCGTCGGCGTGATTTTTCTCGGCGTGTTCTTCGCAACGCTTGTCGGCAATGGTGCGTCCGCGTTTCTGCAAACCCATATCGAACTCGACATCGAGTTCAGCGAAGAAGTTCTCGCGCCGGGAGGCGAGGAAGACCTGCTGTTCGCCGACTACGATGCGCTGGTGCGCAATGCCATGTGGCAGAAGTTTCCCGAAGTGACCGAACGCAGCGAGCGACGCAAGCTCGGACGACTGGTTAGCATCGGTGCCGGCTACCAGTTGCGCGATGCGGTCCTTGAGAACCCGCAGTTAATAGGCACGTCGCGGCAGGTTAGCCTGCCGGTCTCGGCGAACGTCGACATGTTTGTCAAAGGAAAGATCGACCGCGATGCCGATGCCGCGCTGCGTCCGTTGTCCGATCTTGAAATAGAGTGGCTTGATACGTTGCAAGCAGAGGGCCTGGTGGAACGGAAATTCAATGCGGCGCTATTTACCAACGGTGATTCGCGCGACCCGGAAATGGCCGGTATCAAGGGTGCACTGATGGGCTCCATTTATATGCTGGTAGTAACGATCGCCTTGTCGTTTCCTCTCGGCGTGGCAGCTGCAATTTACCTTGAAGAATTCGCGACCAAGAACAGATGGGCCGACCTGATCGAGGTAAATATCAACAATCTCGCGGCGGTGCCGTCCATTGTGTTCGGCTTGCTCGGTCTGGCTGTATTTATAAACTGGGTTGGAATTCCGCGTTCCGCACCGCTCGTCGGCGGTCTGGTGTTATCGCTTCTGACCTTGCCGGTCATCATCATTGCCTCGCGCGCATCCATTAAAGCGGTGCCTCCCTCCATTCGTGAAGGAGCCATTGCGTTGGGCGCATCACGCATGCAAGTGGTTTTTCATCACGTGATGCCGCTGGCGTTGCCGGGTATGCTCACCGGCGCGATTATCGGCATGAGTCGCGCGCTGGGCGAGACAGCACCGCTACTGATGATAGGCATGGTGGCGTTTATCGTAGACGTGCCTGCCGGCTTTACCGATCCGGCTACTGCGTTGCCGGTGCAAATTTTCTTGTGGGCAGACAGTCCCGAGCGGGCGTTCGCGGAACGAACCTCGGCCGCCATTATTGTCCTGCTTGCCTTTCTGCTGTTAATGAATCTCACGGCAATAATTTTGCGCAAACGCCTCGAAAAACAATGGTAATGCTGCCGATTGCGGGTCGCGACAAGGTGTACGAGAATGAGACCAATGACTGAATTACGCTCAGCTGACGACGGCGAGATTCCGGTGGCGAATACCACGAACCCTGCCCAGGCGGATCCACCCAAAGCCGGGGTCGGCGGCGGCGCGGCCGGCAATGGCGACAGCGCGAGCCAACGGATTGAGGACATGGCCGGCCGGCCGGGTGCGACCGTCGGCGAAGTGCGTTGCGCCGAGCCGTTCATCGTCGCCGAAAATATCGACGTCTACTACGGCGACATTCATGCAATCCGCGATGTCACACTCGAAATCGGCAAGCAGCAGGTCGTCGCCCTGATCGGCCCATCCGGTTGCGGCAAGTCGACTTTCCTGCGTTGCCTGAATCGCATGAACGATTCGATCGAATCCGCGCGGGTCACCGGGCACATATCACTCGACGGCCAGGACATCTACGGCAAAGACCTCGATCCGGTAGCTTTGCGTGCACGCGTCGGCATGGTATTCCAGAAACCGAATCCGTTTCCGAAAAGCATCTACGACAACGTTGCCTACGGCCCGCGAATTCACGGCCTGGCAGCCGACCGCGCGGAACTCGACGAAATCGTGCATACCAGCCTCGAACGCGCCGGTCTGCTGAAAGAGGTGCGCGATCGCCTGGAAGAGCCCGGCACCGGCCTGTCCGGCGGCCAGCAACAGCGCCTCTGCATCGCCCGCACGATCGCCGTCAACCCCGAAGTCATTCTCATGGACGAACCGTGCTCGGCACTCGATCCCATAGCCACCGCACGCATCGAGGACCTCATCGACGAACTGTCAGAGAACTACGCGATCGTCATCGTGACCCACTCGATGCAGCAGGCCGCGCGCGTCTCCCGGCGCGTCGCCTATTTTCACCTGGGTTCATTGATCGAGGTCGACGAGACCGACCGCATCTTCACCAACCCGCAACACAAACTGACGGAAGCCTACATTACGGGGCGCTTCGGCTAATTCGGTAGCACTCGTTCGGGGCCTTGATTCGTCGTTTGAGTGAGGGCCTGGTCTTCGGCAGGTTCTTTGGCGGAATGGCTCCCTTCGGTCCGCTTTATTTCCGCCAAAGAACCTCCCAAAGCCCAGGCCCGGAAGCGTTCTCGCACCTGGCACGCCCCCAAGGCGAGGTGCCAT
>CAZSDL010000302.1:0-2679 GCA_964605635.1 uncultured Woeseiaceae bacterium
CGCCCCAGGCGGTCTGCAAAGTCGCGTTGATATCCGCGATCGACAGGCCCAGAGCCCGTGCCTTGTTTACATCGAGGTCGAGCTGGAACTGCGGCGCATCATCCTGTCCGTTGTGGCGAACATTCATCAGCAACGTGCTTTCTGCCGCGGCCTGCATCAGGTCGTTTCTTGCCTCGACCAGTGCGGCATGACCCTGATTGGCGTTGTCTTTGAGAAAGAATGCAAAGCCGGCCGATCGACCGAGTTCCTGGACTGCCGGCGGCGCAAACGCGAACACCATGGCGTCCTTGATCTTGCTGAATGCCGCCGAGGCGCGTTCAGCCACCGCATTCACACTCATCGCTTCGGTGTCGCGTTCGTCCCAGTTACGCAACTTGACGAACGCCATCGCATTGTTCTGTCCGGTGCCGGCAAAACTGAATCCCTGCACACCGAATACAGATTCAATGGTCTCGGACTCTTCATCGAGGAAATAATCCTCGACCATGCGTACCGATTCCATGGTTCGTTCCTGGGTCGCACCGACCGGTGCGATGATCTGCGCGAACAGAATTCCTTGATCCTCATCCGGCAAAAACGATGTCGGCAAATTGAAAAACAGGATCGCCATAAGGCCGAGCAATACAGCGAATACGGCCATGGATCGACGGCTGCGAGCGATCATGCCGCGAACTCCCTGACGGTACTTCTTCGCGGTCCGGTCGAAGCCACGATTGAACCAGCCGAAGAAGCCCTTGTCCCCGTAATGTTCGCCCTTCTTCAGCGGCTTCAATAGCGTGGCGCATAGGGCCGGCGTCAGTACCAGGGCAACCAGCACCGACAACCCCATTGCCGAAACAATGGTTGCCGAGAACTGGCGATAAATGACTCCGGTTGCGCCGCCCAGAAACGCCATGGGTACGAATACGGCTGACAGGACCAGGCCGATCGCCACGAGAGCTCCACTGATCTGGCGCATTGATTTCCGGGTAGCTTCGACCGGCGACAAGCCCTCTTCGGTCATTACCCGTTCCACGTTTTCGACCACAACAATGGCATCGTCAACCAGCAGGCCGATTGCCAGCACCATGGCAAACATCGTGAGCATGTTGATGGAGAAGCCAAGTGCCGCAAGCAGCGCGAACGTGCCGAGTAGGACGACCGGGATTGCAATAGTCGGAATGAGCGTCGCGCGGAAGTTCTGCAGGAACAGGAACATCACGAGAAAGACGAGGCAGATAGCCTCCAACAGGATCTTGATGACTTCACCAATCGCGGCGCGGACAAATGGCGTCGTCTCGAAAGCCACCACGGAGGTCAGCCCTTCTGGAAAGAACTCCTCAAGTTCTTCGAGCCTTGCCTCGACTGCCGCGGCCGTGGCCAGCGCATTTGCGCCGGTTGCCAGCATTACGGCGACTCCGCTGGCCGGCTGGCGATTGTATCGGGAAATGAAACCGTAATTTTCAGCCCCGAGTTCCACCCGCGCGATGTCGCCGAGCTTCAGCACCGAACCGTCCGGATTGCTGCGCACGACGATATCGCGGAATTCTTCAGCCGTTTGCAGGCGGCTCTGAGCGGTGATGGTCGCGTTGAGCTGCTGACCTTCGACAGCCGGTGTGCCGCCGAGCTGCCCAACCGCCACCTGCGCGTTTTGTGCCTGGACCGCACTCACGATGTCGGCGGGGGCAAGCCGGTACGTGTCGAGCTTGTTCGGATCCAGCCAGATGCGCATCGCATACTGCGAGCCGAACACCTGCAGATTACCAACCCCCGGCACACGACTCAGCGGGTCGACGATATTCGCAGAAACGTAGTCGGCGATGTCGTTTCTCGACATGCTGCCGTCGCCGGACACGAAGCCGACGACCATGAGGAAGCCGCTGCGTTCCTTGCCGACGCTGATACCCTGCCGTTGAACTTCCTGCGGCATCAACGGCATCGCGAGCTGCAGCTTGTTCTGTACCTGCACCTGTGCGATATCAGGATCGATATTGTTGTCGAAGGTCAATGAGATCGTCGCGCTGCCGTTGGCCGAGCTGTTCGCGGACATATACAACAAGCCGTCCAGGCCCTTCATGTTCTGTTCGATGACCTGGGTGACCGAATCCTCGACGACCTTTGCCGATGCGCCGGGGTAATTTGCGTTGATGGTCACTGCCGGCGGCGCAATGCTCGGGTACATCGACACCGGCAGTTGCGTGATCGACAATGCGCCCGCGAGCATGATCACTATCGCAATTACCCACGCAAATATGGGACGGTCAATGAAGAACTGGGCCACGACGATTCTCTGCTACAGGCTATCGGCGCCGGCGCGCTCGCCAGAATCCGCCTGAAACTTGCGGTCGCTTGCGTGGCTATCGTCTTGTTGCGAATACCTGCCGCTTCCCGACTTTTCGGTGACGTTGACCTGCATACCGGGCTGGATCTTCTGCAGCCCCTCGATGATCACGCGATCGCCGGCGCTGAGGCCGTCGCTGACCAGCCAGTCACTGCCGACTGTGCGGCCGACAGTAACGTCGCGCTGTTCTACAGTATTGTCGTCCGTCAGCACCATTGCAGTGGTATTGCCGGTCGGATCGCGCGCAATCCCCTGTTGCGGCACGAGCAAGCCGTCGTCGATGACCGCGTTGCTGATCACGGCACGCACATACATGCCGGGCATCAGGAGATGATCCGGATTCGGTACGACCGTGCGCA
>CAZSDL010000303.1:0-2679 GCA_964605635.1 uncultured Woeseiaceae bacterium
TGGTTTTGGTGGCGGACGCGCGGACATCTGGGAACCCGAAGAGGAAATCAACTGGGGCGCCGAACGCGAGTGGCTTGGCGACGAGCGTTACACTGGCGAGCGCGATCTCGCGAATCCGCTGGCCGCCGTGCAGATGGGTTTGATCTATGTGAATCCAGAGGGTCCGAACGGCAATCCGGACCCCTTGGCTTCGGCCCGCGACATCCGCGAGACCTTTGCGCGCATGGCGATGGACGATTACGAAACTGTCGCACTGACCGCCGGAGGTCACACCTTCGGCAAAACACATGGTGCAGGCGATGCGGCCCATGTCGGTCCTGATCCCGAGGCCGCTTCAATCGATGAGCAGGGCCTCGGCTGGAGAAACAGTTTTGGCAGCGGCAAAGGCGTCGACACCATCAGCAGCGGCCTCGAAGGGGCCTGGACGCCCACGCCAACGAAGTGGGACAACAGCTATTTCGACACCCTGCTCGGCTATGAGTGGGAATTAACAAGGAGTCCCGCCGGCGCGCAGCAGTGGAAGCCGAAGGACGCGTCGGCGCAGGGCACCGTGCCCGATGCGCACGACCCGGGCAAACGGCATGCACCGATGATGTCCACTGCAGATATGGCCATGCGCGAAGATCCGGAATACCGCAGGATCTCGAAACACTTCCATGAGAACCCGGCAGAATTTGCCGATGCATTCGCGCGAGCGTGGTACAAACTCACTCATCGCGACATGGGTCCTCGTGCCCGCTACCTGGGCCCGGAAGTACCGGCAGAAGAGCTCATCTGGCAGGACCCCGTACCGGAGGTCGATTACGAGTCGGTCGGCAAGCAGGACATTGCCGACCTGAAGGCAAAGATTCTTGCATCCGGGCTTTCCGTTTCAGAGCTTGTCTCAACCGCCTGGGCATCTGCGGCTACCTTCCGCGGTTCCGACATGCGCGGTGGCGCGAACGGAGCACGCATCCGCCTTGCACCGCAGAAGGACTGGGAAGTCAACCAGCCTGCGCAGTTGGCGCAAGTGCTCCGGACACTCGAGGGCATTCGGGCGGACTTCAACGCTGCCCCGACTGGCAACAAGAAGGTGTCGCTCGCGGACCTGATTGTGCTCGGCGGCTCTGCTGCCGTTGAAAAGGCTGCACACGATGCCGGGCAACATATTGAAGTCCCGTTCATACCCGGTCGCACCGATGCCTCGCAAGAGCAGACTGACGTGGATTCTTTCAAGCCACTTGAGCTAATCGCAGACGGGTTCCGCAACTTCCTCAAGTCCGATTACAACGTCTCTGCCGAAGAGCTGCTCATCGACAGGGCGCAATTGCTGACGCTCACCGCGCCCCAGATGACGGTCCTCGTCGGTGGCATGCGCGTGTTGAATGCAAACGTCGGACAGGTTCAGCATGGAGTACTCACGCATCGGCCGGAGACGCTCAGCAATGACTTCTTCGTGAATCTCCTCGATATGAATACGACGTGGAAGCCTGCTCGGGAAGACGCTGGAGTCTTCGAGGGACGTGATCGCAGAACAGGCGCATTGAAATGGACCGGCACGCGTGTCGATCTCGTCTTCGGCTCGAACTCTCAGCTGCGCGCCCTGGCAGAAGTCTATGCACAAAGCGACGCGCAGGAAAAGTTCGTGCGCGATTTCGTGGCGGCCTGGAACAAGGTGATGAACGCCGATCGTTTCGATCTCACATAAATCCAAACGGCGTGCGGTTAGCAGTCGCTGTTGGAGCCCGCCCTGCGGGCAAATGGGAACAGTTTTGTCGTTGCCTAATTCGCGCGCAGGCGCGCTCCAACTGGACTGCTTCGCTGCGTGACTTATGAACAGTTCTTAAAGCATTTTCGAGGAAATGTTTCCGCGGAGGGATTGAAACCTACACCATACTGCTGGTGCGCGATTCCCGGCACCGGCATAGATCTGCCCGCCGAACTCGCTCTCAATTTAGTTAATGGGGTCGAACTGAGTATTTGTCTCGCTTAAAACTCGGTTCGACCCCACCGAAATTTACTCAAAGCGATTCACGTGGACGTCGCCTGAGCGGGTCCAGATCGCGAACGCATCACCGCTCCGATCGACTGCAACATTGGGCGTATCGATGCCGATCTGTTGCCCATAACTGCCGATCCGTTCTGCGGATGTCCAGCCGTTATCGATCGTGTAGCGGTTGCCCCAGACGGCGGATGCGTCTGCAAACGGCAGCGCGGGATCGATCTCTTGCCATACGGCGACAGCGTGTCCGGTTGGATCCACCGCTATTTTTGGATCGAACGCGGTCCGGTTGCCGATAGCCTGCGGGGTGCTCCAGCCGCTCGCTGTGTGACGCGCTGCATAAGGCAGCATCTCGGGCGTTCCGTTGACGTCCTGCTGGCGGCGCCAGACGGCGATTGCGTTGCCCGCCGGATCGATGGCGATCTGCGGATCGTCGACGGATCCGGCCACGTCCAGTTCCTCCGCCGAGGTCCAACTGCCTGAGCCGGTATGACGGCTGGCGTGCAAAGCCGCTTCCAACCCCAGTCCCTGCACCCACACCACGAGGGCGTTGCCATCTTCGTCGAGAACAGGGCGCGGTTGAACTGCTTCGAAAGTATTGTTGACCGATACCAGGTCGGAGGGCGCCCAGCCGATGCCCGGTGCATAGCGCCGCGACCAGACGTCCCAGGCGAAATTACCGAGGTCACGCATCGGCC
>CAZSDL010000304.1:0-2667 GCA_964605635.1 uncultured Woeseiaceae bacterium
CGATGACGCGCTGCGTGCAGTCGCCAAACGCGCCATGAAACGCAAGACCGGCGCCCGGGGACTGCGCACCATTCTCGAGAATGTGCTGCTGGATACCATGTACGACCTGCCTTCCAGCACCACGGCGAGGAAAGTCGTGCTCGACGAGGCAGTGGTGATCGGCGAGACCAAGCCGTACGTGATTCACGAGTCCGAAGAGCCGCCCATCAAAGTCGAGCAGCAGCGACGTCCGACCGGTTCTGATCGCTGAGTTCGCGCCTGTAGAGCGCGCCCCGCGCGCGAACGGGACAAGCTCAAACACTTTACATTCGCCCGCAGGGCGGGCTCCTACGGGGTTCGAAACAGGGCGGTGTGGGAGCGCGCCCTGCGCGCGAATGGGAAAAGCTCAATCACTTCGCATTCGCCCGCGGGGCGGGTTCCTACGGGGTTCTGACTCCCACCTTGATTTTGGTGATATCGGGCGCACTTTAAAGACCTCTGATTTGTTATTGTCCACCCTGCGTTCTGGCCGCGGGCCGGGCAAAAACTCACACGCATGAGGGTAACTAACTGTGTCTGATCAAGAATCCCGGAAATCGACTGAACCGCGGCTCGCCGACGAGGACGCCCCGAACATCGGCGTGCCCGTGCTTCCCTTGCGTGATGTGGTCGTCTATCCCCATATGGTCATACCGCTGTTTGTCGGCCGTGACAAATCAATCGTGGCGCTCGATCGCGCCATGGCGGTCGGCAAGAAAATCCTGCTGATCGCGCAGCAGAAGGCAGACCTCGACGACCCCGCTGCCGGGGACCTGTACGACGTCGGTACGCTGGCGACCATCCTGCAGCTCCTGAAGCTGCCGGACGGCACCGTCAAGGTGCTGGTCGAAGGTGGCGACCGCGCGCAGATCGACCGGCTCGTGCTCGGCGATCATTTCTCGGCGGACATAACCCTGCTGACTGAAGAAGACCAGCACGACGAGCGCGAGATCGACGTCCTGACGCGCTCGATCATTGCCCAGTTCGAGCAGTACGTGAAGCTGAACAAGAAAGTGCCCCCGGAGATCCTGACTTCCTTATCGGGCATCGAACAGCCCGGTCGCCTGGCTGACACGGTTGCAGCGCACATGGCGCTCAAGTTGTCGGAGAAGCAGCGCATCCTCGAGATTCGCGACGTCAAGGAGCGGCTCGAGCAGATTCTCGGCATCATCGAAGGCGAGATCGACGTGCTGCAAATCGAGAAACGCATTCGTGGACGCGTCAAGCAGCAGATGGAAAAAAGCCAGCGCGAGTACTACCTGAATGAGCAGATGAAAGCGATTCAGAAAGAACTCGGCGAGATGGAGGACGCGCCCAACGAACTCGCCGACCTGGAAGCGAAAATCGAACAAGCGGGCATGCCGAAGGAAGCGCGTGAAAAGGCGAATTCCGAACTGAACAAGCTGAAGCTGATGTCACCGATGTCGGCCGAAGCGACGGTCGTTCGCAACTACATCGACTGGCTGCTGAAAGCGCCCTGGAAGAAACGCAGCAAGGTAATTCGCGACCTCAACCGCGCAGAAAAAGTTCTCGAAGAAGATCACTTCGGACTTGAGAAAGTGAAAGAACGGATCCTTGAGTATCTTGCCGTGCAACAGCGCGTCAAGCGTCTCAAGGGGCCGATACTCTGCCTGGTAGGTCCGCCCGGCGTGGGCAAGACCTCGCTCGGACAGAGCATCGCGCGCGCGACCAATCGCAAGTTCGTGCGCATGTCTTTAGGCGGCGTGCGTGACGAGGCAGAAATTCGCGGTCATCGCCGCACCTACATCGGCTCGATGCCGGGCAAGATCATCCAGAACCTCGCGAAGACCGGCGTGCGCAATCCGCTTTACCTGCTCGACGAAGTCGACAAGATGGCCATGGATTTTCGCGGCGATCCTTCGTCGGCGTTGCTGGAGGTGCTCGACCCGGAACAGAACTCGACCTTCAACGATCACTATCTCGAGGTCGACTTCGACCTGTCCGACGTCATGTTCGTGTGCACGGCGAACAGCCTGAATATTCCGCCACCGTTGCTCGATCGGATGGAAGTCATCCGCCTGCCTGGCTACACGGAAGACGAAAAACTCAATATCGCAGAGCGTTACCTGGTTCCGAAGCAGCTTAAAGAGAATGGTCTCGAAGAGAAGGATCTCACGATTACACGGACTGCGATCATCGATATCATTCAGCACTACACACGCGAAGCCGGCGTGCGCAACCTCGAACGCGAAATCTCCAAGATTTGCCGCAAGGTGGTGAAGTCGCTGCTGTTGAAGCCGCGCAAATCGGCGGTGCGCATTACGCCGAAGAGCATGGAGAAGTACCTGGGTGTGCGGCGCTTCCGCTACGGCAAAGCCGAGGAGAACGACCAGGTCGGGCAGGTCACCGGGCTTGCCTGGACGGAAGTCGGCGGCGAACTGCTCACCATCGAAGCCGCTGTTGTGCCGGGTAAGGGAAAACTCACCCATACCGGTCAACTGGGTGAGGTGATGACGGAATCGATCCAGGCGGCGATGACAGTAGTACGCAGCCGCTCGAAGGTGCTCGGCATCGAGGACGACTTCCACCAGAAGTTCGATGTCCATGTGCACGTGCCCGAAGGCGCCACGCCAAAGGACGGCCCGAGTGCGGGAGTTGGCATGTGTACGGCACTGGTTTCGGCACTGA
>CAZSDL010000305.1:0-2655 GCA_964605635.1 uncultured Woeseiaceae bacterium
AGCCCGGCTGCGTCGGCCGTTACATTCGGCCGGCTCTCGAAGATCATGCCGATGACGCCCAGTGGCACCGACACGCGTTCGATACGCAGACCGTTGGGACGCTGCCAGCCCGCCAGGACCCGACCAAGCGGGTCCGGCAATTCAACGATGGCTTCCAGGCCAGCCGCGATACCCTCGATTCGCGATTGATCGAGCGCCAGTCGGTCAAGCATGGCAGAGCCGAGATTCTTGTCGCGTGCGCGTTGCAGGTCGGTTCGATTCGCGTCGAGTATGGCGTCGGCGGCGTCGCGAATCGCCGCCGCGCACGCGCGCAATGCCGCGTCGCGCCGCGCAGCGCCGGCGCTCGCCAGACCTGGCAACGCGCCCTTCGCGGCCCGTCCCAGATTCGTCATCATGGACGCGATCGACTCGTCGCCCACAGCATCGCTGTTGCGGCCTGCCTGCATATTCAAGTGTCCCTGTCGATGAGTATCAAATCGTTGCGGTGAATCATGACCGAACGACCCCGGTATCCCAGTCGCGATTCGATCTCGTCGCTCCGGCATCCGGCAATTAAAGCGGCCTCATCGCTTTCATACGCGACCAGCCCGCGACCAATCTCTTTACCATGCGCATTCAACAAGAGCACCGGGTCACCGCGCGAAAATGGTCCTTTTACATCTGTTACACCCACGGGTAACAGGCTGCTACCGGACACCAGTGCGGCCGCAGCACCTGCATCGATATGCAATGCACCGCGAACCTTTAGCGCGCCTGCCAGCCACTGCTGGCGCACTGCGGCCGGTGTGCTCGGTGCACGAAACAGTGTGCAGCGCGCACCATCGGCGAGGGCGGCAATCGGCCGCATGCATTTACCGCTTGCAACGAGGGTGCTGCACCCGGCGAGCGTCGCTATGCGTGCGGCCAGCAGTTTCGTAGCCATGCCGCCGCTGCCATCAACAGAACGCGAACCGCCGGCCATGGCCAACAAATCGTCCGATATGCGATTGACCTCTTCTACGTGACGCGCATCCGCATCGATCCGGGGATCGCTCGTGTAAAAACCGTCGATATCCGATAGTAATAGCAAGCCATCAGCCATCACCATCTGCGCTACTCGTGCCGCAAGACGATCGTTGTCGCCGTAACGAATTTCGTCAGTTGCTACGGTGTCGTTTTCGTTGATCACCGGTACCACGCCGTGCTCGAGAAGTTTTTCCAGCGTACCCTTCGCGTTCAGAAATCGCCTTCGGTTCTCCGTATCTTCCAGCGTAAGCAGCACCTGCGCCACCGCGAATCCGTGCACACCCAGCGCTTCCAGATAAGCGCGTACCAGCTGTACCTGGCCGGCTGCTGCGGCCGCCTGCAGCATTTCAAGCCGGGCGCGCTGCCGGTTTATGCCGAGCAACCGACACCCGATGGCAATGGCTCCGGACGACACGATGAGCACTTCGGTGCCGGCCGCGCGCAGTGCCGCGACGTCCATCGCAATGCCTGCCAACCAGTCGCGATTGACCTGCCCGCCCGCATCAGCCAGCAGGGATGACCCGATCTTCACGACCAGCCGGCGGAACTTGAGAATATCCCGTTTTTGCATAGCGGCTGAGCGTACCTGCATTCATCTGCGGCCGCACGCACAAGTTTATTTGTCGCCAGCGAGCAGCAGTGCCACAATGGCGCCCTCAACAGGTGGCCCTCATGACACAGATCATCGGCATCTCCGGCAGCTTGCGAACCGGGTCATTCAACACGGCACTGTTGCGTGCAGCCGGATCCTTGATGCCCGACGAGGCCGAACTGGAGATCGAGTCGATAGCCGACATCCCACTCTATAATTTCGACATCGAATCGGCCGACGGCATCCCGGACGCAGTACGAACCCTTAAAGACCGTCTGGAACAGTGCGACGGGCTGCTGATCAGCACCCCCGAATACAACAATTCGATTCCGGGCGTATTGAAAAATGCCATCGACTGGCTGTCCCGTCCGGCGGACGACATCGACCGGGTTTTCGGCGGCCTGCCCGTGGCCTTGATGGGCGCGACGCCGGGCGCCTTCGGCACGACTCTCTCCCAGGCAGCGTGGCTGCCGGTAATGCGAACCCTGGGCACCGAGCTCTGGAGCGGCGGGCGGCTGATGCTGCCCAAGGCCGGCAACGCCTTTGACAGCGAGGGCAATCTCATCGACGAAGCGATGCGCGAACGGCTGCGCCGATTCCTTGATGGCTTCGTGGAGTTTGTCGACCAGGATTAAGGGCGACGGTGCTTCTTTAAGCACTTTGATTTTTCGTTCGCGGAGGGCCTGGGCTTCGGGAGGTTCTTTGACGGAATGGCTCCCTTCGGTCCGCTTTATTTCCGCCAAAGAACCTCCCGAAGCCCAGGCCCGGAAGCGTCCCCGCACCCGGCACGTTTTGACGGCGAGGTGCCATCATGGCTGGCGTTTGCGTGCCACAGCCTAACCACGACGCAAGGTCTCGACCGGTGGGGAACCCTTTGGCGCAAATAAAGCGGACCGCAGGGAGCCATTGCGTCAAAGGGTTCCCCGGCGGTCGAGACCGATTCGAGCCACCCGCCCTTCAGGACTTCAGGCGATAGCCTGTCTTGAAGATCCACCATACGGCAATCAGGCAGGCGACGAGAAACATGCCCGTCATGCCGATGCTCAGTGCGACGCTGA
>CAZSDL010000306.1:0-2606 GCA_964605635.1 uncultured Woeseiaceae bacterium
CAACACAGCTCGAAGTCCGGACGCGCCTCGACGAGGCGCGGACCGCGATGCGCGACAACCGTTTCGAGGACGCCGCACGCTCTATCGCCGGAGCCCGCTCGGCGGGTGCCGATGCAGCCGAGGCCTACGCGCTGTCGGAAGAACTGGCCCGTGCGCGTAGCGCGCAGCGTGTGGAGGATGTGCTTTCGCTTGCCGGACAACGGCTTGCCGAAGATGCGCTGATCAGCCCGGCGAATGACAATGCCCGTTACTACTTCGACCTGGCGTTGAGCAATGATGCTGGCAATACGGCCGCACAACAGGGACTTGCCATAGTCGCCAGCAAGCTTGTATTGCGCGCGCGCGAAGCGATTGACGGCGGCAGACTCGACGAAGCCGCACGCCTGTTGCAGGATGCCGGCAAAATCGATTCCGGCAGCAGCGAATTAGCGGCATCCACCCTGGCGTTGACAAATGCACGAGCCACCCAGGAACAGGCCGCACGTGAGTCGCTGGCGGCAGAACAGGCAGAACAGGCGGCGGCGGTTGACGACGGCGCTTTGGACGAAGCGACATTCGACACAGCCGCGCTTACCAATGCGGATATCGACACAACTGGGGATCCTGGCAGCGACGCAACGTTGCGTGACCCGTCCTTTGCGCAACCGGCCACGGCAATGCGCCGCAGCCCGGAGCCGCCAGCTGGCAGCGCGGTTGCTGAGGCGGACTCCACCGGGTTTGTGGCGATCAGCGCGCTGCAGCGAACCAACTACGTGGCGCCTCGTTATCCGCGGGTTGCCCAGCGCCGGGGCATCACCGGTTGGGTCGACGTAAGCTTTACCGTAACGAGCGATGGCGGTGTGACCGATATTGAAATAATGAATGCGGAACCTGGCGAGTTGTTCAACGATTCTGCCAGCGACGCGGTAGCCGAATGGCGCTTCGAGCCGCCAATGCGAGACGGTATGCCTGTATCGCAGCGCGTCGCCGTGCGCATGATGTTCAGTCTGCAGTAATACCAGGCTCGACTGACCCCGCAGGCAGGGCTACGACACTCTTTGTTGGAGCCAATGCCGCTATCCGGTAGGCTACCCGCATGTGGATGCCGTTCGGACATCGGGATTGAGCACCGAGGCTGCGCAGCTCGCTGACAAAACGTGCCGCAAGCAGCAGTTGCGTTCGGTACGCACGCAACAGCGACTTCTTGACGCTGCGATCGAAGCTTTTGCGGAGAACGGCTTCAAAGCCACGTCGACACGCAACATCGCCCAGCGTGCCTCGGTTCATCATCCGCTGATTGCCTATCACTTCAAGAGCAAGGAAGAACTGTGGCGCGCTTCTGCCGATCGCGTGTTCGGCGGGTTAAAGCAGGCTCTTGACGATGCAGCAGCGGCCCCGGCTGAAGTTACGCGCAAGGCACGCATGGCGGCGATGATCCGCGCCTACGTTCGCTATGCCGCGGAGCAGCCGGCTTTGCACCGCTTTCTTGTGGTGGAATCGGCGCGGCCCAGCCCGCGGCTCGACTGGCTGGTACACCGGTACCTGCGGCCTTTTATTACGACCGCGGTAGCGGATATACGCGAGTTGCAGAAATCCGGCGTCGCAACCCGCGGCAATCCGGCTCTCCTGGTAAACATGATGCGCATACTTGCTGGTGGCTTGCCCGCCCTCGAACATGAAATCAAGCGCAGCAGCAACTTCGACCTGCACGCAACGGCGAACATGAATGCGCTGGTCGATCTCATCGTCGACATTTTCCTGCCGGGCGACGCCAGGGAAAAGGATTCCGGCACGCCGACCTGAGCTATCCGGGCTACCGCGATGATCCGATCAATTCATCGTGAATCTCGGCAACGATCGACAAGGCGATCGAGGCGGGACCATCGGCGCCGATATCCAGCCCGGCCGGACCGTGCAGCCGGCCTTCCAGTGATTCTCCCGACGCACCCAGATCGGCCAGCAGGCGTCGGCGGCGATCGGGTGGGCCCAACAGCCCGACGTAGGGGACACGCGTTCGCGCCAATTGTTCGAGGTAAATGCGGTCAGTCGCCAGATGGTGACTCATCACGATAACGGCGTCGAAGCGGTCAACATCCAGTTCTTCCGCCAACTGATGTGCCGGCTTGCACAGCACCCGTTCAGCGGCGCTAAACCCGCCGCTCGACAGGTACGCCGGCCGATGATCCTGTATCGTCACCTTCCAACCCAGCTCCGTCGCGAAATGCAACACGGGTCGCGCGTCGAGTCCGGCGCCGAGCAAAAGCACCCGCGGTGGCGGGTGCAACAACGCAAACAATACTTCGATATCTCGGCCGTCAACTTCCAGGGAGTGCATGCGGGACCTTCGCTCAATAAGCGCTTGACCTGCATGCCGGACAAACGTCTCACGATGGTTGTCCGGGATGCCGAATGCCTGCACATTGCCCGCAGCCAACAGCAGCGTAGCCCCTGCCTGCAGTGTGTCATCCGCTGATTCCACAACCGAGACCGCGAGTCCCGTTTCCTCTCCGTCAAATATCGCGTCCATGGCAGCGAATGGCTGGTAATTTTCGGTCGGCAACAGCGGCTGCAAGAAAATCTGCATAAGTCCGTCGCAACCAACGCCGAGTCCCCAGAGCTCCTCGTCG
>CAZSDL010000307.1:0-2605 GCA_964605635.1 uncultured Woeseiaceae bacterium
TTTGCATCGCCGAGAATTTGTTTGGCTATGCGCGCATCCGCACCCGATGGCTTCTCTGCGGCGAACCACAGTGCTTGTTCGGATTCGTCCATCAGCACCTTGTGGCGGCGTGACTGGTATCGCAGCATCGTGTCTCGTCCCGGGTGGGTATCGCATCTGCTGTCGCAAACCTGCGACGATTTAACTTAGCTCGTAACGTGGTGACTGACAAATGATACTTTTATGAAATAAGCCACCGCTCTCTGAAAAAACGGTCTTTCGTGTTTTGCTGTTGCGTAAGCACCATCCGGACGAGCGATCATTTACATGATTGCTGAGTTAGTTACCGGGACTACCATAGAATTGACTTTAGGTATGGCAGTCGCAACTCGCTCTATTGGCAGACTGGCCGCCAGATCGTCCGCCCAGAGGTCCAGGGAAGAATTTGCGCAAAACCAATAGATAAAACCAATTGAATTTCAATTGCAGGGGCCTGATTCCGGACATGCAATTGCTCGATGACGCGCAAAGGATTATGGCAAATCTTGCTCGATGACGGCGAAGATCATGGGGCGCACTTCCAGCTTCGCGAAATCCTCGCTGAGGCCGATGAGGATCTGCCGCTCCCTTGCGTGCTCCAGACGTGTCTCGTTCCAGCTGTTAGCCTGTAGGCCGAGAAACACACCGAGAACGACGATCAGGGTTTCCACCGCGACGGTGAACCAGTCCTGCCGGCGGACGGCGGTGGCGATGCGGCGGAGGGTCATCGATGCTCACTGACAAGCTCCCGATTCTGAACAACTTTGATATCTCTGGCGGAGAACCAACTCGCAACCGTTGGCTGGCGCAGCGTGCTATTCATGCCGTCAAGACGAAAGCCCGCACGGCGACATTTCTGCTCGAATGTCCGTTTGGTTTTGAGGCGGTAAACAATGCAATGGGCCCATTCTTTCATACGCAGGGTTTCTTTTTAATACTCCCTCACGCGGTCCATATTCGCGCGCAATTCCGGCCTCGGTCTGAGCGAAGATGCCGGTGCCCTCCAGTGCGCGCAGCATGCGGAAAAGGCTGGGAGCATGTGTTCCCGACCGATCGGCGAGTTGCTCGATCGACAGCGGCCCGTCGGCCAGATGGTCGGCAAGTTCGAGCTTCGCTGCGAGGCCAACGCAATGCGCCTGCCAGTGGTTGTTGACGATACCGAGAAACTGTTCTTCAGGGCTGGGTTGAGCCACCATGTCTAATCCTTTTTTCTTCTCACGATCGGCGGATGCGAGGAGTCGTTCGACAAATCCTATTCGCGGCCCAACTGGCGAGCGTAGTCTTCAGCGTCGAAACTTCCCAGCGATTCGGCGACGAGACCATCCGGGCCGAAAAGCCAGGACTCTTCGCCGCTGATCTTGACAGGGTTGCCGGTTCCGCCTGGCCCGTTGTTGGTGCCGGTCAGCGTCCAGTGAAAGAGGGTCCGCTCGCCAACTGTTGAAAGCTCGTCGAACGCAACACGCAAATCCGGGAAAGCAGCCATAAAACCCCGTGCCACCTCCTCGATGGCCATTCTCCCTGCCGCCGGCGGATTGTCATTGACGGTCAGGCTCCCGGAATCGGCGAAAAACGTCGCGACGCTTTCAGGGTTTTGGCTCGACCAGGCGTCGGCGTAGCGCCGGGCGAATTCTTCGATGTCTGTCGGTTGCATGACTTCCTCAAATATGCCGGCGCGCACCGGCGTCATCGTCTCAACAACCGCTTTCGCCCCGGGATCTTCGGACTGCTCGGCCACGTCGCTCGACGACGGCCCCGAGCACGACGCCAATCCTATGATGCCGATGAACAGCAAAAACAGCCTCATTATTTTCCCCTCGGAACGTCGGCTCGCCCGTCATTCGAGGGAAAGAAGCATGCGCTTGGCGCCAGGCGGCAGTCAATCGGCCGGTTAACGCTCGACCTGCAAAAGCTGCTATAAATCAAGGCGCTCAGCCAGTTAATTTCGGTCACGCCATGACGGCTCGGTTACATTCAGGCGGTCGCAGGGCTCGAGAAGCTAACCGGACCGCGTAGCACGCTTCAGTGACCTTTGAAGGGTGTTTGGCGAAATTAGCTGATGTAGGACCTCTCGCAATCCGGAAATCACTGCAGCTTGGAAGTCGAAAACATGGTCAGAAAAAGACGAACGACGACAAGTTCATGGGCAGCGGGCAGCGAGGTGGTACGGACCGCTCCGCGAAAATCACGCTCCCTCCTCAGCCGCTTACGCAGTTGGTGGGACAGCAGAAATGCTGCGCAGAACTCGTTCATGATCGGAGACCGGGTCCGCATCACGCACGCCGATCCTCAGTTCATCGATCGTATAGGCATCGAGGCGATTGTGGTGTCGGAGCTCGAGCACACCGGCGACGGACGCATGTTTTACCGTCTCAATAACAACATGTCAGCAGAGCCCAACTGCCTGCTGCTGATTGAGCGCCCCGTCGTCCCCGACCGAAACCCGGAGTAGGTATCAGGGAATCGTATGTCTGGACACGGTAAACCCGCCAGCCTCCGCAGCACAACGCCCACTGAGCAATCGCACTTACAGGTTACGGGCAATCCGAGGACGTTCAGAAGGCGCAAGAGGCAGGTTTTGATGCACATC
>CAZSDL010000308.1:0-2512 GCA_964605635.1 uncultured Woeseiaceae bacterium
TCGACGGTGCATTCCGCCAAGGGCCAGGAATGGAAATCGGTGTTCGTGCTGAATTTCTCAGACGGTTCGTTTCCCTCTGAATTTGCAACCGGCAAACCGCAGATGATCGAAGAAGAACGTCGCCTTTTGTATGTCGCCATGACACGTGCACGGCAGTCCCTGCACCTTATCGCGCCGCTCAGGCACTATGTCACGCAGCAACGGCGCGATGGCGACAAGCACGTGTACGGTGCGAAAAGCCGCTTCATGACAGAGCGCCTGGCGAGCACCATGACCCCGCGGTTCCACGGGCGTACTGAGAAACTGCTTCCAGTCACACCACGTAGCGGCCGCCAGATCGATGTCGCTGGACGATTGCGGGAGATGTGGCAGGAATAGCGATCGATGCGGCTTGGGTCCCGCGTCAGCGTTCTAGTTCCAGGCGCCGATGATGACGCCCATGACGGCGAACAAAACGATGTAATAACCGGTGTTGATGAGATAGAGGCGAACGGACCGCTGCTCGAAAAAATAGGTAACACCGTAAGCTGTTGCAATCCAGCCGATGCCGATCAAGAGGCCTGCCTGCAGGCCGATGAGCCAGTCGCTGCCCGATCCCATGAACAGGGCGAGTGCCGTAGCCGCTACGAACAGCAACACAAAGGTACCGCCGAAAATCATCGGCATATTGGCCTGGGTGATGGATTCGTCCGTCAGGCCGATCTCCAGCATCCAGGCCTGGCCGAAAGCCTTTTTCGAGTACCACAACGAGCCGATGAGGAAGGCAATAACCGTCGCTGAAAATACCGCCAGCCAGTTAACCGCGGCGATTGCGTTGCCGATGTCCATGGCCTTCTCCTTGTTACTATTATTATGCGGATTGCGGATTCTAACAGGTTGATGTCAAAGGGCGATGCCCGGGCTTGCTGACGGGATGCATCCAGTCACAGATTTATGTCAGATCCAGGCGGCAAACATTCTTCCCGTGAACCTTGTCACAATGTGGCGGGTCTATTTACGATATACGTTGAACGTCCACTTTCGCGCAATGACGCGCGTTAGTTGACGGAAGTGCGGTGAAGCCCCGGGAACTGAGTCGGGTTGGCAGCACAGCTGAAAGGAATCGGCCGGGCAGGTAGTGTTGCAATTGCCAACCGCTTCATCGTTGTCCTGACGAAAGTGAGGAAACGCAGCGAATGACCAGTCGCACAACGCTCGATCGTGTAGTACCTGTACCAAACCTTCGCGATTACTTTCGCCAGTCGATTGATGCCGCGATCGACAAGCAGGGCGTGGCGGTCGATCCACACACCACGCATTACGTCGTAAACCTGCTGACCATTTTTGCCAGATCCGAAGAGCTCTATGAGGATCATGGAGACAGTTACGGCCTGAAACCTCTCGCCATGATGATGGCCGATTCGCTCGAAGCAGCAACTGTCGAGCAGCGAAATTTTGCCTTGCAGCGCATCGGCGATGTGTCGCTGTTCATAGCCGGATTCTTTGCTGACAGCCTCGCGCACAAGCTCGTCGACCTCGACTACTACATCTACATGGGCGGGAACGCCTACGGTTCCCTGTCTGAGGAGATTCGTGGGACGACGCGCGGCCGGGCGCTGGCCGACGTTTACCGCGAACTGGCCCGGAAGTTTCAGCTCGTCGTCGATATCCTGAACGAGGTGCGCGATGGTGCGCGTTGCTCATCCGACCTGAACCTGCTCCGCACCTACGAAGTCTGGCTCAAGACCGGCAGCAAGCGTGCTGAAAACCTGTTGCGGGAAAACGGTGTCGTGCCAATCTCCGGGTCCATTACTCGCCGGGACCACTGACCCGCCGATGCTTGCCAGTCTGCAAAAGCACCTGACCGACATCTACCAGGTCGACCCCGGATTCGAGATTGCCGATTACCTGATCACCGATCCCACGTTGGCGAAGATCCTGGGGAACGGGGCGTTGGTGCCGAACACCGACGAATCGGTACTGATTCAACAGGACAACGACGGAATTGCGCTGAGCCTCTATCTGAATGAGGAACTGCTGGAGCGGCTCGATCGCAACAATCCGCTTGAATGCCTGCGAACAGAGCAGCTCCAGGACCTGTGCAAGGTCATCGAAGGGATCAGCCACTTCAACTACGTCGCCTGGAGCGCCAGGCAGGACAAGTCGGTGACCTTGCTCGAACTGGAAATGCAGGCCGAGGTCGACAAGTTCGTAGGCACATGGCTTCTGGCGATCGACCAGAAAGACTTCGAATTCGCCAGTTGTGTGCATCGCTGGCTGTTCGACAACGTCTCGTTCAACCCGCAACTGCGTCCGGAGCAACACGAGCGCTATCGTGCCGCAAACGACTATGCGGCGCGTTTCTGTCACGGCATCAGCCAGCGCCTGGATCGGGACAGCGCGAACGGCCTGGATGAGCTGCGCCACTTCTACCGCCTGTCCCAGCAAGCCAAGATAAGCCACATCCACGCCACCATTTGGGGACAGTGACTTCCGGGAGAAGTCAATTTTGCCTAAAGAGAGCTCGTAGGAG
>CAZSDL010000309.1:0-2501 GCA_964605635.1 uncultured Woeseiaceae bacterium
TCACCTGGTGCGCGTCATGGCGCAACGCGCGGTTTCCGGCGCGGGTGGCTGACGACACAGCTATCCACCGCTTGCCACGGGATGTGCAGGAAGCGCAGGCACTGCTCGTTGGCGGCGACTATGTCGCGGGACGCGACCTTGCGACGGTCGTGTATCTTGCGCTGACGATGGGCAAACCGCTCCTGCTCGAGGGCGAGGCGGGTGTTGGGAAGACCGAACTCGCAAAGGTGCTTGCCACAGCGCTCGATCGCGACCTGATCCGACTGCAATGTTACGAAGGACTCGATCTCGCCACGGCAGCGTACGAGTGGAATTATCCGCGGCAAATGGTCGCGATTCGTCTCGCCGAAGCGCACGATAAGGCCGTAGACGTTGGCAAAAGCCTGTACAGCCGCGAGTTCCTGATCGGCCGGCCGTTGTTGCAGGCACTCGAAACGCACGAAAACGGGCCGCCAGTGCTGCTGATCGACGAGATCGATCGAGCCGACGAACCTTTCGAAGCGTTCTTGCTCGAACTGTTGTCCGACTACCAACTCAGTATTCCGGAACTGGGCACGGTCAAGGCGGTCGAGCCGCCCATTGTCGTCGTCACGTCGAACCGCACCCGGGAAGTGCACGACGCTTTGCGCAGGCGCTGTCTCTATCACTGGATGAATTATCCCGACGTCGCGACCGAATCCCGCATCGTCGCATTGAAGGTGCCCAATGTTGCAGAGGACCTGCGCGCCGAACTCATCGCGTTTGTGCACGCGCTGCGAGACCGGAATCTGTTCAAGAGTCCGGGTATTGCCGAAACCATCGAATGGGCCCAGGCACTGGTGCAACTGGATGCGGTACTTCTGACTCCTGAAGTCGTCGACGACACTCTGGGCCTGCTGCTTAAGTACCAGGATGACATCGCACGGATACGCGGCAGCCAGGCTGCGCAGCTTCTGGGCGAAATCCGGGCGGAGCGTCATGGCGCCGCAGGCTGACCTGCAAATGCCGGCTGCTGGCCGGCTGGCAGACAATATTCTGCTTTTCTGTCGTACCCTGCGTCGTGCGGGGATACCGTTGGGGCCTGGGCAAGTCGTCGATGCATTGCGTGCCGTGGAAGTCGTTGGCTTGCAGAGAAGCGACGATCTCTACCATGCCTTGCGCGCAGTCCTGGTCAGGGACCCGGCCCAGTTCACGCTGTTCCACCAGGGGTTCTTGCTGTACTTTCGCGACCCGAGCCTCCTGGAGCGCGCGATGGCACTGCTACTGCCATCCGTCGACGAACCGCAAAACGCCGTACCGTCGGCACTGGCGCTGCGACGGCTGCTGGAAGCCTTGCAAGAGCCGGCAGTCAAAGAGTCCGCTGACGACCGACCCGAGATCGATCGGTCACAAACATGGTCGGACCTCGACGTGTTGCGAAAAAAGGATTTCGAACAAATGACGCTCGCGGAACTGGCAGCGGCAAGACAACTGATTCGCGAAGAAATCCCGGTGCTTCATGCGCGGGAAACCCGCCGTTACCGGGCTGCCACCTACGGGACCCGGTACGACTTGCGACGCTCGATACAACTCATGCTGCGAAAAAACGGCCAGCTCATAACGTTGGCAAAAAAGCGCCGGCAGAAACGACCGCCTCCCGTGGTATTGATATGCGACATTTCCGGCTCGATGAGTGCGTATTCGCGCGTTTTCCTGCATTTCTCGCATGCACTGAGTTTTACGAATCCACGCGTGCATACTTTTGTCTTCGGCACACGCTTGACGAACATCAGCCGGGCGATGCGTGACATGGACATTGATTTGGCGCTTGCCGATGTTTCGACGGAGGTACTTGACTGGGACGGCGGCACTCGCATTGCCGACAGCCTCGAACAGTTCAATCTCGCATGGAGCCGACGAGTCCTCGCACAGAATGGCGTGGTCATCTTGCTGACTGACGGCCTCGAACGGGAGTCGGCCTCCGATCTCGGACTGCAAATGCAGCGCTTGCGGCGTTCATGCCGGCAGTTGATCTGGCTGAATCCGGTTCTGCGCTATCGCGAATTCCAGCCCAGGGCACTGGGTATTCGCGAAATGTTGCCTTACGTTGATCTCTTCCTGCCGGCACATAATCTCGACAGTCTTGGCGCGTTGTCGCGCATTCTGCGCAACTGGCCGGACGGGCCGGTTGCCTCGCCGCTCGCACTGTCAGCGGGTCAACGATTCGGACCTGCGGCATGACCATACGGCAATTGCGAGAGTCGTTCCGGACCTGGAGCGCAGAGGGCAAGCCTTTGGTCCTGGCCAGCGTCTATCACACTGCAGGCTCGACCTACAGCAAGGCCGGTGCGCGCATGCTCATTACCGGAGACGGGCGCTTTCAGGGGATGTTGTCCGGCGGGTGCCTCGAAGGTGATCTCGCCGAGCGTGCGCGGGTTGTGACTGAGACGGGCACGCCGCAGACCGTTACCTACGATCTCGGCAAGAACGACGAGGAGCTCTGGGGACTCGGCGTTGGTTGCGACGGACTTATGCAGATTTTC
>CAZSDL010000310.1:0-2496 GCA_964605635.1 uncultured Woeseiaceae bacterium
CACGCCGTTGCTGGCATTTTCCGTTCAGGGCGGCGACAACCAGGACCAGAACCTGCTGCAGTTCTTTCTCAACATCGTCGAATTCGATATGAACGTGCAACAAGCCGCCGAGGCCGCCAACATCAACAGTTATCAGATGCAAAGCTCGTTCGGTGCGCATACGGCGGAACCGGGACGAATGGTTGTCAGGAGCGATGTGCCGGACTGGGTCCAGAACGAATTACGCAAACTTGGCTACGCGGTGGAGACCTGGGATCGGACGTCCGGGCCGATCACGGCGATCGAGTTTGATCTCGAGCACGGCACGATGTGGGGTGGCGCAAGCGACTTCGGCGAGGACTACGGAATCGCCTGGTAGCAGCCGCGCTCAGCGCCTGTGCAATCGTTCGATCTCGTCCATAAGGTCGAGTGCAAGGGCTGCACCCGGCCAGTTGACGTCGAGGTCACGCACCAGTCGCAGTGCCCGCCGGGCCCTGACGAGTGCGTGGCCGTGAAACTGCCACTCGTCCTCCTGCATCTCGGCCGGCTCGATGACGCCTTCCTCCACCATTTCGACCACGAGTTCGGTCTGTACGCCGCAGGCATGACAGAATTCGTGCAGTGTGAACGTCACATGCTCGTCGAGGACGATGCCGCGCATTTTTTCTCCGGGTGAATCCTGCATGTCACTGCACTCCGAACCTGGCGCGTGGATTGGAACTATCCAGGCTTTCCAGTTGTTCATACAGCGTGCGCACGTTCTCTTCGGTCGCCGGCGGCACTACTACTTTTAGCTCCACATAGAGTTCCCCCGGCGGCTTGCCCGGTAGCCCGCGTCCCTTCAGGCGGAGGGTTTTGCCGGAGTTCGAACCGGGTGGAATCTTCAGATCCACCGGGCCGCCGGGCGTAGGCACCTTTATTTTCCGTCCCAGGGCCGCTTCCCAGGGTGTAACCGGGATTTCCACGTAGAGGTCAGAGCCTTGCACGCGATAGAAAGCGTGCGGGTCAAACTCGACCGTCAGGTATAAGTCGCCCGCGGGCGCGCCGTCGGCTCCCGAGCCACCTTGCTTCTCCAGCCGAATGCGCTTACCCGGTGTGATGCCCTGCGGAATTTTGACGTTAAGCGTGCGCTGTCGGCGGGTCATGCGGCCGGAGGCATCGACCTCCGGCACGTCCAGCGTGATAGTCCGGGTTGCACCGCGGTACGCATCGTCCAGCGGAATCGTGATGGTCGCATTCACATCCTCGCCCCTATTTCGCGCACCTCCGGCCTGATACGAAAAGCCGCCGCGCGCCTGGCCCTGGCCAAACAAGGTTTCAAAGAAATCGCTGAAGTCACCGGCGTCACCGAAGGAGGCACTTGAGAAACCGCCGGGCCCTGGGCCGCCGCGGAATGCTTGCTCACGACGCCAGTCGGGTGGCGGTTGAAAATCCTGCCCGGCTTTCCAGTTGGCGCCAAACTTGTCGTAAGCAGAACGTTTTTCCGGGTCCTTCAGTACCTCGTACGCTTCCTTCATTTCCTTGAAGCGCACTTCCGCGTCCGATTCCTTGCTGACGTCCGGATGGAATTTGCGCGCGAGGCGGCGATAGGCGCGTTTTACGTCTTCCGGGGACGCGTCACGTGCGACGTCCAGAATTTTGTAGTAGTCCTTGAACTCCATTGAGCGGCTGCTCCAGTGCCTTGCAATTACTTCGGCGGGGCGGCGATTGCCAGTTCGCGGCCTTCGGCCCCTGGTATCCCAATTCTCCTACCAATGGGGACAAAACCCTGAAAATTCAAGCGCTAGCTGAGGTCCGACCCCGATTTGGACCCCGATTTAGCCGATTTGGGGGTCAGGCCAGGTCCCATGCCATCTGCAGGATTTTGGTGACGGTTCGCCAGTTGCGGGCCGTGGCGGTGACGCCGAGATGCTTTTCCACGTTGCTGGCGAGTCGCGACTGGCCGATACCGTCCGGTGCGTGCAAATAGAAAATCTTGCGATGCAGAGTGAATTGCTCCGTGCCGGATTTCAGCTTCTCGAGCGCATCGAGGTCGGGGCTCTCCGGAGCCTCGGCGAGAAACCACAGGTGCAATGATTTGTGGTCGAGTTTGGCATCCGGGTAGGGGTTGAAGGCGACGGCGTGCTCGACCTCCTGGATGCTGGTGACCACTACCTCAGGCTGAATATTGCTGTGACTCATCAGGGCACTGCTGATTCGCCGCGCCAGTTCGGCCGACTGCACCTTGGCGCAGCGGAATGCAACATTGCCGCTTTGCAGGTACGTGACCGCGCCACGAATGCCTATCCCCTCCAGAGCTTCCACAAGCTCTTTCATCGACAACTTCATCTTGCCGCCAACATTGATGCCACGAATGAACGCGATTGCGGTAGCCATATTTCCTGTTCACCTTCCTGTCCGGGAATGCGGAAAGTCGATGTGGGGAATATAAAGATACCGGGCGAAAAAGTCGCCCATTGCCTTGATACGGTGGCAAAGTGTCCATTGTCGTTGCATCGGTTTGCGCTGAGGGACTTG
>CAZSDL010000311.1:0-2490 GCA_964605635.1 uncultured Woeseiaceae bacterium
CGACGCGCGGATCGTAGGGCAGCGGTTCGTAGTTGTCGTCCGGCAGGCGGATGAAGGAATGATGCAGGTGCACCGAGAACTGGTCTGCATCCGGTACGACGGTCGGCAGGAACGGACCCCTCGACTTGCCAGTGAACGTGACAACGGCCTCCACTTCGCTGTTATCCGGAAATCCCT
Organism: uncultured Woeseiaceae bacterium; assembly: GCA_964605635.1. Taxonomy (GTDB): domain Bacteria; phylum Pseudomonadota; class Gammaproteobacteria; order Steroidobacterales; family Woeseiaceae; genus IDS-8. The sequence goes on from CAZSDL010000311.1 coordinate 178, forward strand.
TGGTACGCGGCAGGTAAATTGCCGAACGCGACGTGTCCGTCTTGTAGTCGCCTTCTTCGCGTTGCGACAAGCGCGCAGCGATATCGTGCGCATCGCGCAGCATGAACTCCGTGGCATCAATGATAGTTGCATCACGGAAACTGCCAAGCGATTCGAATCCCCAGATCACGGAGCGCGCGAACGACTCGCGAATTGCCTGCTGTTCGTCTGCATTGTCGCCGAGGGCCCGGTAACGCAGGTTGTTTTCGATGAGCAGCACTTTTGGTCCGGAGCGCTCGAACTGGACGATGCGTGTCGACCCCAGCTGCCCGCGATCGAGACCGAGGTCATTGGAGCCAACGCCGCGCGCCAGCGACGATTGGTACAGGAATTCGGCTTCAAACTCGTCAATAGCAAGGAAGATGCGACCCTCGGCAGCATCCCAGTACATGTCGATGAAGCCGGGCAAGGACTGCATGTCCGCGAGGCGCACGCCGATGTTCTCGTCAGTTGTTTCGGCGGCGCCTGGAGAAGCCGAGACAATTGATATGACCAGCAGCAATGAGCAAAACCGCATCGTATCCCCCTGAATATCCAGCGTTCTGTGATGACTTGCGCGCGCGTCTCAGATTTCTGCGAAAACCTCGTCCAGCGCGCTTAAGAAAAGATCGGCATCATCCCGGGACAGTACCATCGGTGGCCGCAGTTTCAGAATGTTCTCGTCCCGGCCGATGGTATGGCATAGCACGCCGCGCTGTTTGAGCGCTTCGATTGCCCGGTTAGCGAGCGCAGTAGCAGGCGTGCGGTCTTCTGCATCGAGGACGAGTTCAACGGCGAGGAACAGGCCGCTGCCACGAATATCGCCGATGCAATCGAAGCGGCCGGCCAGGCCGTGCAAGCCGTCTATTAGCCGCTGCCCGACTTGCAGGGCGTTTTGTTGCAGGCCTTCGTTTTCGATTACGTCGAGCACGGCAAGTCCCACTGCCGCCGATACCGGATTGCCACCGAACGTATTGAAGTAGTGAGCCTTGCGCGCGAACTCCGTCACGATCTCCGGCCGCGTCACGGTAGCCGCCAAGGGATGACCGTTGCCCATCGGTTTGCCCATGGTAACGATGTCGGGGATAACGTCATCCTTGGCGAATCCCCAGAAATGCGTGCCCGTGCGCGCGAAGCCGGGCTGCACTTCATCGGCGATGAACAGAGCGCCGGCCGCGCGTGTTTCAGCGGCTGCGAGCTTGAGGTAGCCCTTCGGCAGGGCCACGACGCCATCGGAGGACACAATGGTGTCGAGTATGAGCGCAGCCGGACGAACGCCGCGACGCTGCAACGTGCCGATTGCTTCTCTGACGTGCCCGGCATAGCGTTGGGCCGCATCGGCGCCGCGATAGCGACCACGATACACGTCGGGTGCCGGAACGGTGACCACCCACGGGGCCAGCGTGTCCGCCGTCTGGTACTCGGCTGTGATCTCGGCAATCGCCTGCGAATTACCGTGATAGGAGTGCTCGGAGACGATTACGCCTTGCCCGCCCGTCACGGCCCGGGCGATTCGCAGCGCCAGTTCGTTGGCTTCAGTACCGGTGCAGCTGAACATGGCAACGTCGAGGCCGCACGGCAGCAATGCAGTGAGGCGTTCCGCATAGTCGAGGACCGTTTCATGCAGGTAGCGGGTGTGCGTGTTGAGCAAGCGGCTTTGTCGCGTCAGGGCCTCGACCACCGCCGGATGGCAGTGGCCGACGTGCGGCACGTTGTTGTACATGTCGAGGTAGCGACGGCCATCCGCATCGAAGAGCCAGGCGCCCTCGCCGCGCACGAGGTGCAGCGGTTCCTTATAAAAGAGACTGTACGCGGGACCGAGCAGCCGCTTGCGTCGTTCAAGGAGGGTAGCTGTTGTCATGCTTCTCGCGTAAGGCGTCCCGCGATGATGCCGCTGACCAGCAGGAATATCGCCATGCTGAAAAGAAATTCCGGGTAGCTGCGGGTTATGCCGCAATAATAAGTGGCAAGGACGTTCAGCACCTGGAAGGCGTTGATGACGTTGCTGTCGCGTTTCGTGATCTTGGGAAAGCGCAATGTAGACACCATGCCCAGTGCCAGTACGAACATCAGCATCGGCAGGTAGGCGTGCAGTGGCATGGAAGCGGCGATCTCCTCGTAGCGCGTCAGCAAAATGACCGTGGTGGAGATCAGCCCACCGCCCGCTGCGGTGATCGGTATACCTCGAAACCAGCCGCCGGACGGCGCACTCGACGACAGGTTGAAGCGCGCAAGGCGCATCGCGCCTGCGAGCACAAACATGCCGACAGCCAGCAGCAGTACCCAGAACTGGCC
>CAZSDL010000312.1:0-2449 GCA_964605635.1 uncultured Woeseiaceae bacterium
GCATCTTCCGATTGCCAGGCAAACTGTTGCCGGCATTGCCAACGAGGGTTCGTCCATGCAGCCAGGCTCCTTAGAGATGTTTATCCCGATCGTCATGTTTATATCCATAGCGGCGGTACTTGTGTTCGTGGCGTGGTTTCGCCATCGAAGCCAGGCAGGATTACAGCAGACGATTCGCGCGGCCATGGACAAAGGTGTCCAGCTGACTCCCGAAATCATTGAAAGTCTTGGCCAGCCCAAGGCGCGTCCGGACAGCGACTTGCGACGCGGCCTGGTGGCTGTCGCGATCGGCGTGGCTTGCGCGGCGTTCGGTTTTATACTGGGTGAGGAAGACGCGGTACGACCGTTGCTCGCGATCTCGGCGTTTCCGTTTGCCGTGGGCGTTGCCTACCTGATCATGTGGGGTCTGGACGAGCGCCGACGCGCGCACTGAACGCGGAGCGTTGCATGTCCAACGCTGACGACAAGGAACTGGTAGCGAGGGCCGTCGCGCACCACGATGCGCGCGCCTTCGGAGAGCTCGTCCGTCGCCATCAATCGCAGGTGCGGAATTTTCTGCGCAAGATGACACGCGATTTCGAGCTGGCGGACGACCTGGCGCAAGATGCGTTCCTGCATGCGTGGGATCGCCTGCACACGTACGCCGGAAGCGGGACGGTCATCGGTTGGCTCCTGAGCGTTGCCTATACGACTTTTCTGCAATCGAAGCGCCGTACGACTCGCTACCAGCAGATTCTTGAGGAAGTCGGTCACGATCCCGACGCCGGGCACGTAACCGAAATGTCCGACGAGATCGGTGACCTGGACAAGTTTCTCGCGATATTGACGGAGGAGGAGCGTGCGGTGATGATCCTGTCCTATGCCTGCGGGCTGTCGCACAGGGAAATCGGCGCTGCTGCAAATCTTCCGATCGGAACCGTCAAATCGATCATTTTTCGCGGCAAAGAAAAAGTCAGGGAAAGTTTTGAAATCAAAGATCATCAAATTGGCTGATCGCATGAAGGATAAAGAAGATCTCAGACTCGAAGCGCTGTTTCATTCAGCAGCGATCAACGATGGCGGCTTCAGCGAGCGGATCGTCCGGCGAATTCGCTGGCAAATGCGTGTGCGGCGTTATGCGTTGCCGGTGGCGATGCTCATCGGGGGGCTGATTGCCGCGGAGCCGGCCATCGACCTGCTGGTGGTTGCCTCCAGCCTGATCACGGTGATTCCCGAGGATTTACGCACGTTGCCGTTGCAGTCTTTACCGCAGTTGTCGACATTGATTGCCGGTGCTGCCATAGCGGGCGTTGCGGCGATGGGCATCCGGCTGCTGGAACAATAACGCTCTACCACAGCATAGCGGAACCCTGTCGTTGTCTCGTCAGGATTGCTCGTATAAAGTCGGGTGATGAACCTTCGCGAACAGGTTGAGACGCTACTGCCCAAATGGGAACGCTGGTATCCCAGCCTGTTCGATGCGGCTTATGATCTCGGCCTGATCCGGCCTGAAGTTTGTGACCCCGATTCGCTGCTCCTCAGCAATCGTCATGCGGGCGTTCGCCAGAAGGCAGAGGACGCACACCGGGAGAAGTGGGGCGGTACAGAATAGTTTCTGCCCCGTACGTCATGCACGAGCTGCGTAAGCGAAAAATGACCACCCATTTCGATCTGGACGCGATCCGCTCGCGCTTTCCAGCGCTGTCCGTGGTCGATGACGGCCAGCCACGCATTTACCTCGACAATCCGGCAGGGACGCAAGTGCCACAGTCGGTCATCGAGCGTATGGCGGATTGCCTGGTAAACGCGAATGCCAACCTCAGCGGTTACTTTGTCACCTCGCGACGCGCTGACGCAATCGTTAACGAGGCACGGCAGGCGATGGCTGACCTGCTGAATGCGCCGTCCGCCGACGAGATTATCTTCGGGCAGAACATGACATCGCTCACGATGCATGTCTCGCGTTCCATTGGACGGCGCCTGAAGCCAGGCGATGAACTGATTCTCTCGCGCATGGATCATGACGCAAACGTCACGCCGTGGGTTCTTTTGGCGCGCGATCACGGTCTGGTCGTCAAGTGGTTGCCGTTCGACAAAGAAACGTTCGAGTTCGACCTGAAGTTGCTGGACGATCTGCTGACGGATCGCACGCGACTGGTGTGTGTCGGCGCGGCCAGTAACCTGCTCGGCACTATCAACGACATCAAGAGCATTAGTGCGAAAGCGCGCGCCGCGGGTGCGCTCACCTACATCGATGCCGTGCAGTATGTACCGCACGTAGCCACCGACGTGCAGGCGATGGGTTGCGATTTCCTGGCTTGTTCGGCGTACAAGCTGTTCGGCCCGCATCAGGGTATTCTATGGGGCCGCAGGGAGGTGCTGGAGCAGCTAGAACCTTACCGCTTGCGACCGGCCCCGGCGACCATTCCCGGCTCGTTCGAAACCGGAACACTAAGCCACGAAGGTCTGG
>CAZSDL010000313.1:0-2433 GCA_964605635.1 uncultured Woeseiaceae bacterium
GGCGTCCGCAGCAATTGTGCCCCGGCGAAAGGCGCGAGATTTTACTCGACGGACCTCGTCAATGCAAACGCTTTGCAAGTCTCGCGCCTGGCTGCCCGGTCGCGCGAAGACTCTCCATATTATTATTAAAAACAACAAGTTATAATAATAATACCGGCGCGTCGCTGACCATGCCGGCTAAAAACCATACTCCAGAGACAAAGCTGTGAAAGTATCGGTCTCTTCATTGCCGACCGGAACGTCGCTGTTGTTCTTGACTGTGTAGGAAACAACCAGCGCCAGAGCCCCGATCAGGCTCGCCTTGATGGCTGTCACTGATTCGATATAGGTATTCTGCGATCCCGTCTCTGTCGCGAAATCCTGAGTAAACTGGGCATGTTCGCTGAACTGCCAGCGGTAGTTGACTCCGCCTCTCACGATAAAGTCGTCTTCCGTGCTGCCGTCGCTCAACTCTGACTGCCGCGCACCGGCGCCAATTTCGGCGTTCAGGAAATGCACGCCGGTGTCGATCAACCGCCGTCCATAGCCGATCGATTGCGATAGTTGCTGGTCGTAGCCGCTGAAGCGGTCCTTGCGCCAGTTGACCCGGCCAAACAGGAAGTCCCTGTCGGTCATGTTGAACTCGGTCTTCCAGCCTACCGAATAGGCTTCTGCCGTTGTTTGTTCGTCTTCCCTGGCATTGATAGCGGCGGCATCGATGGCATGTGTCCATCGGCCGGTCGAGTAGGCCACAGCGAACGCCGAGTTCAGACTCGAGCTTTCCGTGTTTCCGCCGGTCGCGAGATAGCCGAGAGCCACCTTCCCGGACCAGGGACCGGTCGTCGGATCCGGTGCGCCGGCAGCTCCCTGCCCTTCCTGGGCACCGGCGTGCGAAACGAATACCAGGCTGCCGAGCACTACAAGCACGCGCAACTTCATACAGATACTCCCATCGAGATTGTTCCGAACTGATCCTCCCGGCGCGGGATGCCGGGTGGAATGTGTCTCCAAGGCTGGCGGGGCGAGCGCCCTTACTTACAAAGGTTGCGGAGTATAGCGTTGGTCGCATTGAATTCCAAGGCACAAGGGTTTGCCTCGGATATCGCGACGATTTTTCGGGTTTTTCCCCGCTTTTCCCGAGTTTTGCCATGGCTCTCGCCTCGATCCGTCTATACTGTAGACAATGAGTGAGCGACAACTTACCCGGGCAGACCGGCTTCTTTCGGGGATCGACAATATTTTGCGCGGCATCGCCGCGAAGCCGGCCACGGCAAGCCGTCCGAACCCTGCACTGAACACTGCCGAGGGATCCCTGACCGATGCCGAGCGGCGGCATGCTGCCGGCCTGATGCGGGTCAATCACGCCGGTGAGATCGCCGCACAAGGGTTGTACCAGGGGCAAGCGGCCGTGGCGCGCAGCGCCGAAGTCGCCGCACACCTGCAATCGGCTGCAAAGGAAGAAATGGACCATCTCGCGTGGTGCGAGCATCGCTTGCGTGAGCTGGATGCGCGACCCAGTCGCCTGCGACCGGCGTGGTTCGCCGGTGCATGGCTGATTGGCGCTGCGAGCGGCGTCCTGGGCGATCGCTGGTCGCTGGGATTCGTCGAGGAAACCGAACGACAGGTTGCGGCGCACCTTGGTAGCCACCTGGCCGAGCTACCCGCCGACGATGCGCGCAGCCGGGTCATCGTCTCGAAAATGCGCGAGGAAGAAGAGAGGCATGGCGCCGAGGCGAAGACTGCCGGTGCTCGCCCGTTGCCTGCCGTGGTACGTCAACTCATGCGCATGAGTGCCAGGGTCATGACGCAAACGTCGTACAGGGTATAAGACTGCTGGCCAGCGGTCGGCCGATTCAATATAATTTGTGCCGGGGACCAGCACCTATTTTCAATAAGAATTACGGACTTAGCTTGCTCTTACGTGCGGTCTGTATTAAAAGAACGGGCGACGTATCGCTGAGGATCGACGAATGCAAACAACTGCCAAGACCTTGAGTGATGTTCCCGCGATAAATCGCTTCCTGAGTTACTGCAGGGTGCGCACGGTGCCTTCCAAGACCGTAATGATCCATGCCGGCGACCTGCCAGACGTCCTGTATTACATTGTCGACGGCTCGGTTGAGGTCATGATCGAAGACGAAGACGGCAATGAAATGGTTCTTGCCTACCTCAACAAGGGCCAGTTCTTCGGTGAGATGGGGCTTTTCTACGAACAACCGACCCGTAGCGCCTGGGTACGCACCCGGACCGAGTGCGAAATCGCTGAAATGACCTACCCGCGTTTCCGGCAAATTGCGAGCGAAAGCCCCGGGCTGGTGTTCGAACTTGCTACGCAGCTGGCAACCCGTCTCGATCGGACCAATCGCAAACTGGGCGACCTGGCGTTCGTCGACGTAACAGGACGGGTCGCCCACGCGATCATGGACCTGTGCAACGAACCGGACGCCATGACGC
>CAZSDL010000314.1:0-2422 GCA_964605635.1 uncultured Woeseiaceae bacterium
CATTCGCGCGCAGGGCGCGCTCCTACAATTGCCAGTAGACGCATTGTAGTAGCCCGCAATGCGAACGATCAGCGCAAGAAAGTTGCGTTAAGCTATTTCGGTCGCGCAAGAATAACCTCCACTTCCACCAGCATGCCGTCAGCAACAAGCCCTGCAATCTGCAACGCTGAGCGTGCCGGCAGGTTGGGTTGTTCCGCAGTACCGAAGTACTTCGTGTAGGCGCGCATAAAGCCGTCGAAGTCCATGCGGCCGTCGAGTTCCGGATCACCTACCAGAAACACCGTCATCTTGACGACGTCACCGAAACCGACGCCCAGCTTTTCGAACGATGCTTCCATGCGCTTGAAAACGTTGAGCGACTGGGCCTCGGTATCGCCCCAGTAGGCACGAGTGCCGCGCTCGGCTGCGGCATTGGCGGGACCGGGTACGGTGCCGCTGTGCCAGATCAGCGTGGTATCCGCGGGCACCTCAACCGCCTGGGCGATGGGAAAGGTCGAGTTGTTCGGCAATGGATAACGGGTGACTTCGCTGCTCTGCGCGCAGGCGCATGCGAAGAACAAGATACCAAGTGCTGTTGTTCTTTCAAGTGCTGTTCTTTTCATTGTCTGTTCCTTATTTGCTTTGCAAACTGTTGATGTAGGCGACGACATCCCATATTGCGTCGTCATCGGCCAAAACCTGCGCGGCGGCCCGCATCTGTGCGCCGCGGATGTCATCCTTGTGGTTGCCTCGGGTGCCATCCCTGAAATTACGCGTCTGGCGAACAAGATACCAGTCATTCAAGCCGGTCAACGCCGGCGCACCCAGCGCCTCGACACCGTTACCGTCATCGGCGTGACAGGCCTGGCAGGTCGCGTAAAGAACCTGGCCGCGCTTTGCATCGCCCTTGACGGTGACAGGTGGCGGTTCCGAAGTCGTCGCGCTGACGTAACGAGCGGCTTCTTCAATCTCCCTGTCCGAGAGTATGGCCGCCATCGGTTGCATTTCCATGCCAACCAGGTCATCAGCGTGCGTGCCGCGCCAACCGCGTTTGAACGCCAGTAGCTGTTGTTCGACCGTCCAGGCTTGCATACCGCTCAGGCGCGGAGCCTCTATGACATGATTGCCTTTCAGTTGAACGCCATGACAAACCGTGCAGTAGACAAACTTGTCCGGCGGTATCACCGGCGCCTCATTGGCGCCTGCCATCGGCGCACCGACCAGCAATGCAACTGTAACGAGAACCAGGCGACTTGCGGAGAGCATCGCCCTACCCGGCCGCGGAAGGGGACAGTTCCGCGTGCACGCGGCGGTCCATATCGTTCATGGCATGATGCGCGGAGGCGAAAGCACCTTCCTGCCAGCCGGAGTGGTAACTGATCTGGTCCCCGATCATGTAATGCCTGCCTTCAGGTTCCTGCAGTAGCCGGAATTTGCTGCCCCGCAGTTCGTCATTCCAGCGGGTATTGCAACCCATCATGTGGTTCATCCGCGCCCAGGGAACGCTGACGCCGGACTCGACGTAACTGCCGTAGCCGGGATGAATTCGCTCGCCTTGCGCGATGGCCGACTCGATGCGCTCCTGCGGGTTCATGCGCTCGAACATCATTCCGTGCTCCTCGCGGAACGTATACGCACCCAGCATGACGCCTTTTTCCGAGTGTATGCCATGGGTCGGATACCAGATCTGCTCGATGGGCTGGCTGGTCCAGGAAATACCGCCATAGATATTTTCGTTCTCCCAGAAGCGCTCTTTCATCTGCAAGCCGATCTTGAACAGATGCCCGCGCTCCAGCGAGGCGAGCGTCTGCGAGTAATCGCTTGGGAAATTGTGGTAGATGCCGGCGAGAAGATGCGTCGGTATGCAGTTAAAACAATAGTCGCCACTGACTTTATGCCGCTTTCCCTTATGGTTATAGACAACATCAACGGCGTCGTTCCCAAGCTGGATAGACTGAACCTGCGCGTTAGTGAGAATCGGGCTTTTGATGTTACGGACAAATGCCCGCACGATATTGTCCATACCGCCAACCGGTTGCATGACCGGCATAGCCTGATCGCCGCCTTCGCTGAAATGCATGCGGTAGCGCCAGAAGTCACCTCGCAGGATTTCCGTAAAATCGAGTGGCTCCTTGAGTTCGCCAATTGCTGCGAATCCTCCGGATTTATATCCTGCTCTTTCGGAGCCCCGATAGCGGCCGTCCGGGCCGAGGTCGCCATAGGTCGTGGCGAATGCCAACAGCCTTTCACGATCGTCCGCGGTCAATGGCATCTCGAATGCGTTGCGATCCACTGCCTTGTGCAGCAATTCCGACATGAAGCCGCGTGCATCGGTTATGTACTCACGCACGCGTACCGGCTTGCCGCCGAACATCTTGTCGTCCTGCGTGTAGGCATTACGATTGTCATTTACGTAGGTTTCCAGCGGCACTCGCAGTTCCCG
>CAZSDL010000315.1:0-2421 GCA_964605635.1 uncultured Woeseiaceae bacterium
CGCGTTCGGGCCAGCCGTCCATGCGATCGAGATTGTCGAGCAGTTCGTCAGCGTATGCTGTTATTTTCATGAACCACTGCGGAATTTCCCGCCGCTCGACCAACGCTTCAGATCGCCAGCCACGTCCGTCGATGACCTGTTCGTTGGCGAGGACCGTCTGGTCCACCGGGTCCCAGTTGACAATGGAATTCTTGCGGTAGACGAGCCCTTTCTCGAACAACTTCGTGAACAGCCACTGCTCCCAGCGGTAGTACTCCGGACGACACGTCGTGACCTCGCGTGTCCAGTCGTAACCGTACCCCAGGCGCTGCAACTGGCCGCGCATATAATCGATATTCTTGTAAGTCCATTGAGCCGGCGGCACGCCGCGCTGAATCGCCGCGTTCTCCGCCGGCATACCGAATGCGTCCCATCCCATTGGCTGGAGCACGTGCTTGCCCAGCATGCGCTGGTAGCGGGCAATCACGTCGTTGATCGTGAACACTCGTACGTGCCCCATGTGCAGCTGTCCGCTGGGGTATGGAAACATCGTCAAGCAATAGAATTTCTCACGCCCGGGTTCCTCCCCAACCTCAAAGCTGCGATTGGACCCCCAATATTCACGTGCTGCTTGTTCTACCGTGTCTGGTTCGTACTGTTCAGTCATTGCCTGCTGCTGTCGGGACTCGTATCAAAAGCTGTGGAGAGCGAGGAAGGATAGCGGTTTCCGACGTCCTGCGCAGCAGCGCGCGCAGCATCTGAAGGCAACGATTCAGTCAAAACCTGTTGCCGCTAGCGATTTCGACGCCGCCATCCGAACCAGGCCAGGATGCCGCCGGCGACAATAAGGACCGGCCAGTTGCCGAGGAGGACATACGGCGTTGCACCACCCATCGGCATGACATCCATGGTGAGCGTTGCGTACCGGAATTGCGGAGCAGTCTCGAGAATTTCGCCGCGGGGGCCGATAAAAGCGCTGATGCCGTTGTTGGTTGCGCGAATGGTGAAGCGCCCGGCTTCCAGCGAGCGCACGCGCGCGATCTCCAGATGCTGGTGTGGCGCAATGGACTCGCCGAACCAGGCATCGTTACTGACATTGATCAACAGGCTGGCATCGGGCAGCGCGTAAAGCTGTTCAGCGCCATACGCATCTTCGTAGCAGATGGCGACGGCGAGCTGCTGGCCGTCGGCGGTTACAAGCAGTGGCTGCTCCGCATCGCCAGGTGTCATATCGGTGTACGGCAGGCTCATCAAGCGCATCCATTCGCGCACCTGCTCCGGCACCGGGAAAAACTCGCCGAATGGAACCAGGTGCCGCTTGCGGTAAATCTGGTGCTGTTGGCCATCCAGCATGAGCACGCTGTTATAGATGTCGTCGCCGTCGCGCTCGAGGATTCCGAGTAACAGCGAGCGGCCACTGGCGAGCAATTCCGGCTGGAATGACTCGAGGTACTCGTCTACCTGGTCAATCGTAGCGGGCAGCGCCACTTCGGGCCACAGAATCAGGTCACTTTCAGGGTGTGCCGCCACGGATGCGCGGTACAGCGCGAGCGTAGGCGCGTACTGTTCCGGCAACCATTTGCGATCCTGGGACACGCCACCCTGGACGATCGTCGCGGTGCGGGCGGGTCCGGCAGGGCTGGTCCATGTCACCTGCGACAAAAGGGCGCCGGCCAGCCACGGCAGAATCGCCAGTACCACTGCAAGCTGCCTCGAACGTCCCGGGCTTGCCAGGGCCTGGACGAATGCGGCAGCGCTGATTACAACGAGAAAGGAAACACCGTAAACACCAATGACCGGCAGCCATCCGGACAACGGCGAGTCGATCTGCCCGTAGCCGAGACTGAGCCATGGGAAGCCAGTCAAAAACCAGCCGCGAAACCATTCGACAACAACCCAGGTGGCCGGCGCGACCAGCACGAGCCGCCATGCATCGCCCTGCGCGAGCGTTGCGGTAAGCCAGCCAATCAACGCAAACCAGCCTGCCATGATGACGACGAGGCCGAGCATCAGCACAATGGCTATCCACAGCGGAGCCTGGCCGAATACGTGTATGGATGTGTAAAGCCAATAGGTGCCGAACAGGAACAGGCCGACTCCAAACCAGAAAGCGTACCGCGCAGCAACACGCGGCGGCTTGTAGAGGCAGGCCATGAGTAGCGGCAACACGAGGAGTGGCGCCAATACGTAGCAACCGAGCGGTGCAAAGGACAGCGTGAATATCGAGCCGGCGACAAAGTACGCGAAGCTTGCGGCCGACGGACCGGCGTCAAGCAAGCGGCGCATTGAATCATGGCCTGTCGACATGAAATTTCTCACGATCTACCGCAGTCGCACGCGGCGCGCGACCGCCGCTAAATAAGGAAATTTACTCGGGATTGATTGCCCGTTGCACCTGCACGGTATCGATGCGACGCCGATCGGCCTTCATAACACGGAAAT
>CAZSDL010000316.1:0-2406 GCA_964605635.1 uncultured Woeseiaceae bacterium
CGGCCGTTTTCGTCGACCACCAGCGCACGCGTTCCCTCCGGAAGAATCTGCAGTGACTTCAGGAATTCAATGATCGAGTTGCGATCCCTGTCCGAAAGTCCCATCCAGCCCTGGTAGGTATGCTCGGCGTCGCCACGATGCGCCTCGACGGCTTCTCGTAACGTTGTGTACTGACCGTGATGGAAATACGGTGGCTCATTCGCCGCACCCCATAACTTGCGGGTCAGGAAACGGGAGTTGCCGGCACGAAACTCTTCGGAACCTGGGGCATGATGCATATTGAGCGGTTCGCGATTCGGGTCATCCGGCCCGTAAGTGATGTCGTGCAATTTCAGATCCGTGTAGGCGGGAACCGACACGAAGCCACCTCTGCGTTTATCGACGGGTAAACGCGGTTGGTCCAGATTCTTGTCCGTCAGATCGATCGCGTAAACGGGAGCCTCGCCGAGTCGCAGGTTGCCGGGCGGATTGTACGGGTTCGGCTCGCTAAACACCCAGCCACCGTCGGTGAGGTCCAATGACGGCTTGTGACAACCGGTACAACCGATATTGTCGAACAATCGTTCGCCTCGCAGAATCGCCTGCTCGATCGCGGGATCATTCGGGATAACGCGTCCCGGTGCCGCGAGCTGCGCCTGGTACACCGAAACAGCAGTCACGTCGGCACGCGTCATCTCATTGACATAGCCGTCACCGTCCGGATCGGTTCCTACGCCGAATCGCTCCGTGCTCTGGATGCCGTGGTGATGATTGAATGCATTGTTCGAGAATTCACGTAGCGATACAACGGCGCCGGCCTGGTGGAACGGCCGGATCACCAGCGAAGGCGGAGCATCGGCTCCGGTCGTCACCAGGCTTGGGGCCGGAAGTCCCTCGACCATGGAAGTGTCCCAACTGCCGTCGGGACCGCGCGCCAGCACTCCGAAATGTACCCCCTTTGTCTGCAGCTCGGCGGAATCGCCGGGCGGAACGGAATCACGTATGGACTGAAGATCGGCCGTCATCTGGCGAGCAAGCATTTCAATATAGCCGGAGCCGAACATGCCGAGGGTGTTGCGATTGTTGCCTATATTCTGCAGCCCTGTGTGTACACCGATCTCGTCCACTGAGCCTTTGCCCGGGATCAGATCGAGCGCGTCAAAAGAAGCAAAGTCAAAGCGTTGAGCCAATACAAATACGTTAGCCACGATATCGCCGCCGCCGCCGCCGCGCGGCACGTTGTGGCAGCCGGCGCAGGAGTTTGCGTCCGGCGCGGACAGGCGATTGAAATTTCTTGGAAACGCGAGTGGCTGGTGAGGATCGGCCAAGGAAGCACCGTTGCCCTTGGAAAGCGGCCGACCGGCACCTTCCTGAACGGTCCACATGGCGTCAAACAGCAGATCGCCATGGTCGACCAGTTCCCGAACGCTTATCTCGAATTCTTCACCGTCGTTCAGGTGCTTTGCGACCGCGACTTCGGAGCCGATTTCTGCCGAGGCGGCTGTCGCGAGCACGGACAACATGAATGTTGCCGCGGCAGTCGCTGACAGTCGAGTGGTTGGACTGTTCATTGGTACTCTCCCCTTACTTGTCATAATTCTTATTTCGATTGTTGGCTTAGACGCCCGGGTTTTTCTTATTTGGCTGATTAGGGCCAATGCACCATAGTGAATGCCATGGCGGCAGATCAAGGGACACACAGAGACATGACCCATCACAGCCGCTCATGGCTTGAAATGCCGCACCTTTGGCTTGCAGGCGAGCGGCGATCCGACCGTCACTCGGACCGTCACGAAACCATCGCTTGAAATTGCGGTGCCGCGTCCGACAGCGGCAATCCGCGCTTTGCGGGATGCGACGCGGCCTGGCAGCCTGATCAAATCAGGGCATTGGTGGCACAATATGACAACAATGTATAGTATTGAAATCCCGGCAAAACTCGATATTGCGGCTGAAACAGCTAAGCTGCGGACGCCAATGGACCACGCAAGTCATATATCTGTCTGTATCGTTTACCCGGCCGATCCGGCGGGCCTCATTCCTGGTGGTATAGACTCGTTTATTCGCGGGATTCTGCGCTGGGCTCCCGAGGACCTTGACCTGAAGCTGGTTGGTGTGACCACTGACCAAATTCGGCGCCCCGTGGGCAAGTGGACACGGTGCGCGCTGCATGACCGGATGTTCGATTTCTTGCCTATCGTTGCGTTTAACGAAGCCGGGCGCCAGGCAAGAATTCCGTTGACAATTCGCTTTGTGATGGCGCTGCGTGGAGCGCGACAGCGAATTGCCGCCGACGTTCTCGAGTTTCACCGAATCGAGCCGTGTCTCGCATTCCTGAACGATAATCGGCCTAAATCGGTTGTCATGCACCAGGATATGAACGTCATTCGCAACAGCGGGTCCGACATTCGCTGGAGGCATGTCCCG
>CAZSDL010000317.1:0-2403 GCA_964605635.1 uncultured Woeseiaceae bacterium
AAGAATTGGAAGATAGGCGAGGGCACTCCAGAGTGGCGGTAGCCCCGATGATGGATTGGACCGACCGGCATTGCCGCTATTTCCTGCGGCTGTTGTCGCCGCGTGCGCGCCTCTACACTGAGATGGTCACGGCCGCTGCCGTCCTGCATGGCGCGAAAGATTACCTGCTGCGCTTCGATCCCAGCGAACATCCGGTGGCCTTGCAACTGGGCGGAAGCGTGCCGGGGGAAATGGCACGGGCGGCACGCATCGGCGAAGAAACCGGCTACGACGAAATCAATATCAATATCGGCTGCCCCAGCGACCGCGTGCAGAGTGGAAATTTCGGAGCCTGCCTCATGACGCGACCGGACACCGTCGCCGAATGTGTGCGTGCCATGCGCGCATCAGTCGCCATTCCGGTGACCGTCAAGACCCGAATCGGCATCGACGATCAGGACAGTTACGAGTTTCTGACGCGTTTTGTCGAGAAGGTGGCGGATGCCGGTTGCAGCACGTTTATCGTGCATGCGCGCATCGCGTTACTCGAAGGGCTGAGTCCCAAAGACAACCGCTCGGTACCACCGCTGGACTATGCGCGCGTTTACCGCCTGAAGCGCGAGCATCCCCGTCTCACCATCATCCTGAACGGCGGAATCGCAAGCACGAATTCCGCCATCGAGCACTTGCAGCATGTCGATGGTGCCATGATCGGACGCGAGGCGTACCAGAACCCGTGGTTCCTGGTTGAGCTCGAGCGTGCCATGGGCGAAGAGAAAGGCCCGACGCATCGTCACGAGGTGCTGGAACGTATGCTGCCTTATATCAAGGCAGAATTGGCCGCGGGCACCGAACTGAAGCACATTACCCGCCACATGCTGGGTCTGTTCGCCGGCCAGCCGGGGGCCAGGGCGTGGCGTCGCTACCTGAGCGAGAACGCGCATCGCGCGGGTGCCGGCATCAATGTCGTGCTGGCGGCGATGAACCGGCAGCGGCTTGCGGCCTGACGACGTATGCAAAACAAAAAGTATGTACCTGATCGTTCCTGGAGATGCCCATGCACGTAGCAACAAATTCGATGAGATCGTTCTCGGCAGGACTTCTTTCCCTCAGTGTTGTGTTGCTCCTGGCCGCCTGCGGCAACGATCCTGACAAGCCGGCGGATGCAACGCCAGTGACGCCCGGTGTTGGCAAAACCCTTACGTACAACTGGTACATGGAGGGCGGCACACCGGCAGGCCAGTCGGTCATCGTCTATTCCGGCGACGGCCGCATTAGCAACGAATCGTTCATTCACTGGAACAACCGCGAATACACTGTTACTTCCGAGCTGCAACTGGACAATGCAGGTCACGTTGTTGCCCAGACCATTACCGGCACCTCGCCGTTCGGCGCGAAAATCGACGAATCTTTTGCCTTCGTGGACGGGGTCGCGCACTGGAGCACGGTAGGTGAGCGCGGGTCGGCCGATACGGATGAGGCAGCGTTCTATGTCCCGGTCGAATTCGGCGCGGTCGAATCGCTTGCTGCGCTCGTGCGCGCCGGTAGTGACCGGCTGGATGCCGAGATTCCCCTGTTCCCTTCGGGAAGTGCGCGTGTCGAAGAACTCACGACCGTCGAGTTGACGGTGGCGAACGGCAAGGAAAATGTCAGCCTCTTTGCAATCAGCGGCATTGGCTTCACGCCTATTTATGTCTGG
The DNA here is from genome assembly GCA_964605635.1 of uncultured Woeseiaceae bacterium. Classification (GTDB taxonomy): domain Bacteria; phylum Pseudomonadota; class Gammaproteobacteria; order Steroidobacterales; family Woeseiaceae; genus IDS-8. Next base: position 1,679 of record CAZSDL010000317.1, read on the forward strand.
ATGAACGATGACAAGGAACTCGTTGCGCGGGACCTTGGCGGTTATCTCGGCATGATCCCGGATGGCTGGAACCCGGCAACGCTGGCTGAATTGAGCACGGTACAGTCGGCTCAGGATGCAAAGTACATTGCACGCCAGGCCGGTGCACTCGCGCGTTCGCTCGATCAGGCGCTTCTAATCGAAAATGTCGCTGTGGTGGACGTTGCTTCCGGCGCCTTGCTGGAAGGCAGGCACGTGCTTGTTCGCGACGGAAAAATCGCCGCAGTCTCGGAGGCGGCGCTTGAGGTTACCGGCGCGTTGCGTATCGACGGCAGCGGCCAGTCGCTCCTCCCGGGCCTTTGGGACATGCACGGCCACTTTGGTTTGGCGGACGGCATACTGAATATTGCCGGGGGTATCACGAGCGTGCGTGATATCGGTGGTGTGCACGACAAGGTTCTGGAACTCACCGAAAAATTCGATTCGGGAGAAGTGATCGGCCCGCACACCTATCGCGCAGGCTTCATCGACAGAGCAGGCCCGTACGCCTCGGGCTGGGCCGCCGAGTCGCTCGACGACGCCCTCGAACGAGTGGACTTCTTTGCCGAGCACGGCTACATCCAGATCAAGCTCTATAGCTCCGTTGAGCCGTCCTGGGTCGAGCCGATTGCGGAACGCGCACACGCTCATGGCATGCGCCTCAGCGGGCATGTCCCGGCCTACATGTCGGCCGAGCAGGCGGTACG
>CAZSDL010000318.1:0-2385 GCA_964605635.1 uncultured Woeseiaceae bacterium
CGCGTTCGGGCCAGCCGTCCATGCGATCGAGATTGTCGAGCAGTTCGTCAGCGTACGCTGTGATTTTCATGAACCACTGCGGAATTTCCCGGCGCTCGACCAGCGCTTCTGATCGCCAGCCACGTCCGTCGATGACCTGTTCGTTGGCGAGTACAGTCTGGTCAACCGGGTCCCAGTTGACAATGGAATTCCTGCGATAGACGAGCCCTTTATCGAACAGCTTTGTGAACAGCCACTGTTCCCAGCGGTAATACTCGGGACGGCAAGTTGTAACCTCGCGAGTCCAGTCGTAACCGTAGCCCAATCGCTGCAACTGGCCGCGCATGTAATCGATATTCTTGTAAGTCCATTGCGCCGGCGGCACTCCGCGCTGAATCGCTGCGTTCTCCGCCGGCATACCAAACGCATCCCAGCCCATTGGCTGTAGCACATGTTTGCCCTGCATGCGCTGGTAGCGGGCAATGACGTCGTTGATCGTGAAGACTCGTACGTGCCCCATGTGCAACTGTCCGCTGGGGTAGGGAAACATCGTCAGGCAATAGAATTTCTCACGCCCGGGTTCCTCGCCAACCTCAAAGCTGCGATTGGACTCCCAATATTCACGTGCTGCTTGTTCTACCGTTTCTGGTTCGTACTGTTCAGTCATTGCCTGTTGCTGTCGGGATTCGAATTAAAAGCTGTGGGCGAGGAGGATAGCGTTTTCCGTCGACCTGCGCAGCAGCGTGCGCAGCATCTGAAGAGTCGGTTCAGGCAAGGCCCGGATGCGACTGGCGAACTCCTGCAGAATTCCAGCGCCGCCAACCGAACCAGGCAAGGATGCCGCTGGCGAGGATAAGGACCGGCCAGTTACCGAGGACAATATACGGCGTCGCCCCTTCCATCGGCATTACATCCATGGTGAGGGTTGCATAGCGGAATTGCGGAGCGGTCTCGAGAAGCTCACCGCGTGGCCCGATGAACGCACTGATGCCATTGTTGGTTGCGCGAATGGTGAAGCGCCCGGCTTCCAGCGAGCGCACGCGCGCAATTTCCAGATGCTGGTGTGGTGCAATGGACTCGCCGAACCAGGCATCATTGCTGACATTGATCAGCAGGCTGGCGTCGGGCAGCGCGTAGAGTTGTTCGGCGCCATACGCATCTTCGTAGCAGATGGCGACGGCGAGCTGCTGGCCGTCGGCGGTGAATAGCAGTGGCTGCTCCGCAGCCCCGGCCGTCATATCGGTATATGGCAGGCTCATCAGTCGCATCCATTCGCGCACCTTCTCCGGCACCGGGAAAAACTCGCCGAACGGTACGAGGTGCCGCTTGCGGTAAACCTGGCGCTGTTGGCCGTCCAGCATCAGAACGCTGTTATAGATGTCGTCGCCGTCGCGTTCGAGGATCCCGAGTAACAGTGACCGGTCGCTCGCGAGCAATTCCGGCTGGAATGACTCGAGGTACTCGTCAACCTGGTCAATTGTGGCGGGCAGCGCCACTTCGGGCCACAGAATCAGGTCGCTTTCAGGGTGCGCCGCCACGGATGCGCGGTACAGCGCGAGCGTAGGCCCGTACTGTTCGGGCAACCATTTGCGATCCTGGGACACGCCACCCTGGACGATCGTCGCGGTGCGGGCCGCTCCGGCAGGGCTGGTCCAGGTCACCTGCGACAGGATGGCCCCGGCCAGCCACGGCAGAATGGCCAGGACGCCGGCAAACTGCCGCAAACGTCCCGACGTTGCCAGGGCACGGACAAATGCTGCGGCGCTCATGACAGCAAGAAAAGAGACACCGTAAACCCCGATGACCGGCAGCCATCCGGCCAACGGCGAATCGATCTGTCCATAGCCGAGACTGAGCCACGGGAAGCCGGTCAGGAACCAGCCGCGAAACCATTCGACCGCGACCCAGGTCGCCGGCGCGACCAGGACGAGCCGTCGCGCATCGCCCTGCGTGAGCGTTGCGGTAAGCCAGCCAATCGCGGCAAACCAGCCTGCCATGATGACTACGAGGCCCAACATCAGCACGATGGCGATCCACAACGGCGCCTGGCCAAATACGTGTATGGATGTATAAAGCCAATAAGTACCGAACAGGAACAGGCCGACGCCGAACCAGAAGGCATGCCGTGCGGCAACACGTGGCACCTTGTAAAGGCAGGCCATGAGTAGCGGCAACAACAGCAGTGGCGCCAGTACGTAACAACCGAGCGGTGCAAACGACAGGGTGAATATAGAGCCGGCGACAAAGTACGCGAAGCTTACGGCCAACGGATTGGCGTCAAGCAAGCGGCGCATTGAATCGTGGCCTGTCGACATGAAATTTTCTCACGATCTCCCGCAGTCGCATTCTGTGCGCGGCGCGGCGCGCGAATGCAGCGAAAAGGGGAATCTACTCGGAGTTAACCGC
>CAZSDL010000319.1:0-2361 GCA_964605635.1 uncultured Woeseiaceae bacterium
GCGTAAGGCGGGTTCATAGCGATTTCTCCCTCGGTCGGATAGCGAGTATATCGGTGTCGTGTTGCTGGTCGTGACGCTCGAACCGATTTTTGCACAGGACGTCTCGCGATTTATTCCGACCGCATCTCCGCGGTGATCGCATCATAAGGTGCTGAAACTCCGCCATCCTGCCGCTGGAGCAATCTGTACGGATCGAAGGCAAATGCGCGTCGACGAATAGGCCCCTATCCGTTTGACTGGCAATTCTCACTTCATCCCGGATTGCGTGAAGATACTACGGGCAGTATCATCGAAATGGCCAGGGCGAAAAAGCTGATGCAGCGAATGAGTGAAGCGTCCAAGTATCCTTTTGAGATGCGCCCATTGTCCGCCGAGGAAGGCGGCAGCTGGCTGATCACCTTTCCCGACCTTCCAGGCTGCATGTCGGATGGCGAGACGCCGCAAGAAGCGCTTACTAACGGCCGGGATGCCGTGGTGACCTGGATCGATGCCGTGCGTGAAGCCGGCAGGGAAGTGCCCGCACCGGGTGAGCCCGCCAGCGGCAAGTTCGTCGCGCGAATCCCAAAGAGCATGCACGCACGATTGTCAGCCCGTGCCCGGCAGGAAGGCGTGAGCATGAATGCGCTGGTGTCGGCGTTTCTGGCCGAAAGCCTGGGGCGGCGCGAAGGCGTTTGAAGGAGCGATTCGGAATCTATTCAGCCGGAGCCAAAGTTATATGATGGCAACGCGTCCCGGGGTTGAACGTATGATCGGTTCGACCCTACTCCAGCCTCGACGCAATTGCCGTCTGGACGTCCCTCGGACCGCGCGGCTACTATGACCTCCCATGAGCAAGCCCAGGTTGATCTACTTCGATGCATCGGTGAGTCGCGGTGAGGAGTGCCGACTTGCACTTTACCTGGCTGGCGTGGAATTCGAGGACGTTCGAGTCACGCAAGCCGACTGGCCGGCGCTGAAGCCGGACACACCGTTCGGTAGCCTTCCGGTCCTCGAGGTGCCGGGTCACCCGCCCCTCGGTCAAACCAATGCCATTCTGGTATTCGTCGGACGGCGTCACGGGCTCCATCCCAGTGACGATTTCGAGGCAGCGCGCCACGAAGCCATGATGTGCCACGTCGAAGATCTTCGTGCCACGGTCGGTCCAACGCTGCGTATCGCCGACGAAGCGGCGAAGAAGGCGGCCCGTGGGACTCTTGCCAAGTCCTACCTCCCTGCGTGGGCGGCATCCGCCGAGCGCCAGATCGCGGATGCCGGCCCGTTCTTCGCCGGTGAGAAGCTTCACGTTGTCGATCTCAAGCTGCACCGCACGGTGCACTGGTTAGCGAGCGGCATAGTCGATCATATTCCCGCCACTGTTTTTTCGGCGTTCCCGAAGCTGAATCGCGTCTATGCGGCGGTGCGCGACCACGAACGCGTGAAAGCCTGGTATGCGAACTGATTGAGGCTTAATTAAATGGGGTCGAACCGATTTTAGCTGCGACAGAAGTTAACTCAACCTATGGCGTGACCAGATCTTCCAACCAGGTGCGAGGCGATATGACTCGGGTTCGCGGCGGGGGCCGTTGCAGCAACGCGGCGTCGCCGGTGATAAGGCCCGCGCCGTCCTGGGCAGCCAGCAGTCGCCACAGGAAGTCGTCATCGGGGTCAGGCGCATTCTCTGTCCGGCCGACGATATCGGCGACGACGGCGTCGGTCGCGAGCACTTCGAGCAAGGCGTCGACGTCGGTCACCGCGAGGCCGTGACGCGCCTGAATTCGTTCCCGTAGCAGCACGCTGCGGTATTCGGCGAGCAATTCCACGCAGAGCAGGAACCGCAGCTGGCCGCTGAACATTGAATCGAGAATTCGCGCCGGCGGGGATTTCGGATCCGCTGTCAGCAGCCCAGCGACAAGCACGCTGGTATCCACCACCCATACGGACGTCGGGATGACGGTGTCGCTCACCGACGGCGCGCTGCGCGAGTCTCTTCGAGGGCCAGTTTTTCGGCCTCGGCAGCCGACAGTGCGGAACGAATGCGGGCGGCGGCGACCAGCTCGCGAACATCCCGTTCCGGCTTGATCCCATAGGCCTCGAGACTTTCCCGGACGAGCGCGCCGATGGTCTTACCGCGCCGTGCGGCGGCAGCCTTGAGAGCCGTGTGTAGTTCGGGAGGCAGGTTGATGGTGAGTCGGTTCATGGGTGTGCCGCAGCTATGCAAATCGGTTATCGCAGCCTAGCAGACAGGCATATATATGTATATATTCTTTATCGTACAGAATTCGGAGCTTGGCCGAAGACGCCCGCCATAGCCTATGGAGCTTGCCGGTTTGAGCGGGTGAGTCCGTGGGAACACCGGAATGGCAGCCGTGCGGAGGAACGGAG
>CAZSDL010000320.1:0-2344 GCA_964605635.1 uncultured Woeseiaceae bacterium
CATCCCGAAATGCCTGTCGCCAGAACAGATCGTCCATAATCTTCGATGCATCGATCATTACCGCGATCATCTCGCGTTGTTGTTCGTCGAAACCGGACAGGTCTGCCTCAAGCGGAAAATCGGCGTAGATATCGGGTCGGGCGGGAACCTGGGCCGCAGGTTGCGCATCGCGCACTGCGGTTTCCCCGGCAGGCGGCGATTTCTCGCTCCCACACCCGGAAATAACCACTGCCGACAAGGCAACGATGACAATTCGACGCAACATGGCGATTGATTCCGTGACTGGTTTCACTTTGACGCCCCCTGGAATTTTCAACGAGGGTCTATTGTCTCACAGCAGACAGGCCGCTAAAGATCCACAATCTCGACATCATCCGGCGACAGCGCTGTGCCGAGAAAAACGCCGCCGACCCGGGCGAAGCGTCTTGGTCCGTCCGTAGCGAGCAGTTGCAGGCTGCCGCTGCCTGCGTGAGTTCGCGTCAGGCCCTCCGCCAGCAGGCGTTCAGCCACTACTGTGGCTGTCGTGCCGGCCGAGTCGACGATGGAAACGTGGTCGCCCGCCACCGCCGACAACGCATCGCGCAGCAGTGGAAAATGAGTACAGCCCAGGATGATGGACGGCAGCGTACTCGTACCATCCCCGGCCAGGTACGGCTGCAGGTAACGCCGAATCACGGCGTCTGCGATGCCGCCGGTAGTCCAGCCCTCCTCTGCCAGCGCCACCAGCAGTTCGCAGGCCAGTTCCTCTACGGTGGCCGCACTGTCCAGCCGGAGAATGGCCTGCCGGTAGGCGCCAAGCCGAACGGTTGCCTCCGTGGCCAGTACCAGGTGGCCCGCTGCCGGCGTTGCTGTCACCGCTGCGCTTGCGCCGGGTTCAATCACGCCGATGACCGGCAAGGGAGCGAGTTCTGATTGCAGATCGGGCAGTGCGACCGCGGAAGCAGTGTTGCAGGCGATGACCAGGAGCTTGATGTCGCGCGCCTGCAAGTGTCGGGACGCCTGCCGGGCGTAACGCAAGATTGAATTCGCGCTTTTGATACCATAGGGCAACCTGGCAGTGTCCCCCAGGTATACGAAATGTTCGTCCGGCAGGCGTGCGCGCATTGCTTTCAGGACCGTCAGGCCGCCTACTCCGGAGTCGAAAATGCCGATGGGTCTGTCGGGTCGCAAATCGGTGGTCATAGGACGATGAATTTAACCTTTATGCGCGGCATTGTGCATAACGATCGATACGCTCGCACCTCAGAATTGCAGCACCCGCCATTGTGAAGACAGCAACCAAGAACTTTATTTATGTTCTCGGCGCGATCTTGATCGCGGTTGTCGTCGTGGGCGTGTTTCTTCCATCCGAAGGGCAGGTGCATCGAGAATCCATCATTGACGCACCACCCGGAACAGTGTTCGCGGTACTGAACGATCTGCGCCGCGTCGAGGACTGGTCGCCATGGATCGAGGCGGATCCGCAGGCCCGGATTGATGTCTCCAGACCGGCAAGCGGTGTTGGCGCCCAGATGCACTGGCAAGGTAGGCGGCTTGGCCAGGGCGGCCAGACAATCGTCGAGAGTGTGTCGAATCGACTGGTAGTCTCGCAACTCGATATCGACCAGGGTCAACCTTTGCGGTCGACGTTCGAGATCTCGAGAGCGGATGCCGGCACCCGTGTTCGCTGGACCTGTGAACGGCGGTTCGGCATTAATCTATTTGCTCGCTACAAAGGACTTTTTCTCGAATCCGGAACGGGCCGGGAACTCGAGCGCGGACTTGAGAATATCAGGACACTGGTGGAAAGCCTGCCGCGCGCCGACTGGACCGACATCGAGATCGAACACCTGGAAGTTACGCCACAGCCTATCGTTTACCTCACCGAGACCAGTGCGCCGACCCCCGCAGCGATCTCGGAAGCAATGGGAGAGGCGTATTTCCGGATCCTGGGCTTCATCGACCAGCACGGCTTGCAGGAGGCCGGTGCACCGCTATCGATCAGCCGTCGCTTCAGCGGTTCGGAGTTCGTGTTCGATGCGGCAATTCCGGTGCGCGGCGTTAGCGACGAAACACCACACTCGGAAAATGGTGTTCAACTCGGCGTGACTTATGACGGGCCGGCAATTCGTGGCCGGCACGTTGGTTCCTACCGGGACCTTAGTCGCACCCATGAAAAAATTGCGGCGTATCTCGCGGCCCATGGCATCGCGAGAGCGGGCGACGCATGGGAATCGTATGTCAGCGATCCGGCTCGCACGCCGGAGCCGCAACTGGTTACAGACATCTTTTACCCGATCAGCGCATCTGACTAGCAGCCTGCGTGACTCAGGTCATCGTCGCGTGACACGTTGTGTCAGTGTGA
>CAZSDL010000321.1:0-2298 GCA_964605635.1 uncultured Woeseiaceae bacterium
CGGCGCACGTTGCAGAATCACGACGTTCCCGCCCATGACCAGAACGACACCGGCAAGTACGTTCAAGGTCGGCTCAAGTCCCTCGAATGCAAAAGACAGAAGCAGTGCTACAACCGGAAACATCACCACTGCATAGCCCGCGCGGTGTGCTCCGATGCGCCCCAACAATGTCAGGTAAGCGCCGAACGCCACGATAGAGCCGAACACAGCCAGGTAAAGTAGCGACACCACATAGCCTGCAGACCAGTCGAAGTTGAATGCCTTTCCCTGCAGCGCGGCGATCGCCCCCGTCCACACGGCGCCGTAGAACATACCCCACGCGTTCGACTGGATGATCGGCAAGCCCCTGTTCTGCGCTGCCTGGGAAACCATGTTGCCCAGCGACGCAACAAACGCTGCGAGGACGCATAGCGTGGCGCCAATAAAAGTTGCGTCGGACAAGGACAGGTGGGCCACTTCCGGCAGGAACAAGGTCACTATCCCGGCCACACCCAGCACAGACCCTATAATTACCCGCGGTCCCGAGCGCACTCCAAAAAAGATGCGCGCGTTCAGTATGTTCATCCACAACATGGTCGAAAAGGCGATGGCCGTCAGTGCGGAGGTAATGTGTACCTGCGCGTAATACGTCAGGATATAGTTCAGGCTGAACAGCAAGAGTCCAAGCAACATGAAGCGTGCGTGCACGGTACGATCGAACCGGAGGCCCAGGTTGCGCAGCCGGCAAAAAGCAAACAGCAGTGTTGAAGCCAGCATGTACCGGTAGAAAACGGACACCTCGGGCTCGACCACGCCCAGCTGGAATTCGATCGCAAACCAGGTGGACCCCCAGATCGCGATGGTCAGGAGGTACAGGAACAGGTTGTTGCGTTGCATACGTTGAAACTCAGTGCTTATTGACGGCCTGGTCACATCGGCTGACACAAACCGATTGGCTGGACTCCCCACGGCTCAGCGCATCGCGGAACATGCGCGTCCGCACGTAACGATAGTGGTGCAACCTCAGTGCGGCAACTGCTACCTGCCGCAGTGCCTGCTTCCACCACTGCGATTCGCGATCCGAGCTGTCGCGGATGGCGAGCGGGATTGCGGCCGTCTCGTTTACCGGACTTTCGTCGCGACGGTCGGGGGGATCGGAATAGGGTTTCATGGCGTTCTCCGTGGCGTCTTCTCGATTGCTGGAGGACCCGTCATTGGCTCCTCGGGGGTTGACTTTACGCTCCTGGTGCGGCTATAACAGATTCACTTTTATATAAATGTGACATATACACTTTATGCTGGCCATCGATAAGACAAGCGGTGATTACCTCTACCGACAGGTCATTGATTTAATTACAGAAAATATCGAATCAGGCACCCTGAGGCCGGGCGATCGCCTGCCATCCCTGCGACGCATGAGTACAAGAATTGGCGTTTCAATTCCGACCGTTCGGCAAGCCTACGTCGAACTCGAGCGACAGCGCCGAGTCGAATCGCGACCGCAATCCGGCTTCTACGTACGCGGCTTTTCCGGCAACGAACTGGTGCGCTCGGCGCCGCGCTTCCGGGCCGCTGCGAAACCCCAGCCCGTTGCATGCCGCAGCCTCATGGAGCGCGTCTACGACGGCATACACAAGCCGCAGGTACTCCCCTTCGGCATTGCCAACCCGTGCATGGCGAAATCGGCTGCAAAATCGTTGCACCGCACGATGAAACGGGTAATGGCGCGCGCTGACGAACGCAGCCTGGCGTATGCACCGACCATGGGCGAGCCCGGTTTGCGACGCCAGATAGCCTATCGCTACCTGGACACCGTTGGCAGTCACGTCGAACCCGACAACGTGTGCATTACGAACGGCGGCCAGGAGGCGCTGTTGCTGGCGCTGAGTTCAGTTGCCCAGGCCGGCGACATTATCGCGGTGGAGTCCCCTGCCTACCACGGAGTTCTGGAGCTGATCGAAAGTCTTGGCATGCTCGCCATCGAGGTAGAGACCTGTCCGGAAGAAGGCGTCCAGATCGATGCACTGCAAAAGACGCTCGCGGCGCACCCGGTTAAAGTATGCCTCTTCTCCACCACACTTAGTAATCCGCTGGGCGTCAGCATGCCTGACCACAATCGCCGTGAACTCGTCGAGTTGATCGATGCCAGTAACGTCGTGCTTATCGAGGACGACGTCTACGGCGAGTTACTGTTCGACGGCCGGCGGCCCAAACCGGCGGAGTTCCATTCCCGCAGTGGACGCGTCCTCACCTGTGGTTCGTTCTCGAAGACAGCGGCGCCCGGCTATCGTATCGGTTGGCTGATCTCCGACAAATTTC
>CAZSDL010000322.1:0-2287 GCA_964605635.1 uncultured Woeseiaceae bacterium
GCCTGCCAGCTGCGCTTCAACAAAGTGTTTTTGCGCGCCCTCATTACCCGCCTGCAGGGCGATAGCACGCCGCCGGCAGAAGACTAGGCCGGTCGCGAGCTTCGAATACCTCCCGTAGGAGCCCGCCCCGCGGGCGAATGCGCAAGCGATCGACCATGTCCCATTCGCGCGCAGGCGCGCTCCAACAAGCTTAAAGAACCCCTGTAGGAGCCCGCCCCACGGGCGAATGCGTCGCTCATTGCCCTTCGACGTCGAAATCTTCCAAAGCGTCTTCCCCGCCAGCACTTTTCAACAAAATCTCGACGCGTTGCTCCGCATCCTTCAGCGCCGACTGGCAACTGCGTGTCAGCTTGACGCCTTCCTCGAATTTCTTCATGGCCGTATCGAGCGGCAGGTCGCCGCTCTCCAGCTCGTCGATCAGCGACTCGAGTTGTTCGAGCGATTTTTCGAGGTTCAGCGGTTTCTTGCCGGTCATGTTGTATGTCTTCGCAGCCGATGCAGATAAGTGATCGCAGAACGCGCTTCCCGGAACGCTACCTCGACCGCGTCGAGCGGTCAACGCATGCCCCCGCACCCGGCCGCTGTCACAGCAATGCAACGCCGCCCCTTGGGACCTCCCGGCGCGTTGACATCAGGGGTCCCGCGGCTTACAGTGGCGATGGTATTAGACTTAGTCTAAATGCGCTCAGACGAACGCATTGTCAGTTAGCCCAGGGGATCAGAAATGTCATTGAAAGGCAGCAAGACAGAAAACAATCTGAAAGAGGCATTTGCCGGTGAATCACAGGCAAATCGACGTTACTTGTACTTTGCAGCGAAGGCGGACGTCGAAGGTTACAACGACGTCGCGGCCGTATTCCGCTCAACGGCGGAAGGTGAGACCGGCCATGCGCACGGGCACCTCGAATACCTCGAGGCCGTCGGAGACCCGGCAACCGGACTGCCGATCGGCGCCACGTCAAACAATCTGAAGGCCGCTATCGCCGGAGAAACGCACGAGTACACCGATATGTATCCGGGGATGGCCAAGGCCGCCCGCGATGAGAAGTTCGACGAGATCGCGGACTGGTTTGAAACTTTGGCCAAGGCAGAGCGTTCGCACGCCAATCGTTTCCAGAAAGCACTCGATACGCTGAACGATTGATCGTAATGCCGCACGGTGGCCGGACCACTGGTCGCCGTGCTGGTTTTCAAGCATGAGCAAAACACCCGACACGCCCGGGGGCAGCCGCGAGGGCAGCCTCGAAGCCCCGACCCGGCATCCCATTGCCTGGCAATCCGACGACTATTGCAACGAACCGTCGCTCATCGAGGAAATGGAGCGCGTGTTCGATATCTGCCACGGTTGTCGTCGCTGCTTCAACCTGTGTCACGCCTTCCCCACGCTTTTCGATGCAATCGACGAATCGGAGAGCATGGAACTCGACAGCGTGCCGAAGGAAGTTTACTGGGATGTCGTCGATCATTGTTACCTGTGCGACATGTGCTACATGAGCAAATGTCCCTACGTGCCGCCGCATCCGTGGAACGTCGATTTTCCGCATCTGATGCTGCGCGCCAAGGCAACGAAATTCAAGAAAAACGGCGCCAGCCGTCGTGACCGGATGCTGAGTTCGACCGACACCGTCGGCCGTCTCGCCGGCATCCCCGTCATTGTGCAGGCCGTGAATGCGACCAATCGCAGCAAGACCGGCCGCCAGATCCTGGAAAAAACGCTGGGCGTACACCGCGATGCACCTGTGCCTGCGTACCATTCAAAGACCGCGCGAAAATCCCTGCAGAAGCATCGGCAGGAGAAGGGCGAAAATGCGGAGGCGACAACATCGACACGCGGCAAGGTCGTGCTGTTCACGACCTGCTACGGCAACCGTAACCTGCCATCGCTGAACGAGGACCTGGTCGCCGTTTTCGAGCACAACGGCATCCCGGTCGCGCTGGCGGAAAAAGAAGCTTGTTGCGGCATGCCAAAACTCGAACTGGGCGACCTGGATGCGGTTGCGCGTGCGAAAGAGGCGAATATTCCCGTCCTGCTCAAATGGATCGAGCGCGGCTGGGATATTGTAACGCCCATACCATCCTGCACATTGATGTTCAAGCAGGAGCTGCCACTGATGTTCCCGGACGACGAAGCCGTGGCCCGCGTACGCGATGCGATGTTCGACCCGTTCGAATACCTGATGTTGCGCCACAGGGCGGGCAAGCTGCGCACCGACTTTCAGCAATCACTCGGTAAAGTGGCCTACCAGGTGCCTTGTCACCTGCGCGTGCAGAATGTCGGCCAGAAAAC
>CAZSDL010000323.1:0-2246 GCA_964605635.1 uncultured Woeseiaceae bacterium
AGCAAAGTGCTGCGCCCTCTGCGGAACAGGCGACGATACCGATGTGGAGGGGCATGTGTGGCCTCTTTCCGCCTTGTCGAACAAGAGTATCTCCGATTACGGGTGGGGACAGGACCGTGAAATTCAAACCGAGCTGTCAAATGTTCAACCATATGGTTGACAATTGTCGATTGCCGACCTATATTCAACCGCATGGTTGAGCATATATCCGGACAACTTGACGCAGTATTCCACGCGCTGGCCGACCCGACGCGGCGCGCCATGTTGCAAAGATTGTCAGCGGGCGAGCACAGCGTCGGTGCACTCGCGGCACCGTTCGCCATTTCACTGGCCGCCGCCTCGAAGCACATCAAGGTGCTGGAGCGCGCGGGGCTGGTGAAGCGAACGATAAAGGGTCGAACGCATTTGTGTCGCCTCGAGGCGCAGCCCATGCACGGCGGCCTTGAGTGGATACGTCACTACGAACAGTTCTGGAACCGACGCCTCGACACACTCGAGGAAGCTTTGCGCGCAGAGGATCGCAATGCCGGCAAGTCACCTGAATCGGACAGAACAATGCCTAAACAAGGGAGTAAACAATGAGCCAGCAAGCACGAGTCGATCACGAAGAGTCGTCAGCAGACGTCTTTGGGGTGCTGACCGCGACCAATACGCTGCGTATCGAGCGACTTCTGCCGGGCCCGATCGAGCGGGTTTGGAGCTACCTGACGGAATCGGACAAGCGCGCACGTTGGCTTGCGGCCGGTGACATGGACCTGCGAGTCGGCGGAAGAGTGGAGCACATTTTCCGCAACTGGGAACTTACGGAAAACGACGATCCGCCACCCGCCAAGTATGCCGAGCACACCGGCGAGTCCCGCATGCAGGGACGCATCACGGCCTGCGAACCGCCGCACAGCCTCGCTTACACCTGGAGCGAGTCGGCGGGCGAATACTCGGAAGTCGCATTCGAGCTCACCGAGCGCGGTACCGAGGTGGTGCTGGTGTTGACTCACCGGCGTCTCACAAACCGGGAAGAAATACTGGGCGTGTCCGCCGGCTGGCACACGCATCTCGATATTCTTGCCGACCATTTGAGCGGCCGCACGCCTCCGGGTTTCTGGCGCACCCACACGCGCCTGGAGGCAGAATACGCCAAACGCATTCGCTGATTACTACAAAGCAGGCTTGGCCGGACGTGGCACGGGCAGACTGAGAGGTCCGACCCTGCCGCGGCCTTCACGCGCATGTGGAGTCCTTTTGCAACGAGGCTTACACTTTAAGTCCAGCGTCCAAAAGGCACAAAAGCATGCAAATCATACTCTCAGTACTCGTTGCGGTTGCTTTATTGGCGGCATGCACCGATACGCCGCAGGACTCTTCTGGTATCGAAAGTGCGGCCGGTCTTGCTGCGGGCGAGCATCAGTGGACAACACCGGACGGTGAGCGCATGCCCTACGTCGTGATCGGTAATGGCGACGTCACTGTCATGCTGGTTCACTGCTGGATGTGCAATCGCACGTTCTGGTCGGAACAGGTCGCGGTACTGAGCCAGAAATACCGCACCATCGCGGTCGATTTACCCGGACACGGCGAGGCAACCTCCGGCCGCGACGTGTGGCGCGTTGCGGATTATGCTAACGACATTGCAGGGCTCATCGAGTCCCTTGATCTGACCGATGTCGTTCTCGTTGGTCACTCGATGGGCGGGCCGGTATCGCTACGTGCTGCAGCCCTTGTGGGCAAGCGTGCGCGAGGCATTGTCGCAGTCGATACGCTGCATGATGCAGAATTCGATTTCTCCGGGGAGCAGGTCGAAAGCTTCATTGCTGCCTTCGACTCGGATTTCGTCGGCACTTGCAACAATTTTGTGCAGGCAATGTTCACCGAGGAAGGTGTTAACGACATCATGAACAGGGTTCGGGACACTGGTTGCAACTCTTTACGCGCCGACGTCGGCGCGGCACTGATGAGAGATTTCGTGAACATCGACATGCCACAATGGCTTGCCGATGCCGGTGTGCCAATCAGGGCGATTAACGCCGCAACGCCAAACACGACCCGGGTTGAGACGAACCGCAAGTATGCCGACTTCGAGGTGGTACTGATGGACGATGTCGGGCACTACCTGCAGATGACGCGTCCCGATGAGTTCAATCCGCTGTTGCTCGAGGCGATCGAGGACGTACTTTAGCGGTCTGTCGACTGCAGCTTTTCCTTGAGCTCGGCGACTTCGGCTTCCAGTTTCTCGATGCGTTGCACAAGCT
>CAZSDL010000324.1:0-2242 GCA_964605635.1 uncultured Woeseiaceae bacterium
CCGGCACGCTGCTGGTCATGGTGCTGGCAGCGGAACTCGTCGCAATCGCGCTGACCCTCGCCGCCAGTCCACCCCCGGGAACATTTCTGATCGAACTGGCCGAGACATCACTCTATATATTGTGGGTAGCGCTGCTGAGCGCGGCGCTTCTGTGTCGGGTCCGCAGCCGGATCGAGCGCCTCGGTAAGACACAGGCCTTCGTCATTACCTTCATCATGCTCGAGGTGCTGTGCCTTCTGGTCGCGGAGGCCGCCTGGCAACTGACGCATGAGTTTGCCGCGGCATCCGTCATCAATGACACGCATGCCGGCTTCCTGTTCCGCACCTTCGCCATAAGCTCGATCGTGATTGCGCTCGCCATGCGCTATTTATATGTGTCCAGCGAATGGCGTCGTTCGATCGTGCTGGAAGCGCAGTCACGCGTCACGGCATTGCAGGCCCTGATGCGCCCGCACTTCCTGTTTAACAGCCTGAATACTATCGCGGCACTCGCGCGCAGCGATCCGCGGCTCGCCGAAGAAGCCGTGGAAGATCTTGCAGACCTGATGCGCGCCAATCTTGGCGGCCCGAAAGACCGCTCGACGCTGCGCGAGGAACTCGAAATCGCGACGACCTATGAGCGCATCGAGAAACTGCGGCTCGGTGAGCGCCTCGACGTACGCTGGGACATGGAGGGGCTGCCAATGCAGGCGCTGATGCCGAGCCTCACGGTCCAGCCCTTGGTCGAAAACGCCATCTATCACGGCATCGAGCAGATCCCCGAAGGAGGGATCGTCAGCGTGTCGGGGCATCGGCGGGACGGGCGAATCGAGATCGACATACGCAATCCGGTCGTCGAACATCACGGGGGGCATCGGCGGGACGGCAACCAGATGGCGTTATCGAACATACAGCAGCGCTTTGCGCTGGCCTACGGCTCGCGTGCGTCGGTTGTCGCTGAAAAGGTCGGCAACGAGTTTCGCGTGCGGCTCGAATTTCCGTATGAAGAGACGTCCTCTTGAATGTGCTGATTGTCGATGACGAGCCTCCGGCGAGGTCGCGCCTGCGACAACTGCTCGAGGATGGCGCGACTCACCACGTCGTCGGTGAAGCAGGCAACGGGTATGAGGCTCTCGAGATGGCAGAGAAGCTCGCGCCGGACGTCGTTTTACTCGACATCAGCATGCCGGGACTGAACGGTGTAGAAACGGCGCATCACCTCAACGCACTCGACAAGCCGCCTTGCATCATTTTCACAACGGCATACGACCAGTATGCCGTCGAGGCATTCGATGCCCGTGCCGTTGGATACGTTTTGAAGCCCGTGCGCCGGGAACGCCTCGAACGCGCTTTGGTGCAGGCCGAGCGACTGAATCGCAGCGTGCTCACGGATATAGGCAAGAGCACGGGTATCGATGGCGGCCGGCAGCATGTTTGTGCGCGCGTGCGCGGCGAGTTGCGCCTGATCGCGGTTGCCGACATCGATTACTGCCATGCGGACCAGAAATACGTTCGTGTGCATCATCGTCAGGGCGAGGACCTGATCGACGATTCGCTCAAAATGCTGGAAGATGAGTTTCCAGAAGTCTTCGTCCGCATTCATCGTTCCGCGCTTGTCGCTGTGGCGAAAATTGAAGCGCTCAGGAAAACAGAAGATGGGCGGGTCGAAGTCTCTTTGCGTAACAAACGACAGGCACCTGTGGGAGGTCCGGTGGACTCACTGATCGTCAGTCGCCGCCATCTGGCGGAAGTCAAAAAGCGCGTCCGGGGCGACTGAATATGCATGTTCGTATTGCAACTCGAAAAAGTGCGCTGGCACTCTGGCAGGCAGAGTTTGTCGCTGAGCAACTGCGGCAGCAGGATGGTATCGATGAGGTATCGCTCGTTCCCCTGTCGACGCGTGGGGACGAAGTGCTCGACCGCAGCCTGCAAAAGATCGGTGGCAAAGGCCTTTTCATCAAGGAACTCGAACTGGCCATGCAGGCGGGCGATGCCGATCTTGCCGTACATTCCATGAAGGACGTGCCTGCAGAAATGCCCGCCGGGTTTTGCATCGCCGCGGTGCTCGAGCGCGCTAGCCCGTTCGACGCACTCGTCACGAATCGAGCTGAATCGCTCGGCGCGCTGCCCGAGGGCGCAACCGTCGGCAGTTCCAGTTTGAGACGGCAGGCGCAATTGCTTGCGCTGCGCCCCGATCTTGTCATCAAGCCGTTGCGCGGCAACGTTAACAC
The DNA here is from genome assembly GCA_964605635.1 of uncultured Woeseiaceae bacterium. GTDB lineage: Bacteria > Pseudomonadota > Gammaproteobacteria > Steroidobacterales > Woeseiaceae > IDS-8. Next base: position 2,211 of record CAZSDL010000324.1, read on the forward strand.
GCGCCTCGAGAAACTCCGGCAGGGACATTACG
>CAZSDL010000325.1:0-2240 GCA_964605635.1 uncultured Woeseiaceae bacterium
GGAAAACTCGTCCTCTGCCGTCATGGCCAAAGCGACTGGAATCTCAAGAATCTCTTTACCGGCTGGACCGACGTCGACCTGACGGAATTGGGACGCCGTGAAGCGATCGATGCCGGTCGTACCCTGCGCGACCTCGGCTACGATTTTGACATTGCCTACACATCGGTTCTGAAGCGCGCCATTCGCACCTTGTGGCTGATGCTGGACGAGATGAATCGAATGTGGATTCCGGTCGTCCGGGACTGGCGCCTCAACGAACGGCATTACGGCGACCTGCAAGGACTCAACAAAGCTGAAACGGCGGCGAAATACGGCGACGAGCAAGTGCATATCTGGCGTCGCAGCTATAGCACGGAGCCGCCACCGCTCGCCGCGGATGACGAACGGCATCCGTCACACGACAAACGCTACGCCGCTATCCCGCATTTGCCGGCGACTGAATCGCTGAAATCGACACTCGCCCGTGTCAAACCCTGCTGGGACGAACTCATCGCGCGAGACCTGGCCGCCGGCAAAAACGTACTCATCGCCGCACATGGCAATAGCCTGCGCGCACTGGTCAAGATGCTTGACGGCCTCTCCGAGGACGACATTACGGGATTCAATATACCGACCGGCATACCGATCGCGTACGAGCTGAACGCCTCGTTGCAACCGGTCAGTCGTGATTTTCTCGGAGATCCCGCAGCAGTCGCAAAGGCCGCGGCAGCAGTCGCTAACCAGGCAAAATCCGGATGATCTTCGCGCTGGGTGATCGCTCACCCGTTCTGGAGGGTGGCGAACATTTCATCGCAGACAGTGCAACAGTGATTGGCAGCGTCCGGCTTGGCGCCGGCAGCAGTGTCTGGTTCAACGCCGTCGTCCGCGGCGACAACGACTGGATCGAGATCGGCGCCTGCAGCAATGTACAGGATGGCGCGATTCTGCATGCGGATCCCGGCACGCCAACGTCCGTCGGCGAAGGGGTGACGATCGGTCACAACGCGCTGGTGCACGGCTGCACCATTGGCGATAACTCGCTCGTCGGTATCGGCAGCAGTGTGCTCAACAACGCACGCATCGGCTCGAACTGCCTGGTCGGCGCGCACGCGCTGATCACCGAAGGCAAGGAGTTTCCGGATGGCGTATTGATTCTGGGTACGCCGGCCAAAGTCGTGCGTGAACTGGAAGCGTCTGAAATAGAACACTTGCGCTGGTCGGCGCAGGTTTACGTCGATAATGCACGACGCTTTCGCGCACACCTCACGCGGGTCGATCTGGCGTAATCGCCCGTGATACGGGCTCCTGCAGGATCACCCATGTAGGAGCCCGTGTCACGGGCGATCAAGCACAGCGCACAATTGAACGTTGAATCGCCCGCAAGGCGGGCTCCTACAGTTGCAGGCGGGGGTCCGATCTTTTCCGGTCGTTTGCCGACTCCGGCAGTACGCGGATGAGGCCTTCCTGCGCCGTCGATGCCACCAGCGTGCCGTCGCGAGTGAAAAACTGCCCACGAGCAAAGCCCCGCGCACCGGATGCATTCGGGCTGTCGAACGAATACAGGAGCCACTCGTCGACACGCATTGCGCGGTGAAACCACAAGGCATGGTCGAGACTTGCCATTTGCACGCGACCAGTGCCGAACGCCAGGCCATGGGGTAACACACTTGTGCCAAGCAACTCGTAGTCGGACACGTAAGCCAGGAGGTTCTGGTGCAGGCTGACGCTGTCCGGCAGTCGGTCAACCGCCTTGATCCAGACCTGCTTGACCGGCGGCAGCTTCTCGGGCCTGGTGAAGTTCAGCGGGCGCACCGGCCGAAACTCGAAGGGTCGCTGGTCGACCAGGTAGCGACGCAGCTTTTCCGGCAGTCGCGCCAGGATTTCCGGCGCAACTTGCGTGACATCCTGCAGCCCGTCCGGGCCCACGACGTCCGGCATGGCCGCCTGATGTTCCAGGCCTTCTTCGGGCGACTGAAACGAAGCCGCGAGATTGAAGATTGGCCTGCCATGCTGGATGGCAACAACGCGACGCACCGAGAATGTGCCGCCGTCTCGGGCGCGGTCGACCTCGTAGATGATTGGTGCATTGACGTCGCCGCGGCGCAGGAAGTAGGCATGCAGTGAATGGGCGATACGGCTGTCCACCGTGTGATGCGCTGCCGACAGGGCCTGTCCGAGCACCTGGCCGCCAAAAACCTGCGCGCTGCCGATATCACGACTTTCGCCGCGAAAAATATTGTCTTCGATGCGCTCCAGACTCA
>CAZSDL010000326.1:0-2236 GCA_964605635.1 uncultured Woeseiaceae bacterium
GAGCCTGGCTGACGATACAAGCGGTCGAACGGATTATCCATAATTCCGCTCGAGTGCCCCGACTGCGGCCACACATTGGACGCTTGCCCCGGCCCCGCGCCGGGGTTTTTCGTTGCTTGCTGGCGGCTCGTCAAGACGAGCCCTGAACTCACTGCGCCCGGCCCGTCGTTTCAGCTATTCTCTGCTGCCACTCCCTCTTCTACCGCGAAGCCGGCAGTATGCGCAGAAGTTCTTACATGGATGCACTGCGCCGCTATGCGCTGATCGTCGGACTGACCCTCGCTTACTACCTTGCCGGCAAAGCGGGGCTGCAGTTTTTTGGCCTCCTACACCCGAGCGCCTCGGCCATCTGGATTCCGACCGGAATTGCAATCGCCTCACTGCTCATATTCGGCTACCGCGTCTGGCCTGCGATCTTTGCCGGCGCGTTCCTCGTGAACGTCACTACGCACGGCTCGATCGCTACCTCGCTCGGAGTCGCGGCAGGCAATACCCTGGAGGGCGTCGTCGCTGCTTACCTGGTGAACCGTTTTGCGGACGGCACGGCATTTTTCACCCACGCTGCCAACATATTCCGGTTCGCGGCCCTCGCCGGGCTCGTCAGCACGGCCGTCAGCGCTACCATTGGCGTGGCGAGCCTCACGCTCGGCGGCTATGCCCTTGCTGCCGACTTCCAGGCCATCTGGTTTACGTGGTGGCTTGGCGATGCCGCCGGCGCCATTGTCGTTACTCCGTTGCTTGTGCTTTGGTATGTCGATCGCGACGAGGCACTGACCGCCAGACAGGTGATTCAGTCGGGGCTCTTGTACGGATTGTTCGTGATCGTCGGCAGCATGACGTTCTTCCACCCCTGGCTCGCGTCGTACCCGCTCGTTTTCCTGTGCCTCCCGCCGCTCGTGTGGGCCGCGTTCCGGTTCGGCCAGCGAGAAGTGGCTAGCGCTGTGGCTCTGCTGTCGCTGATCGCTATCTGGGCCACCGCGACAGGACATGGGCCGTTCGTGATGCAGAGTCCGAACGAGTCGCTGCTCGTCCTGCAGGGCTTCGTGGCAGTAATCGCAATCACGGCACTCTCCATGGCAGCCCTGATCGGGGAGCGGACGGCACTGGTTGGTCGCGAACGAACAGCGCGCGTCGAAGCCGAAGCAGCCGTTCGCGCAAAGGATGAGTTCCTCGCGATATTGAGCCACGAGCTGCGTAACCCCCTGAGCGCCATAAGCGCCGCCGGAGCTGTCTTGCGAATCACAGATGAGGGGGCGACAGACCAGACACGCTGGAGAGAGATCGTTCACCGGCAAACTGAGCAACTGTCACGTCTCGTTGACGATCTGCTGGATGTTGCCAAAGTGAGCGTCGACAAAATGACACTGGATCGACAGCCCATGGACCTTGCCGAGGCGGTCAAGCGCTGCCTGCACACGCGTGCTTCCGACGGCACCGCACGCTATGAGGTCCGCACCGAGCCGACGTGGATACATGCCGATCCAAACCGCATCAGGCAAATAATCGACAACCTGCTCAGTAATGCGATCAAGTTCACGCCGTTTGACGGCCGCATTTCCGTTACAGTCGCGCACGAAGCCGATTCTGCGGTACTGCAAATAGAGGATGCCGGAGCAGGTATCGACGCTGAGTTCCTGCCGCGAGTGTTCGAGCCCTTCCTGCAGGGAGAACAGGACCTCGCCCGGCCGCTGGGCGGGCTCGGCATCGGTTTGACGGTCGTGCGACGACTGACGGAATTGCACGGCGGGACTGTGGAAGCCGGTAGCCGTGGCAAGGGCCAGGGAAGCTCTTTTGTCGTGCGGCTACCGCGAATCGACGCGCCACCGCTGCTGCCGTCTGATGTGTCGACACCTCGCCCGTCCGTTGTCCGGGCCTACCGAATTCTCATCGTCGAGGACAACGCGGATACACGGCATGCGCTGCGCGCGCTCATGGAGCAGTCGGGCTGCAGCGTGCACGAGTCTGAAGATGGTTCATCTGGAATCGACGCGGCGCTTACCCTTCCTCTGGACTTCGTTTTGCTTGACATCGGACTGCCTCGCCTCGACGGCTATGAAGTCGCACGACGTCTCAAGGCTGCGAAACCGGAGCTGCCGCTCATTGCTTTGACCGGTTACGGGCGCGAGGAAGACAGAGAGCGCGCGGCGCATGCCGGTTTCGATGCGCATATGTTGAAGCCTGTCCGGATCGAAAAGCTCCTTGAAGTTATGCATGAGCTTTTCACGAGACAACAAAA
>CAZSDL010000327.1:0-2232 GCA_964605635.1 uncultured Woeseiaceae bacterium
GCGAAACCATGATCGTGGTCATGGCAGCAGGACTGGCCGCAAACCTCACGGCCAATCCCCTCGAAGCGGTGACAACTGTGACCGTGCAGATCGTGACCCTGCTGGTCGGCGACCAGGAATTCGACAGCGCCAAGACGCTCGCGGCCTTTGCGTTAGGGCTCGTGTTGTTCCTCGTCACCTTGTGCCTGAATATCATTGGCTTGCAAGTCGTCCGCAAGTATCGCGAACAGTACGAATAGTCTCGGGACTTTGATATGAACAGCCAGGACACTCGAAAAACCGTCGAATCAGGCCTTCGCCGTCGGCATCGTCGCGAAAACGTGTTCAGACTTTTTGGCGTTTTGGCCACCGCCGTCGGCGTGATCTTTCTCGGCGTATTCTTCGCCACACTGATCGGCAATGGTGCGTCTGCCTTTCTGCAAACACATATCGAGCTCGACATCGAGTTCAGCGAAGAAGTCCTCGCGCCGGGAGGCGTCGAAGACCTGGAGTTTGCCGATTACGATGCGCTGGTGCGCAACGCCATGTGGCAAACGTTTCTCGACGTGACGGAACGCAGCGAGCGACGCAAGCTCGGGCGCCTGGTCAGCGTCGGTGCCGGCTACCAGTTGCGGGATGCGGTTTTGGAGAATCCGCAGTTAATCGGTACGTCCCGGCAGGTTAGTGTGCCGGTGACGGCAAACGTCGACATGTTCGTAAAAGGCAGGATCGACCGCGATACGGATGCTGCGCAGCGTCCACTTTCCGATCTTGAAATAGAGTGGATTGATACGTTGCAAGCGCAGGGGCTCGTACAGCGAAAATTCAATACCGCGCTTTTCACCAGCGGCGACTCGCGCGATCCGGAAATGGCTGGCATCAAGGGCGCATTGATGGGCTCCATCTATATGCTGGTCGTAACGATCGCATTGTCTTTCCCGCTCGGCGTGGCGGCCGCCATTTACCTTGAAGAATTCGCAACCAAAAACAGATGGGCTGACCTGATTGAAGTAAACATAAACAATCTCGCGGCGGTTCCGTCCATTGTGTTCGGCTTGCTCGGACTGGCTGTATTCATCAACTGGGTGGGAATTCCGCGCTCTGCACCGCTCGTTGGTGGCCTGGTGTTGTCCCTTTTGACCTTGCCGGTCATCATCATTGCCTCGCGCGCGTCCATTAAAGCGGTGCCTCCCTCCATTCGTGAAGGAGCCATTGCGTTGGGCGCATCACGCATGCAAGTGGTTTTTCATCACGTGATGCCGCTGGCGTTGCCGGGTATGCTCACCGGCGCGATTATCGGCATGAGTCGCGCGCTGGGCGAGACAGCACCGCTACTGATGATAGGCATGGTGGCGTTTATCGTAGACGTGCCTGCCGGCTTTACCGATCCGGCTACTGCGTTGCCGGTGCAAATTTTCTTGTGGGCAGACAGTCCCGAGCGGGCGTTCGCGGAACGAACCTCGGCCGCCATTATTGTCCTGCTTGCCTTTCTGCTGTTAATGAATCTCACGGCAATAATTTTGCGCAAACGCCTCGAAAAACAATGGTAATGCTGCCGATTGCGGGTCGCGACAAGGTGTACGAGAATGAGACCAATGACTGAATTACGCTCAGCTGACGACGGCGAGATTCCGGTGGCGAATACCACGAACCCTGCCCAGGCGGATCCACCCAAAGCCGGGGTCGGCGGCGGCGCGGCCGGCAATGGCGACAGCGCGAGCCAACGGATTGAGGACATGGCCGGCCGGCCGGGTGCGACCGTCGGCGAAGTGCGTTGCGCCGAGCCGTTCATCGTCGCCGAAAACATCAACGTCTACTACGGCGACATTCATGCAATTCGCGATGTCACACTCGAAATCGGCAAGCAGCAGGTCGTCGCCCTGATCGGTCCGTCCGGTTGCGGCAAGTCGACTTTTTTGCGTTGCCTGAATCGCATGAACGATTCCATCGAATCTGCGCGCGTCACCGGACACATATCACTGGACGGTCAGGACATCTACGGCAAGGACCTTGATCCGGTGGCCTTGCGCGCACGCGTCGGCATGGTATTCCAGAAGCCGAATCCGTTTCCAAAAAGCATCTACGACAACGTCGCCTACGGCCCGCGAATTCACGGCCTGGCTGCCGACCGCGCGGAACTCGATGAGATCGTGCACACGAGCCTCGAACGCGCCGGCCTTTTGAAAGAAGTACGCGACCGCCTGGAAGAGCCCGGCACCGGCCTGTCCGGCGGCCAGCAACAGCGCCTCTGCA
>CAZSDL010000328.1:0-2228 GCA_964605635.1 uncultured Woeseiaceae bacterium
CCGAGCGCGTTGGTCTCGGCGATCTTGCGGTCGGCGGCGTCGTAGGCGTACGTGGTCCGGAAGCCGCGCGCGTCCTCGACCGCGACCAGGCGGCCGGCAGCGTCGTACTCGTTGCGGGTGCGCGGGTTGTCACTGTCGTCGTCCGGGGTGTCGTCGGGATCAATCGTCTCGATCAGCCGGTTCGCAGCGTCGTAGACCATGCGCGTGGTGCGGCCGGCGCGGTCGGTGGTCGCGACCAGATTGTTCTCCTCGTCATGGACCTGCTGCTCGGTGCTGCCGTCCGGATAGCGGGTTCGGCGTTTCCCACCTTCATCCGGCACCAAGCCCACCCGCCGGCGGCAATGCGCTGGCCGCCGTCAACGCGCTGCGCCGCCGCGTTCGATACCCGACCGGCTCAGCGTGCGCTTGGAATGCGGCACAACCGCCCGCAGGTACGATATCGGAATGGAGAACGTCGCTGGAAATTTGCAGATCGTTCGACAAACAGTTCGGCAAAGCGTGCGGCTGGAATTGGGCGCGCAACAGCACCGGCTCCCCGTCCAGGGTCAGCGTCGCCTGCACCTGGCCGGCGGCGGCCTCCGGATGGATCGTCACCAGCACGTCCTCGCCGGGCAGCACGAAGCGTGTCATAAATGAGAACGACGTAAAGAAATTGGGAGGGCAGCGTGCGGACACCGCACGGTTGTGAGAAAAATGACGCAAGGCTAGGGGTCATTCGGATTCAGGACCAAAGTCTCGTCTCCGCCTTTGATTCATAGTCCCAGCACACAAAGCCCGTAGCGCCGGACTTTCTTATTTTCTCTGCCGCTTCCTCGGTACAATACGTATCCTCACTGCTCTCGTATACTGGCGGAAGTCGAAAAATGGAAGGACAAGAGTCTGACTTTTCAATTATGGGACTTCTAAGCCTGCGTTGACCATCAATAAGCTCTTCTACACCCGCTCCACCCGAAAATGGATCGTGTATTGTTTTGCTTTCAAACACATAATATGGGCGATCGAGCCCCGTTAGCTCGTGCAGAACATGATTTGGCTCAATTTCCTGAAGGCATGCCGCGCCAATTGCGTCCACACACAGCAAACCAAGATCTTCTGCCATCGAGAAACTGTTTAGCAGGATTTTCCGTTTATTTCTCTTCTGAAAGATTATTTTTACGGCCAACTTTTGCGGTCTACGCTCCCGAGACTGAAATGCCGACAGGATTCCATCGAGCTCGGCCTGAGCAGGACATGAAAATACCGCTCTAATGCCGGAGGAAGCCAGGCGAAAAATCTTGCTCATGGGAATATTCCGGTTTCAATTTCACGATAAATTATCGTAAGCTCGTCTCTGACACCATCAGCACCTCTTCGCGTTTCAGCCGAGCTCAACCTCGATTGAAGTTGTCGATAGTAAGCGTCAGTATGGATAGCCCGATGCTTACTGGGATCGAGGAAAATCCCATTTATAGGAGAGTTTATGTCGACCTTCGATCGCGCCAAAATCGCCCTAGTGCCTGTGGCTCTTGCATCTTGGCCCGGAACGATATGATGAGCGTGCCATCCGGAAGGACTATACCGTCCGAATACTCGTAGGTTGTGAGCCAACGCCGGTCCGCTGGCTTCATATCCGAGCTTGAATTTTCTACCCCTGTTAAATATCTGAGAAATCCGCAGTCCAGCTTTCGATATCCCTGAGCCTGGGATCAGCATGTAGGCAAGATCCTCAACGATCGCTCCCGCCAGCGCTGTTGTACCTCCGGTTGCGAATGCACCGACATAAAACGCCGTGTTGATGGCGTATCCAATTACTGTAACCGTCGTCAGCCCACTGAAATACTTCCCACTTGGATCAACGGCGATCGTTGGAATGTTATGAACATAAGCGTACTTGTGCAGGCTGGGGGGATCCTGGTCGAAGCCGGCGAACGGGTCCATCTGCGTGAACCGGCCGCGGGCCGGGTCCATGTAGCGGGCGCGCAGGTAGTACCAGCCCAGGTTCGGGTCGAGCTGTTCGCCGGTGTAGCGGAACGCGGTGTCGGCAGCACCGATCTGCGCTTCGGTTTCGCCGAAGGCTTCGTACCACAGGCGTGCGACGGCTTCGCCGGCGGGGTCGGTCAGCAGGCGGGTGCTGCCGAGGCCGTCGGCGTGGTAGGCGTGGTAGTCGATGCCGCCCTGGGCGTCGAGGATCTGCTGCGCGATCCGGTCGTCGCCGACGGTGTAGATCGCGGTGGCGTCGCCGTCGGGAT
>CAZSDL010000329.1:0-2224 GCA_964605635.1 uncultured Woeseiaceae bacterium
CTGTCTCATCGTAAGTGTAATCCCGCGTCAGCGTTTGCAACTGCGGTGCCAGCAGGATCGTCTCGTCACTTCGCACGCTGTACTCTACCGTGTAGTACACCTCGTATTCGCGCGGAACATTTCGCGCAGAAACCGACAACACGCGCTGGCCGGTGTCGTCGATGATTAACTGGAACTCTGCGGTCGCATCCGCGGGCGAGTCGACAACTTCGGCACCGGCCGACCGCAGCTCCCGGCGCAGCTGCCGATAGAACAGACTGTGTCGATCGGTAGTGACGATATAGGTTCGAGCCATCTCGGGCGGCACCTGCGGTGCGGAACGCAACTGGAAGCCGCAACCGCCCAAAGCAAGCGCCAGCAAGGCCAGCAGCGCCCGGCTAAACAACGACGTTGACCAGGCGTCGCTCGGGAAGAACGATCGTCTTCCGGATGGTTTTGTCGGCGATGAAACGGCGTACATTTTCATCCTCCAGCGCAAGCGTCGAAATGTGGTCCTTGTCCGCATCGGCGGCGACAGAAATTCTGCCGCGCAGCTTGCCGTTTACCTGCACCACTATCTCGATGACATCCTGGATCATCGCGGACCGGTCGGCGACCGGCCAGCGCTCGTCGACGGGCACGGTGTCGTGTCCCAGAACCTGCCACAGGCGGTGACAGATATGCGGTACGATCGGCGCCAGCAACAGGACAGCGACCTCCAGCGCCTCGCGTGCAACGGCGCGTCCGCCCTGTGATGAATCGTCGAAGCGATGCAACGCGTTGAGCAATTCCATGACGGCGGCGATCGCTGTGTTGAAGGTATAGCGGCGACCGATATCGTCGCTCACCTTGGCGATCGTCTGGTGGGTCTTGCGTCGCATGTCCTTTTGCGCTTCTGTCAGCACTTGCGGATCCAGCCTGGAAACCTGCCCGTCCGCGGCATGTGTATGGACCGCATGCCAGAAGCGCTTCAGGAACCGGAACGCACCCTGCACACCATCGTCTGACCATTCGAGCGCTTGCTCGGGAGGCGAAGCGAACATCATGAAGAGGCGCACGGTGTCGGCGCCGTATCGGTCTATGAGCTGCTGGGGATCGACGGTATTGCCCTTCGCTTTGGACATTTTAGCGCCGTCCTTCAGGACCATGCCCTGCGTCAGCAGGTTGGTAAACGGTTCGTCCACGGAAGACAAGCCGAGGTCGCGCATCAGCTTTTGAAAAAATCGCGCGTAAAGAAGATGCAGGATCGCGTGCTCGATGCCGCCAGTGTACTGGTCGACCGGCATCCAATAGGCCTCGCGCTCATCGAGCATCGCATCTTCGCTGTCGGGACAGGTATAGCGGGAGAAATACCATGAAGATTCAACGAAGGTATCAAAGGTGTCGGTTTCGCGTACCGCTTTGGCGCCGCATTTCGGACATGTCGTCTCGTAGAACTCCGGCATGTTCTTCAACGGTGAACCGACACCGGAGAACTCGACATCTTCCGGCAATACGACCGGAAGATCGTGCGCCGGAACCGGCACGGCGCCGCAAACGTCGCAATAGATAATTGGTATTGGCGCGCCCCAGTAGCGTTGCCGCGAAACGCCCCAGTCGCGCAAGCGGTAATGCACACTGCGTCGCCCGCGACCCTCGGCTTCGCAGCGCGCAGCGATCGCATCGAACGCCTGGCGGAAATCGCGGCCGTCCAGCTCGCCGGAATTGACCACTGTTCCGTAGTCGACCAACGGTCCGTCCGCCATATCGAAGTGGCTACCGTCGGCGGGTTTTATAACCTGGCGGATAGGCAAACCGTGCTTTGTCGCAAACTCCCAGTCGCGCTGATCGTGGCCCGGGACTGCCATCACGGCGCCGGTGCCATAGCCCATCAGAACAAAATTGGCTACCCACAATGGCACTTTGTCGCCGCTGATGGGGTGAATCGCATCGATGCCGAGCGGCATACCCCTTTTTTCCATCGTCTCCATGCTGGCTTCGGCGGCCTGCGTCTTTTTACAGTCCTCCAGAAATGCAGCCAGGCGTTCGTCGCCGACAGCCGCCTTCTGCGCCAGCGGGTGCTCCGCAGCGACGGCCATGTACGTTACACCCATAAGAGTATCCGGACGTGTCGTGAAAACCGACAAGGGCTCGCTTTCGCCCGCGACATCGAACGCCAACTCGATACCCTCCGAACGCCCGATCCAATTGCGCTGCATGGTTTTGACGCGTTCGGGCCAGCCGTCCATGCGATCGAGATTGTCGA
>CAZSDL010000330.1:0-2216 GCA_964605635.1 uncultured Woeseiaceae bacterium
TAACAGGTATTGGGTGTGCGCCGCAGGGTTTGCCGCCCGGTCCCCCAAACGGTGGAAACGGTACGAGAAGACCCAACCCGGTCACCGCCTGCAGATGGACGTGAAGTTCCTCGAGCGCATCCCTGGCACGGGCAAACGGCTTTATCAGTTCACCGCCATCGACGACTGCACCCGTATCCGAATCCTGAAGGTCTACGATGCCTGCTAACGCCCAGATTAGCGTTCTGGCACCAAGCGTTGCCTACCTTTCGGAATATCAGAAACTTGATTGACCGCGAGGGGCTATTCTGGCAATATTTCCATTATTCCGAAATGACGCTTGAAAGGTGGCCCATTGCATGACAGTTTCCGTTATTCCGAAACCCGGGTCGACTCGTTATCGGACCTCGGCCGAATCGTTCGCGAGCAGCGTCACGCCAGTGGACTGCGCATCGACGATGCCGCCGCTCTCTGCGGGGTCTCGGTCGATCTGCTCTCGCGACTCGAGAACGGCCACTCGGGCGTAGGTACTGCCCGCCTGCTCAAGGTGCTGGATGGGCTGGGACTCGCGATCATGGTCGTCGACAAATCCAGGCTGGCCAACAGGCCCGCAGTCGAACCGACGGATCGATGAGCCTGCACACGCTCGCAGTGTTCGACGGCAGCGCGCAGGTCGGCTCCCTGGCATACGAGTCGCTGGAAGAGCGGTTTTTTTTCGATTACGACCCCGGATGGCAATCAAACGATGCAAGTTATTCGATCTCACCCCATATCCTGATGTTCGGTGAACCGGCCGCATCGGGTACGGTGCGGCGCTTTCTGGAGAACCTGCTGCCGGAGGGGCGCGCGCTGGACATCGTGTCGACCACGCACCAGGTTTCGAAGAACAACATCTACGGCCTGATCCGTGAACTGGGACGAGAGACATCGGGTGCCCTCACCTTTCTGCCCGACGATCTGGCGCCTCGAGACCATACCGACAAGCTGCGTGAAATCAAGCGCGAGGAGCTTAAGCAACGAATCGAGCAGCGGTCGCAGATTCCGTTCGCGGCCTGGGACGGGCGAGTGCGCCTTTCAATCGCGGGGCATCAGGACAAGCTGGCCGTCTACCTAGACCCGAATGAGGATCGGATGTACCTCGTCGAAGGCACGCTAGCGTCCACGCACATCCTGAAGCCCGAACCCCCCGAGAATCGGCTGCCGATGCTGGTAGCCAATGAACACTATGCCATGAGGCTCGCCGCACGGCTGGGGCTCGCTGTACCGTTCGTATCTATACTGAGGCTGCCGGATCCAGTGTTGTCGATCGAGCGCTTTGATCGCTTGCGAGACGCTGATCGCGTCCGCCGACTGCACATCATAGACGCCTGTCAGGCGTTGAATTTTCCCGTATCTTACAAGTACGAACGCAATTTCGGTTCCGGACGCGACGTACGACATATCCGCGACGGCGCCGGCTTCGAACGGCTGTTTTCCATCAGCGAATATACAGTGCGCAAGGCGGTCACCCGACTGTCATTGCTGCGCTGGGCTTTGTACCAGTATCTGATCGGCAACTCCGATGCGCACGGCAAGAACGTATCGTTTTATTGCCGTCCGGACGGGCTCGCACTCGCACCCTTCTACGACCTCGTGAGCGTGGTGCAGTACCACAGTCTGGACCACGACATGGCAATGGCCTACGGCGACGAATTTCGGCTGCATGAGGTGAGCCCCTTCGCTTGGGCTGACTTCGCCCACCGAACCGGCACGCCGCGGCCGTTGCTCGCGCGCGAGATGACCCGCATGGGCAAGGCCGCGCTCGAAGCGGCCCCGGCGCAAGCTAGCGCGGAAGACTACATCGACGATGAGCGGGCTTTCGTCGAACGGATTGCGGCCTTCGTTCGCGATCAGGCACTAAGACTGATCGATCATGCGGCACCGATGCGAACGATCGACGCCAGCCTGCTGTAGCATCCAAGGACACCGACACCTATTGGCATGATACGAGGTACGGGCGACCATTCGATTTTCACACACTGGCGACGCTGCCCTCGTAATTGAGCGCTGCTGTCAGGCTATCGCCCTAGGCTACCATGGCAACTCGCCGGATGGCCGGGCACACATCGATGTAGATTTGCATCCAAAATTGACCCGGGACTTGTGTCGAAAATTCTCCCGGGGGAACGACGGCCCGACACTCGAACGAGGCGACATGATTTCCCTATTGACATTAATTTGGTTAGAACTCGCCGCCG
>CAZSDL010000331.1:0-2187 GCA_964605635.1 uncultured Woeseiaceae bacterium
TTGCAAGACACACGATGGGTCTTGCCGGACGATTACCTCGGCTTGCGCGCGGCGTACCGCTGGAATGAAGAGAGCATTCGACATCGTAATCGCCGGAGCCGGCATGGTGGGTCTCACCGTGGCTGCCTTACTTGCGAAAAGCGAGCAGCGACATCGTATGGCCGTTCGCATCATCGATGCGGGCATGCGGCCGCGATTCAACGCCGGCGACGATCTCGCGCTACGCGTGTCGGCCCTGGCTGCCGGTTCTGCTGCGGTCTATCGAAAGCTGGGTGTTTGGGAAACGATCGCAGAAATCCGTGCATGTCCCATTCGCGAAATGCGAGTATGGGATGCGGCGCGACCACCGGAGGGCCCGGCCACGCTGCGTTTCGATGCCGCCGAGTTCGCGCTGGCCGAACTTGGCCACATTGTCGAGAATGTGCTGATGCAAGACGCGCTGCTGGCTGAACTCGACCGGCTCGGCGTCGAGGTTGCGTTCGAGACGCCGCTCGCAGACCTGCGAATGGAAAGCGAACGCTGCAACCTGCAAATGCCGGATGGAAAGCTGCTCGGCTGCGATTTGCTTGTTGGGGCGGACGGCGTAAATTCCATGGTGCGTCGTTGCGCAGGTATCCCGGCAACATCGTGGCGCTATCCGCAATCCGCGTTCGTCACACACCTGGTGCCGCAGGACTCGCATCGCAATATCGCGTGGCAACGTTTCCTGCCGGACGGGCCTCTCGCGCTGTTGCCACTGTCGGATGGTCGCGTATCGATCGTCTGGTCGACTACGCCCGATCATGCGGCGGCGATCATGGCAGCAACCGACGATGAACTGGGACAACAGGTAACGGAGGCGAGTGATGCCGTACTTGGCGTGTTGACGGCAGCGGGGCCGCGGGCCACGTTTCCACTCAACGCGCAATATGCGACAGCCTACGCCAAGCCGGGCGTCGTGCTTATCGGCGACGCAGCCCATAGCATCCACCCACTGGCCGGGCAGGGGGCCAACCTCGGTATTGCCGATGCTCGGCAACTGACCAAAGTGATTGCGCGGGCGATTGCTGAAGGTGAGCATCCGGGAGACTTGCCGGTGCTGAGACGCTACGAACGGTCGCGCAAGGGCGCAAACCTGGGGATGCTGTATTTCGTCGATGGCTTGAATCGGCTTTTTTCATCGCCGGCACAACCGGTTTCGGCGTTGCGCAGTGCCGGGATGCGGCTATTCAATCGCAGTGGCCCCCTCAGGCGACGCGCCGTCGCGACTGCCTTGGGCGTCATAGCGGCCGAATAACCGTGTAGAATTAGGCTGCCGGTCAACAACAGCAATGCATCAATAATCCGTATCCGGTACCCGGAAATTTGCGAATCCGGCTTCGAAAAACCCGCGAATCCAGCTCTGGCCTGGTAAAGAATGCGACAGGAAGCGAATTACATGCCGTATGAATGCAAAGCTGCAGCAGGGAGCGCCGCGTGACCACGCGATACGTGCTGGTACTGGCTGGTATCCTGACGCTTATTGGCCTGGCCATGTTCGTGTACAAATGGCAGGTTCTTGGCCTGCCTCTGGACGACAAGCAGGAGACGCCGACCTGGACGGTGGAGACCACCATCAGCTTCGAGAGTGGACCCGGCTCCATCAGCGTCAATTTGCAAATACCGACCTTGACGCCCGGCTTCGCCACGCTGGATGAGTTTTCGGTTTCGCGCAACTTTGCATTCGGCCTGAACTACGTGGGCGCCGATCGAGAGGCGCAGTGGACGGTGAGACGTGCCGACGGTTCGCAGACGCTCTATTACCGCATCGTCGTGTACGCGGATCCCGATAACGAACAGTCGGATATCACACCGCCGCTGCCGATTCCTCCGTCGATCAACGAACCTCTCAGAACGGCTGTCGAGATGATCGTTGCAGACGTCAGCGAGCACTCGGCCGACGCGGCGTCATTCACGGCCGTGCTGTTACGGCAGATCAACACGCCGTCGCCGAATTCCAATATCGAATTACTGCTCGCGGAAGCGGGTAGCAAGGCCGCAGTGGTACGACAAATCACCACGGTGCTTGCGTCGGCCAGGATTCCTGCCCGCATCGTTCACGGTATCCCGTTGCAGGACCAACAGCGCCAGGTCCAGCCTGTGCCATGGCTTGAGATCCACGATGGTGACCGCTGGCGCTACTTCGACCCGGACACGGCGATTGAAGGA
>CAZSDL010000332.1:0-2183 GCA_964605635.1 uncultured Woeseiaceae bacterium
TTTTGCGACTTGAATTTCGGCAAGGTGTTGGCGCTGACTATGGCCATAACGTCGGTCCTGGCCGTGCTGACAGGCTCGGTGTGGTTGCAGAACCTCGCGTTCGTGGCTTTTGCCCTGTTCTGGTTGCAGGGGCTGGCGATCGTCCACTGGCTGCACGCCGAGCGCGGTCTGCCGATACTGGTGGTGATACTCGTTTACGCGTTGATACCACTCTTGAACGCACTGCTCATCATGGCGCTGGCAGTGTTGGGATACATTGACGCGTGGTTCGAGTTTCGACGACGCAAGGCGGCGTGAGAGATGTGTTCCACCGTTAGCGTCAACCATGGCGATAACGAGATCGGCACACTGCACGCAAACGACAACGAATGACATGCAGGCTACAGGATCTGAAAAATGAACGTTATTTTGCTGGATAAAGTCGAGAACCTGGGTGACATCGGTGACCTGGTCACCGTGAAGCCGGGATTCGGGCGCAACTTTCTGCTGCCGACCGGGCGTGCAACGCTCGCGACGCGTGAAAATATTGCTGAGTTCGAGGCGCGTCGCGCAGAACTGGAAAAAGCCGCTGCGGCAGAGCGACAGGAAGCACAAAAGCGCGCCGATCTCATTCGCGGTATGGAACTGGTTATTCCCGCCAACGTGGGTCCGGAAGGCAAGCTGTTCGGCTCGGTAGGGCCGGTCGATGTGTCCATGGCCTTCGAAAAGGTAGGCGTGGAGATCGCGCGCAGTGAAGTCCGGATGCCCGATGGCCCGATCCACGAGCCGGGCGAATTCACTGTAAGCGTTCACCTGCACTCGGACGTCAACGTGGATGTTACTGTACGGGTCGTGCCGGAGGCCTGAACAGTCGACGCTGACGCGGCGCAGGCCGCAAAGCCTGTGTTACTTTAGGACCTCTATATAAGAATTACCCGATCGTCGCAGCGGCGGCCGCCGGCATGCGCCGGGGCTGCGGAAACCGGAGACTATGGCTCGAGCGCTGGAAGAACGAATGGGAGGCGACGCGGAGCAGCGATTGAAAGTCCCGCCGTACTCCGCAGAGGCAGAGCAATCCCTGCTCGGCGGCCTTATGCTCGACGGCGACGCCTGGGACAAGATCGCCGATATCATTGTCGACAGCGATTTTTATCGCAAGGATCACCAGCTGATTTTCAGCGCCATTGCAGCGTTGGTAGATGGTGGCCATCCCCGCGACGTCGTGACGGTCTCGGAGTTTCTGGATAATCGCAATGAACTCGAGTCCGCTGGCGGGCTGCAGTATCTCGCGATGCTCGCCAACGAAACTCCCGGGGCCGCCAACGTCACTGCCTACGCACGGATCCTGCGTGAAAGGTCCATGTTGCGTTCGCTGATCAGCGCCGGCAATACCATCAGCGGCAGCGCCTTCACTACCGAAGGCAGAACGGCAACTGAACTGGTGGACGAGGCCGAGCGCCTGGTCTTCGAAATTGCCGAGAAAGGAGCCCGCGGACGCAGCGGCTTCCGTTCCTTGAAGCAAATCCTGCCCGAGGCCGTCGACCGTATCGACCTGCTGCATCAAAAGGGCGGTGACATTACCGGGATTTCAACCGGCTATAACGAATTCGACAAGCTGACGGCCGGACTGCAACCGGGCGACCTGATTATCATTGCGGGACGCCCGTCGATGGGCAAGACCACGTTTGCAATCAACATCGCAGAGAACGCGGCGATAGGAGCCAAAGTACCTACCGCCATATTCTCGATGGAAATGCCGTCCCAGCAACTCGCGTTTCGCATGATCTCCTCCCTCGGCCGGGTCGATCAAACCCACCTGCGCACCGGGCGTTTTCCCGATGAGGACTGGTCGCGCATCAATACCGCCGTGCAACTGATGTCAGATGCACCAATATTTATCGATGATTCCCCCGCGTTGTCGCCGACAGAGATTCGCGCGCGCGCGCGGCGACTCAAGCGAGAGCACAATCTCGGTTTGATCGTGGTTGACTATCTGCAGCTCATGCAGGTGCACGGCAACAAGGAGAACCGGGCTACTGAAATTTCGGAAATCTCGCGCTCGCTCAAGGCGCTGGCCAAGGAACTGGAAGTGCCGATCATCGCATTGTCACAGTTGAACCGCGGCGTCGAGCAGCGTACCGACAAACGCCCGGTGATGTCCGATCTGCGCGAGTCCGGCGCTATTGAACAGGATGCCGACCTGA
>CAZSDL010000333.1:0-2160 GCA_964605635.1 uncultured Woeseiaceae bacterium
GCTTCCGAAATGATCTTGCCGATTTCGGGATCGGAGTTGGCCGAAATGCTGCCAACCTGTGCAATCGCCTTGTCGTCTTCGCAAGGCTTCGACATTTTCTTGAGTTCCTTGACGATGGCGATCGTTCCCTTGTCGATACCACGCTTGAGATCCATCGGATTCATGCCGGCGGTAACGGACTTCAGGCCTTCGCGCAGAATCGCATGCGCCAGCACGGTTGCCGTTGTGGTGCCGTCACCAGCGATATCGGAAGTCTGGGAAGCAACTTCCTTGACCATTTGCGCGCCCATATTCTCGAATTTGTCCTCGAGCTCGATTTCCTTGGCGACCGAAACGCCGTCTTTGGTGACGGTCGGAGCGCCGAAGCTCTTGTCGAGTACGACGTTGCGACCCTTGGGTCCCAGGGTCACTTTTACCGCATTGGCCAGAATGTTTACGCCTGCAAACATTTTCTGGCGTGCGTCGTCACTAAAACGAACTTCTTTAGCAGCCATTTACCTTTCCTCTTGAAACTTGAATTTGCGTGAGTGTCGCGTGTGAGCAGTTGCAACGTTGGCGGATCAGCCTTCGATCACAGCCATGATGTCGTCTTCCTTCATCACCAACAGCTCTTCGCCATCGACCTTTACTTCGGTGCCGCTGTACTTTCCAAACAGCACCTTGTCACCCTTCTTGATATCCAGCTTGCGGATTTCGCCGTTCTCCAGGATCTTGCCATTGCCTACGGCAATGACCTTGCCCTTGATCGGCTTTTCGGCAGCGGCGTCGGGAATCACGATTCCTCCCGGTGAAGTGCGCTCTTCTTCCATGCGCTTTACGATGACTCGATCATGAAGCGGACGAATCTTCATTGACTAGATCTCCTATAAACTATTGATTATTAACCGACTAATGCGGTCTTACAGTCCGGATGCCGTTAGCACTCGGCCTGAAGGAGTGCTAATGATAGGGACGGATCGGCAAAATTCAAGGGGCCGGGCGCGCTAGACCGCGAAGACCGCCATAATTGCGGCGTGGTTCCATGACAGCCAACGGCCCGGCCGCTACGCTCGCCGTGTGTCCTGCTGCCCGCGCCGGCAGTTCACATAAGCGGTAACATTCATGCCTGCTGCCGGGTCCAATAAAGACCACCGGCATGGCCTCCGGAGCGCTTTGCCACGCTCGCACGAACCGACACCGACATATGTACCGACTGCTTTCCTTACGTCATTGCCTGCTGCTCGCCCTGTTTTTGCTGTCGGCCGCGCCGGCATTGCCCCAGCAAGCCGACATCCTGCGAGCCGAGGAAGCTTTTCGCTATGTCGTCGCGGATACCGGGGACGCCCTGGAAATCGACTGGGCCATTGCGGACGGCTATTACCTGTATCGCAACAAGCTCGACTTCGCGAGCGATACGCCCGGCATCACGTTTGGCAACGTGACACTGCCTGAGGGCCGGCACCACGAAGACGAGTTTTTCGGTGTGCAACAGGTATATCGAGAGCGCTTTTACGTAACGATCCCGTACAGCGTTGACGGCGCCAGGCCCGACACCCTCAAACTTATCGTGAAATCACAGGGATGCGCCGATCTGGGCATCTGCTACCCGCCGCAAACCTGGACCACAGACGTAGCGCTCGACGCAAGTCCCGGACCGCTAAAGCGTGACCTCGCCACGTTCGGCTCTCCCGGCGGCGCGAATGGCGGGTTTCTACCGGTAGATGAAGCGTTTCGACCGTTCCTCGAAGCGCTCGATGGGAACACGGTCGAGCTGGCATTCCAGGTCGCGCCCGGCTATTACCTTTATAAAGAAAAGATAGCGGTCCGGTCTGCCTCCGACCGCGTCCAGTTCGGCAAGATCGACCTGCCGCAGGGCACGATGAAAACCGACGAGTACTTCGGTGATATGGAGGTTTACCACAACGACATTGTTGGCCGTGTCCCGGTGGCACGCGCCACAGCTGAGACCATGCTCGTCTCGGTCGACGTCATGTTCCAGGGCTGCGCCGATGGCGGTATATGTTACCCGCCGGTCACTCGCAACCTCGCCGTCACCTTGCCGGCCGCGACTTCCGTCACCGCGTTGGCGGCGGCCCGTGGTAGTGATGCACCGGTTTCGGAGCAAGCGCGACTTGCAGCGCTGATTGGCGGGGCCAGCATGTGGGCGGTCGTTGCAACCTT
>CAZSDL010000334.1:0-2157 GCA_964605635.1 uncultured Woeseiaceae bacterium
ACGCTGGTGCCCATGATGTCTTCGAAGCTGTTCGCGACGGGCCTGCATCGCGGCCGCGTGACGCGAGCAGTTGATCGGCTGTTCCAACGGCTGTCGAAAGCCTATTCCTCGGTTCTGCGCCGCGCCGTGCGTCACCCCTGGCTGGTTATTGCCGGCGCGTTGGCCATGTTCGGCGCAACCCTCACCCTCCTGAACGACTTGCCGGTCGAATATATGCCCCGGGAAGATCGCGGCATGATTCTGACAATGGTCACTGCACCCGACGGATCGAGCCTCGAGTACACACGCGGTTACGTGGAACAGATAGAACAAATTATGATGGCTGATAAAGGCGATGTGTTACGCGTTGGAACGCGCTCAGGCAGCTTTCGAGCCGGCAGCGATGTTAATACCGCCATGGTATTCGCGCCGCTGGCACTCTGGTCGGAACGCGAACGAAGTGCGAGCGAAATCGTGCAGAAGTGGAACCGGCAGTTTGCCGATTTGCCGGGCGTTTCTGCCTACGCCATGGTCCCTGGCAGCTGGAGTATTGGTCAGAGCTCGAGACCGCTGCAGGTCGTTCTCGGCGGCACGGACTACGACGAACTCGCCCGATGGAGAGACATAGTACTGGAGGAAGCGGCAAAGTTGCCGGGGCTCTCTAACCTCGAGTCCGATTACAAGGAACGCAAACCCAAGTTCGATGTGTCGATCGACCGGGACCGGGCTGCGGATATTGGCGTATCGCTGTCAACCGTGGGCCGCACGCTGGAAACGATCCTTGGCTCGCGTGTCGTTACTACCTATATAGACCGCGGCGAAGAATACCGTGTCATTTTGCAAGGGCGCGATGAGCAACGGCAAACACCCAGCGACCTGGACACCATCTTCGTGCGCTCGGACCGCAGCGGCCGCCTCATCCCGCTGTCCAATCTCGTCGAACTAAGCGAAACCGCTGGACCAGTCGATCTGCGACGCTTCGACCGGCTGCGAGCCATTACCATCAGCGCAAGTATCGAGGAGGGCTATTCGCTCGGCTGGGCGCTCGACGAAATCGAAGACATCATACGCACCCATCTGCCGGAGTCGGCCCAGATCAACTACGACGGCGAATCGCGCGACTTCAAGACCTCCGGCGGCGCTATGTATCTCACGTTTCTTCTGGCTTTGGTGATTGTGTACCTGGTACTTGCCGCCCAGTTCGAGAGCTTCAAGCACCCGCTGATTATCATGTCGACCGTGCCGTTTGCAATTGCCGGCGCCCTGATCGGACTTACAGTGTTCGGCTCGACCATCAATATTTTCAGCCAGATCGGCGCCATCATGTTGATCGGCCTTGCCGCCAAGAACGGCATTCTCATCGTCGAGTTCGCAAACCAGCTACGCGACCGTGGTATCGAGTTCAAGGAAGCGGTAATTCAATCATCGATGACACGATTGCGACCGGTATTGATGACGAGCATGTGTACGGCGTTCGGTGCCGTGCCTCTGCTGCTGGCGACCGGCGCGGGTGCGGAGTCGCGGCGTTCGATCGGATCGGTCGTATTCTTTGGTGTAACGGTCGCGGTTCTGCTAACGCTGGTTGTAGTACCGTCGGTGTACGCACTCGTAGCCCGCAAGTCACATTCGCCGGAATACGTCAGCCAGATGATCGATCGCTTGAAGAAAACGGCAGCGGCGAAACCGAAGCCGCAGGCTGGCGAAACCGGTTAAGCACGAAAATCGCCCGTGATACGGGCTCCTACAGCGCTTCGATTAACGCCTGTAGGAGCCCGTAACACGGGCGAAAAAAAGGGACCGTAATCTGGACTGCAGTCCAGATTACGGTCCCTTTTCGACAATTGCCCTATTTCTTGGCTTCGGGCTCGGGCTCTGCGGCTGCCGGTCCATCGACGAGCTGGACGATCGCCATTGGCGCCGCATCCCCCGGTCGCGGGCCCAGCTTCAGGATGCGCAGGTAGCCACCGGGGCGTGCCTTGAATCGCGGCCCAAGGTCGTTGAATAGCTTGCCGACCACTTCCTTGTCGCGCAAACGATCGAATGCCAGGCGACGCTTCGACACACCATCGTCTTTTGCCAGCGTGATCAGGGGTTCCACGACCCGTCGCAACTCCTTGGCCTTTGGCAAGGTGGTCTTGATGGTTTCATGGCGCAGCAGCGATGCGGCCATGTTGCGGA
>CAZSDL010000335.1:0-2157 GCA_964605635.1 uncultured Woeseiaceae bacterium
TTGCGCGGCAAGCGCATCCTGTCGCTCGACATGGGATCCTTGATCGCCGGCGCTAAATTTCGCGGCGAGTTCGAGGAGCGCCTGAAGGCTGTGCTCAGCGACCTGGCCAAGCAGGAAGGCCAGATCATCCTGTTCATCGATGAATTGCATACGATGGTTGGTGCTGGCAAGGCAGAAGGCTCCATGGACGCCGGCAATATGTTGAAGCCGGCACTGGCGCGGGGCGAACTGCATTGCGTCGGTGCCACGACCCTGGACGAATATCGCAAGTACCTTGAAAAGGATGCCGCACTCGAGCGCCGTTTCCAGAAAGTTCTGGTGACCGAGCCGAATGTGGAAGACACCATCGCTATCCTGCGCGGGCTGAAGGAACGCTACGAAGTGCACCACGGCGTGGAGATAACAGACCCCGCCATCGTGGCCGCCGCGACCTTGTCGCATCGCTACATCAGCGATCGGCAGTTACCGGACAAGGCGATCGACCTGATCGACGAGGCCGCATCGCGCATCCGCATCGAGATCGATTCCAAGCCGGAATCGATGGACCGGCTGGATCGTCGCATCATCCAGCTCAAGATAGAACGCGAAGCATTGAAAAAGGAATCCGACGACGCATCGAAAAAGCGGCTGGCCGATCTTGAAGAGCAGTTGCAGGACCTCGAGAAGCAGTACTCGGACCTGGACGAGGTCTGGAAGGCCGAGAAAGCGGCTATGCAGGGAACGACACATATCAAGGAAGAACTGGAACGTGCGCGTTTGGAGCTCGAGACGGCGCATCGCGCGGGCGATCTGGCACGCATGTCGGAGTTGCAGTACGGACGTATTCCGGAACTCGAGAAGCAGCTCAATGCAGCACTGCAGACGGAAAACCGCGAAACGACATTGCTGCGCAACAACGTCACGGAAGAGGAAGTCGCCGAGATCGTCTCGAAGTGGACCGGCATCCCGGTCTCCAAGATGCTGGAAGGTGAAAAGGAAAAACTCCTGCTCATGGAAGAGGCGATCCAGAAGCGCGTTGTCGGGCAAAGCGAAGCGCTAACCGCGGTTTCCAACGCCATCCGCCGCAGCCGAGCCGGCCTGTCCGACCCGAAACGGCCGATCGGCTCGTTCCTCTTTCTCGGCCCGACCGGCGTCGGCAAGACTGAATTGACCAAGGCGCTGGCAGAATTCCTCTTCGATACCGACGAGGCGATGGTCCGAATCGACATGTCCGAGTTCATGGAAAAGCACTCGGTCGCGCGCCTCATCGGCGCGCCGCCCGGCTACGTCGGCTATGAGGAGGGCGGCTACCTGACGGAGGCCGTGCGGCGACGACCGTATTCGGTGATTCTGCTGGACGAGGTCGAAAAGGCGCACTCGGACGTGTTCAATGTGTTGCTCCAGGTGCTCGATGACGGGCGCCTGACCGACGGCCACGGCCGTACGGTCGACTTCCGCAATACCGTCATTGTTATGACCTCGAATCTCGGTTCGCAGATGATCCAGGAACTGGCCGGCGAGCAGAACTACGAGCGCATGAAATCGGCGGTCATGGAGGTCGTTACGCAGCATTTCCGGCCGGAGTTCATCAATCGGGTCGATGACGTGGTGGTATTCCATCCGCTGGGCCGCGAGCATATTCGCCGCATCGTCGATATCCAGCTCGGCTACCTGCACAAGCGCCTGGCGGATCGCGATATGAAGATCACGCTAACAGATGCGGCGCGAGACAAATTGGCGGAAGCCGGCTTCGATCCCGTCTACGGCGCACGACCGCTGAAGCGCGCCATCCAGCAGCGCGTCGAGAATCCTTTGGCAAGGGAAATACTCGAGGGCCGTTTCAAGCCAGGCGACACGATCGAGGTCGCAGTCGAACGCGATGAGCTGGAGTTTCAGCTCGCAGCGTAATTTACGCCCGGCGGAGCCGCCGGGCCGTTATCATTGAACAGATTGATGTCCACGGAGACTGACGCATGCCGATATACGAGTATGCCTGCAAGAAGTGCCAGCACACGCTCGATGCATTGCAGAAAATGAATGACGAGCCGTTGCTCGAATGTCCGGAGTGCGGCGAACCGCAGTTGCGGCGCCTCATCTCGGCGCCGCGTTTCCGCTTGAAAGGTGCAGGGTGGTACGAAACCGATTTCAAGAAGGACAATCAGCGCAACGTGCACAAGA
>CAZSDL010000336.1:0-2150 GCA_964605635.1 uncultured Woeseiaceae bacterium
TGCAGGACGTGCCAGTTGACTACCGGCAATTCCAGGTAACGGCCGGTGTGCGCGTTCAAGGCTCCGACACGATTCTTGATATTGCAGTGGCGGATGCAGAGTCAATGTCGGACGAATTTGCCGTCGGCTATCGCGAGCGTTTCGGCACGGATGTCGGCGGCAGCGATCTCGTGCTGGCGCTCGTTCGCGTCTCGGCTACCGGCATCGAGAAAGTGTTCGAAGATCCCCTGCTGCCGGCTGGACCGCTGTCGCCGCCGGACAGCCACAGCAAACTGTGGACAGCGGGTGCCTGGCAAGAAGTACCGGTGTACCGGCGCGATTCGCTTGCCGCCACCGTGAAGATCCCCGGTCCGGCCATCATCGCCGAGGCGCACGGTACGACAGTCATCGATGCCGGCTGGCACGGCCGCGTGAATCAACGCGGTCATCTGCTGCTGGAGCAGGCGGACAGCATGCCAGTGTCCGGACCTCCCGTTATCGACCGCAAGTCACCTGACCCGGTGCGGCTCGAGGTCTTCAACCGTCTCTTTATGCATATCGCCGAGCAGATGGGCACGGTACTGCAGAACACCGCTTTGTCCGTGAACATCCGCGAACGGCTCGACTTTTCCTGTGCACTTTTTGATAGCCAGGGACGACTCGTGTCGAATGCGCCGCACATGCCTGTGCATCTCGGGTCCATGGGCGAAAGCGTGCGCAGCGTCATCGCCCGGACGGGCGATGTCCTTCGCGAGAACGACGCGATCATGCTCAATTCGCCCTACAACGGCGGCACCCATCTGCCCGATATCACGGTCGTCACGCCGTGGTTCGCCGGTTCCGACAAGCCACTCTTCTACCTGGCATCGCGGGCACATCACTCGGATATCGGCGGTATCACGCCCGGTTCGATGCCCGCCACGAGCCGGCATATTGAAGAGGAAGGCGTACTGATCGACAACTTCTTACTCGTTCGCGACGGCGTTTTCCAGTCGGAAGCTGTGCATGCCTTGCTCGCTGGCGCTCAATATCCCGCACGCAACCCGCAGCAGAACATTGCGGACCTGAAAGCCCAGCTTGCCGCAAATCAGCAAGGCGTAAGGCAGTTGCAAAAAGCCGTCGATCGCTACGGCATGAATATCGTGCAGGACTATCTCGGATTCGTGCGTGAGAACGCGGCGTCCAGCGTGCGACGGTTGATCGCTTCATTGTCGGACGGCACTTTCGAGTATGAGCTTGATTCCGGTGAAACGATCTGCGTGTCCATTGAGGTCGATCATGCCCGACACGCTGCAAAAATCGATTTCGCCGGCACGTCGCCGCAGTCCGACAGTAACTTCAATGCGCCCGAGGCGGTCACGCGTGCGGCAGTCCTGTACGTTTTTCGCAGCCTGATTAGCGAGGAAATACCGATGAACGAGGGCTGCCTGGAGCCGCTGGAAATCTCTATTCCGGAGAACAGCCTCCTGAGCCCGCGCTGGCCGGCCGCGGTCGTTGCCGGGAATGTCGAGACATCGCAGTGCGTAACGGATTGCCTGTACGGTGCATTGCGTGCGCTTGCGGCGTCGCAAGGCACCATGAATAACGTGAGCTTTGGCGATGCGCGCCTGCAATACTACGAAACCATCGCCGGTGGCGCAGGCGCCGGTCCCGGCTGGCATGGCGCGGATGCCGTGCAGACCCACATGACTAACTCGCGCATGACCGACCCGGAAGTGCTCGAGCAGAAATACCCGGTGTTGGTCGAAGCATTCTCGATCCGTCGCAACTCGGGCGGCGCCGGCCGCTGGCATGGCGGCGATGGCGCCATCCGGCGTTTACGATTTCGCGCCCCGGTCGAGGTCTCTGTGCTATCCAATCACCGCCGCGTGGCGCCGTTCGGGCTGGACGGTGGCGAAGCAGCACAAACCGGCAACAATCGCATCGAACGGCGTAACGGCGAAGTCGAAGACCTGGCCGCCACAGCAACTGTCACGCTGCAAGCCGGCGACTGCCTGGTGATCGAAACCCCCGGCGGCGGCGGCTTCGGCAAAGAGGAACAGTGACTTTTTCGCCGTCCTAGGCACAGCGCGCCATTGCCGGCGCAAATGCGGTCGCGGCGACACGACAGCCGGTCACGGTCTGGTGCAAGGTCAGTGAGACGGCGTGCCTGGCGCCTGCCGGCTGGAAGG
>CAZSDL010000337.1:0-2141 GCA_964605635.1 uncultured Woeseiaceae bacterium
GACTATCCCTTCGCCGTTTCAGGCGCCGCACATCTAGTCTCTACGGAACCCTGGTGTAAAGCGCCGCCCCGGTAAAGGTTAGTTACCGTTCGGCACTTATCGATCAGCCCTACCCTTGGCGATTTGGCGATTTGGCGATTAAAGCCTCCGCCAGTCAGGCGCCAAGCCTTCAGGCTGCTCCGGTTTTCACGATGTACGATCCAACCACAGGTTTCCACGGGATTGCCATCAGCATTACCTGTTAAGGGTTCCCCGTAACGGTGCAGTCCACTGCAGCGGTTTTGTTTCCCGGTGCAGGCTCCTTGATTCAAAGGCCGATGCTCTATCCGCTTGAGCTACGGGCGCTGTTTCCAGTACTCAGATCTCCTGACGTTCGATGATCACCCAGTTAGTTGGTCGGGGCAGACGGATTCGAACCGCCGACCCTCTGCTCCCAAAGCAGATGCGCTACCAGACTGCGCTATGCCCCGCCGCTGCCGTTCAGTCCGCGCAGGCTGAGCCGCGAACGTCGCGCGGGCCATCCTGGCGGGGGCACGATGATACGACCGGCCCTGTGGGCAGTCAATTGAACCATCTGAATTTTCATACGAAAATCTGGGGCTTGCGCGATGTCGCTTCAGCCCTGCCGCGGCCTTTGTTATTGTTTCGCGTAGTCACGAACCCTGAGGGGCGTTATGAGAATTGCACGACTGGTCATGTTGACGCTGTTTGCCGCCGTCGCCGTGGCGGAAGAGATTCCCTCGTCGGCCCACGTGCGGCTTGATACCACCGAGGGCAGCATTCTCATCGAACTCGACGGTCGCCGCGCGCCGCTTACCACGCAAAACTTCCTGGCACTGGTGGACTCCGGGCACTTCAATGGCACGGTCTTTCATCGTGTCATTCCCGATTTCATGATCCAGGGGGGCGGCTACACGCGCGACCTGAAACCCAGGGAATCCGCTAACTCCGTGCCGAACGAGTCGGGTAATGGCCTGGAGAACATCCGCGGCACTATCGCCATGGCGCGCACCGAAGACCCGCATTCGGCCAATGCCCAGTTCTTCATCAACGTGGCCGACAATACGCGACTCGATCCGCAGCCTGACCGTTGGGGCTACACCGTATTCGGGTATGTGCTGGAAGGCATGGATGTCGTCGACAAGATCGTCACGACACCTACCGGACCGGCAGGCCCGTTCTCGAGAGACGTACCCAACGTTGCGGTCATAATTGAGAAAGCCGCACGTGTCACGTACGGCGACTGACGCTGCCGGAGCATCGAGGCGTTGACGACTCTTTTTATCTCCGATCTGCATCTTGAAGGGGCGCGTCCCGACATCGGCCGGCAATTTCAGGCCTTCCTTGCGGGCGAAGCCCGCCAGGCGGAAGCGCTCTACATACTCGGAGACTTGTTCGAATCGTGGGTCGGGGACGACGATCCCAATCCGCATTACGCGAGCATGAAATCGGCGATCCGAGCCGTTGCCGATTCAGGCGTGCCGGTGTATTTCATGCACGGCAATCGGGATTTCATGATCGGCGACGAATTTGCCAGCCAGGCGGGCGCCGAACTGCTGCCGGATCCCTGGCAGGTCACTTTGTATGGTCAGGATGTCCTGCTCAGTCACGGCGACCAACTGTGCACGGACGACGTCAAGTATCAGGAAATCCGCTCGATCACCCGCAATCCCCAGTGGCAGGCGATGATGTTGCAAAAGCCGCTGGCCGAACGACTGGCGATCGCCTCACAGGCACGCGCCGACAGCCGGGCGCACGGCGGATCGATCGACTCGAAGATTTCGGACGTCAATCAGGCAGCGGTCGAGGACTTGATGCGGAAGCATGACGTGCTGACGCTTCTGCACGGCCACACGCACCGTCCCAATGTGAACAAATTCCTACTCAACGGCCAGCCCGCAACAAGAATCGTACTCGGCGATTGGTACGAACAAGGCAGCGTCGTCCGCTGGAACAAAAACGGCCCAGCCCTAAGCACATTGCAACGATCGTAGTCAGTGCCGTCCGTAGGTAGTGCCGGGGTTTGCGATTCGTAGGTACATGCTTAGGTAGTGCCTGCGTAGGTAGTGCCGGGGTTAGTGATTCGTAGGTACTTGTGCGCCAAACCTCCGAATTGGTGAACCCGGCACTAACTACGGGCA
>CAZSDL010000338.1:0-2118 GCA_964605635.1 uncultured Woeseiaceae bacterium
GCCTGCTGCTCCTGAACCGCACGAGCGACTATTTTCCGGATTTCACGACGATTCTGGTCTACCCTGACACGTATGTCGCAGACGAAATCACCTACGACGGTGAAATCGAGATTCACGAGCGCGTCGCCCGTGCCGGCGAGTCCTGGCACCGTGGGCCGGTGATACTGTCCTGGCAGGATATTGTGCGTGGCCTGTCAACAGGGGGTGACGGCATGAATGTCATCCTGCACGAGTTTGCGCACAAGCTTGACGAGCAGGACGATGATACCGAAGGACTGCCATTGCTCCGCGACGAGGCTGATTATAGGGAGTGGAGCCGCGTACTGAATCACGAGTTCGCTGCAATGGGACATGCGGTTGAATCCGGCGCTGATACCGTTCTCGATGTGTACGCACTTACCTCGCCCGCGGAATTCTTTGCCGTCGCGACTGAAGCTTTCTTCGAGAAGGCGGAGGAGATGCGGGAGACGCTGCCCGACCTTTACGGCCAGCTGCAGCAATACTATCGCGTCGACCCGGCAAGCTGGATGCGCCAGGCATGAATCCGGAATCCCTCGAACAACTTCTGATCGGCCTGTTGGCATTTTCCGTTTTCGCGTTTGCCACATTCACATCGGGACACGCTTTGCTCTACAAGCGCGATACGCGCGCCGTCATCGGCTGGGTAGGGCTGATTATTCTGCTGCCACTGATCGGCGCAATCCTCTATTGGATGCTGGCCGTAAACCGTGTTCGGCATCGTGCTATAGCTTTACGCCAGCGTGTCGCCCCGCCAGGACGAACAAAGCCGGTCGGCGCCGTGAGCCCGCCTCCTGAATTGGCACCGCTGGCACGCGTGGGCGATCAGGTCACGCCGTTCGCGGTTTGCGGCGGCAACAGTATCGAGCCATTGGAAAACGGGGACGAAGCATTTCCACCGATGTTGCAGGCAATCAACACGTCGCAGCGCAGCGTCGCACTCTCCACTTACATATTCGATAACGACGAGATCGGAGGTCAGTTCGCGGATGCCCTGATCGCGGCGCATGCGCGCGGTGTCGCTGTGCGAATTATCATCGACGGGATTGGTCAGCACTATAGCTGGCCAAGCATGATCAAGCGACTGCGGAAGTCCGGGCTGGCAGCAGCTGCATTCATGCCGATTATTATACCGAAGAACATGGCAGTGCTGAATCTGCGCAACCACCGCAAGCTGCTGGTTGTCGACGGGACGGAAGCCTTCACCGGAGGCATGAACATACGCGACGGCAACCTGCTCGCAAAACCGTCCAAACATTCTATTCGCGATTTGCAGTTTCGCGTTCGTGGTCCTGTCGTCGTGCAACTGATGGATGTATTCGCGAGCGACTGGACGTTTGTGACGGGTGAAACGCTTGCCGGAGACGACTGGTTCCCTCCCGTCGATCAAACAGGGACCCTGGCCGCACGAACAATTCCGGACGGGCCCGACGAGCACTTCGAAGTCCTTAAGATGATCCTGCTGGGAGCTCTCGCACAGGCCGCGAAATCGGTGCGCATCGCGACGCCCTATTTTTTGCCGGATTCGTCAATGATCAGTGCGCTGAACACGACGGCGTTGCGCGGTATCGATGTCGATATCCTGTTGCCGGAGAAAAACAATTTGCGACTGGTGCAATGGGCATCGTTTCCCCTTTACTCGCAGCTACTGGAGCGCGGTTGCCGAATCTGGCATTCACCGCCGCCCTTCGATCATTCGAAAGTGGTTCTGGTTGACGACGCATGGTCGCTGGTCGGGTCGACCAACTGGGACCCGCGCAGCCTGCGTCTTAATTTCGAATTGAACCTGGAATGCTATGACAAAGCGCTCAACGCGAAGATGCAGAAATGGTTCGAGCGCCGCCGTGAAGTGGCTACGGCAATCACCAGGGCCGAGATAAAGAGTCGTAGCCTGCCGTTGCGCTTGCGGGACGGCGCCGCGCGGTTGCTTTCACCCTATCTATAATGAGTCCGATCCCAAGACTAGCCGAGATTTGTGACATAACTCCCTGAAATTCAGCTTTTTGTGTCGCAAAATCGGGGTGTACCACCGTTAGTCGGTGGACCCCGGTCAATTCACTGCACGCAGGGCTTACATGTTTACAGGACATTTCGGGCTGG
>CAZSDL010000339.1:0-2106 GCA_964605635.1 uncultured Woeseiaceae bacterium
TCGCCATGATGGACCGTTCACCAATCGCTTTGGTCCCGCATCTGGCAAACGAACAGCATTACGAAGTGACGGCGGCATTCTTCGCCCGCGTTCTTGGTGATTATCGCAAGTACAGCTGCTGCTACTGGCCCGAAGGTGTCACTACGCTCACCGCTGCCGAATCAGCGGCGCTTGAAATAACCTGCGAGAGAGCAGGCATAGAAAACGGTATGCAGATTCTCGATCTCGGCTGCGGTTGGGGGTCGTTCAGCATCTGGACTGCCGAACATTTTCCGGACTGCCGGATTACGTCGGTCTCTAATTCGCATTCGCAACGCGACTTCATCATTGCTGAGGCAAAACGTCGCGGGCTGGCGAACATCGAGGTTGATGTGTGCGATATGAACGACTTCGACATCGACAGGAAATTCGATCGAGTCGTATCGATCGAAATGTTCGAGCATATGCGCAACTATCGCGAACTGTTTCGGCGTATAGCACGATGGCTGCGTCCGGAAGGTTCATTCTTTATGCATATTTTTTGCCATCGATCGACACCGTACGAATTCACTGATAATGGACCAGGCGATTGGATGAGCCGGCATTTTTTTTCCGGCGGAATCATGCCGAGCGACAGCTTGCCGATGTATTTCCAGGATGCACTGCAGTTGCAGAACCATTGGCGCTGGCATGGCGGTCACTATGCCAGGACGGCTAATGCATGGGTGGAACGCATGGATGCCGACAAGGAAGCACTCATGCCTGTTCTGGCCGATACTTATGGAGACGGCGAAGTACGCAAGTGGTGGATGCGCTGGCGAATGTTTTTCATGGCGTGTGCGGAATTGTTTGCGTTCGACCGTGGGCAGGAATGGTGGGTCAGCCACTACCGGTTTGTGCCTCGGCCAGCCGGCAACAAAACCCTGTGAGTCCGACTCTCGTGCTGAATGTGGTCGTTTTTCAGGTTGGCTGGTTCTCCGCCGTAATGACGGCGGCCAACAATATTCCCCTGGTCGGCGTGCTGGTAATGTCACTTGCCATTGCGTTGCATCTGCGGCTTGCAGAACTACCGCGAGTCGAGCTGGTCCTGGTGTTGCTGTGCGGAACCATCGGTGCAGTATTTGATACTTTTCTGGTCGGCTTCGGCTGGGTTGACTATCCGTCGGGTTACCTGTTGGGCGGCGCGGCTCCGTACTGGATCGTCGCAATGTGGATGTTGTTCGCGACGACTCTGAATGTGTCCCTGCGATGGCTCAGAGGCAATCACATACTCGCTGTTTTGTTCGGCCTCGTCGGCGGTCCACTCGCGTATTTCACTGGCGAAAAGTTGGGCGGTATCGTTCTCGTCGACTTTTCAGCGGCAATGCTCGCTCTCGGCATCGGCTGGGGTGTGATGATGCCGTTTCTGACCTTGCTCGCCACGCGCTTCGACGGCACCAACCGTCGTACGAATACCGCACAACCCCTGATCCTGGACTGAAGGTCGGTAACCTTGCTCATGTCATCCCTGTGGTCCAGCAGCCTTCTTGCATTGCAATGCATTCTCGTCGTTGCCGCCGTCGCGTGGCTGATCGGCGTCGTCCGGGGAAATGTCAGCTTCATCGATAGCCTGTGGTCGCTGTTTTTCCTGGTTGCCCTGGGAGCTTACTGGGTCGACCTGCCCGGGTCGGACACTCGGGCGATCCTGGTGACAGTCGTGGTTGCCGCATGGGCTCTCCGACTCTCTGTACACATCACCGTTCGAAATTGGGGCGAGGCGGAAGATCATCGTTACCAGGCCATGCGCGAAAAGAACTCGCCCGGATTCGCGTTGAAAAGCCTGTACCTCGTATTCGGGTTGCAGGGTGTCCTGGCCTGGGTGATCTCAGCGCCGCTGCTCGTGGCATTACGAGGTGCGGCCCCGCTTGGTGTGTTCGACGTGTTGGCTACTATCCTGTGGATCACCGGCTTTGTTTTTGAGGCAGTGGGCGACTATCAGCTTATGCGTTTTCGCGCCGACGCCAGCAACAAGGGACAGGTTTTGCGATCCGGTCTCTGGCGCTATACCCGACACCCCAACTATTTCGGTGAGGCCTGTATCTGGTGGGCGTACTACCTCTTCGCCGTTGGCGCCGGCGGCTGGTGGAC
>CAZSDL010000340.1:0-2091 GCA_964605635.1 uncultured Woeseiaceae bacterium
TATTCCAGCAAGGGGCGTCGGGAAATGCCCGATGATCACGTGTACCTCGACGGCCCGCCGGAGATGCTCTCAAAAAAGGGCAGCTTTGCCGGTCAGCATATTTTTACACCGCGTCTCGGCGCGGCAGTGCACATCAACGCATTTAATTTCCCCTGCTGGGGCATGCTGGAGAAACTGGCGCCGACGTTGCTCGCCGGCGTTCCGGCTATCGTCAAGCCGGCCTCTGCGACCGCTTACCTGACGGAGCTCATGGTGCGACGCATCGTCGACTCGGGCATCCTGCCGGAAGGCTCGCTGCAGCTGATCTGCGGCAGCGTCGGCAACCTGTTCGATCATCTCAACAGCCAGGACGTCATCGCGTTTACCGGGTCCAAGGCAACCGCGGAAAAATTGCAAACCCATCCGCGGGTCATTGCCGAGTCGGTGCGCTTTACCGCTGAGACCGATTCGCTCAATGCCTCGATTCTCGGTACGGATGTCAAGCCTGGCACACCCGAGTTCGAGCTCTTCGTCAACGAAGTCAAACGCGAAATGGTCAGCAAGGCGGGTCAAAAATGCACCGCCATTCGCCGCATAATTGCGCCCGCGAATGTGAGCGGAGAACTGGTTGCCGCTCTCGCGCACGAACTCGGCAAAATACGCATCGGCAATCCGGCGCGCGATGACACCGACATGGGTGCGCTGGCGAGCCTTGGACAACGCGACGAAGTGCGCGCCCGCGTCAAAGATTTGTCGGTCGAAGCCGATGTCGTCTACGGCGACCGGGATGATTTTCCAGTCAACGACGCCGATGCGCGCAAAGGGGCATTCTTCATGCCAACGCTTCTCCTTTGCGAACGTCCCCTGTCGGCATCGGCCGTGCACTCTGTCGAAGCGTTCGGCCCTGTAGCGACCGTATTGCCGTACGCCAATCTCGACGAAGCCGTTGAATTGGCGAAACTCGGCAACGGCAGCCTCGCCGGTTCCATCGTAACGGCCGACGATGACATCGCCCGCGAACTGATCCTCGGCACTGCGCCGTACCACGGCCGCATGCTGGTCATTAATCGCCATTGCGCGGCCGAATCCACCGGCCATGGGTCGCCCTTGCCACACCTCGTGCACGGCGGTCCCGGGCGCGCCGGCGGCGGAGAAGAACTCGGCGGCATTCGCGGCGTCCTGCATTACATGCAACGCACCGCCATCCAGGGCTCGCCGCAAACCCTGTCGCGCATAGGCAAGCGCTGGATTCGCGGCGCGGACCAACTCGACACCGACGTGCATCCTTTCCGCAAAAGCTTCGAACAGCTAGCCATCGGCGACACGCTCAACACCGCTTCCCGACCCGTTACCCTGGCCGACATCAAACACTTCGCCGAATTCACCGGCGACCATTTCTACGCACACATGGAAGAAGAATCCGCACGCAAAAATCCCTTCTTCGACGGACGTGTCGCACACGGCTATCTCATCGTATCGTTCGCCGCCGGCCTCTTCGTCGATCCCGATTTCGGTCCGGTCCTCGCCAACTACGGCCTCGACAACCTGCGTTTCATGCAGCCCGTCAATCCCGACGACACACTCAAAGTGCGCCTCACCTGCAAACAGAAAACCCTGCGCGCCGACGCAGGCTACGGCGAAGTTCGCTGGGACACCGAAGTCAGCAACCAGAACGACGAGATCGTCGCCACCTACGACGTTCTCACCATGGTCGCCACCGAAGCAGAGTGGTCGCGCATCTCGCAGGAACCTTCTTTCGCGGACGCGTAACCCAGGGGTGCCCGTTTCGGGGGCGCTGCAAGCTCTTAACTGCGCATCCGCATTTTGGACTTACAGACGTGCTTTTTCGCGAGGGACTGGCTGTGGGTGCGCGACCCAGGGGTGCCCGTTCCGGGCCGTGCGAGACAGGGATGTCGAGCCCGGAGCCCACAGGGATGTGCTTGCGGCGTCCCGGAACGGGCATCCCTGGGTCGCGCACCCACGAAAGAAAGAATGCTCACACTTTGAACGGCAATGCGGTATCAGCCTTGATTTCTTTGAGAACGATGTTCGAGCGTACTTGCGATACGCCGGGCAGGCGGAAGATGAAGTCGTCGAGAAATTTGTTGTAGG
>CAZSDL010000341.1:0-2089 GCA_964605635.1 uncultured Woeseiaceae bacterium
CGCTTATCGAACTGATGATCGTCGTAGCGATTATCGGCATTCTGGCGGCGATCGCAATTCCTGCTTACCAGGACTACACGATTCGTGCGCAAGTTTCTGAGGGACTGAGCCTGTCAAGCGGTGCGAAAATTTCCGCCACGGAGTTCTGGCAGGATCGCGGCGAGTTTCCAGCTGACAACTCGGTCGTAGGTCTCGGAGCCGCCGATGGAAGCGGCATCGCCGGGAAATACGTCACTAACGTAGCAATAGCAGGTGCCGCCGGCGCCGCTACCATTACCGTAACTTACGGTAATGACGCTAACGCGCAAATAGCTGGTGATACTCTTATTCTGACGGCGGCCCTGAACGCTGGCAGCGTCGAATGGGTATGCACGAGCGCTACCATCGCCGACAACCATGTTCCATCCGCTTGCCGCCCGTAAACGCAACAATTGAAACAAATTTAAGCCCCGGCTTGTCCGGGGCTTTTTTTGTGCTCCACATTCGGGACCCGGAATGCCCCATTGGTCTATCGTTATGCCACAATCAAGCGCGGAATTGTACTGGCCGCAAGGTCCGCTCAAGCAGCGCAGTCAAATAAAGCAATCGGATACTCTTGTGTCTCGTCAAACCCGCGGTTTCACTTCGATTGAGTTAGTCATCGTGATCGCTATTGTTGTGATCCTCGCTTTGCTAGTGGTATCGGCATACCAGACCTACTCGGTGCGATCACAAGTTCAGAACGGTATTGATTTTGTGTCCCCGATGAAAACACCGATCGTCGACGCCTACAAGCACAGCGGGATACCTTCAGCGGATCGCACCGCAGCTGGCATGACTCCCACCGCCGCGGATACCCAAGGCGCCTACGTCTCCCAGGTCGACATTGTCAACGGTCGTATCGACATTACCTTCGGCAACGACGCCCATCAGGATATTTTTGGCGATTCCCTGTCGTTGACCCCCTACCTGACAGACGGCACGACAATTAGCTGGCGTTGCGGCAATGCGCCGCCCCCGTCCGGGTCCTTACTGACGGGCGGAGGTATCACCGCCGCGCATCGGCCGCCGACCATTGAAGAGCGCTATTTGCCGGGTGCCTGCCGGTGATCCCACGTAGATCTCAGGCGCTCCTTCGGCGGCAAATTTGATCCGCCGGTTATGTTTGACTTAATGATTTTCCGCAACTGTGAACAACAGCACAAAATGCAGTTGATCCGGGGACTTGGATCGGTAAGACTGTAGCGTCCACCCACGCGCACTTAACGGTCCCGGGATCAGGCATTCATGGCAGTCACGGCAGCACAATATACCCTTTCCGGCCTGCCGAGACGCCTGGTCCAGGACGGTATTATTACTGAGGAGAGCATCAACGATGCCTCGGAGGCGGCGCGCCGTGACAAGGTCCCGCTGGTCGCCTACCTGGTCGCCAATGAGATGGCGGACTCCCGTGCCATAGCCGTCGCCGCATCCCACGAATTTGGGGTTCCGTTGCTCAATCTCGATGCGATCGAGATCGACCTCGAAGTCATACGCTCGGTCGACCAGAAACTCCTGCAGAAGCACCGCGTCCTGCCGCTCGTCAAGCGCGGCCAGCGCCTGTTCGTCGGCATCTCCGACCCGACCAACCTGCAGGCGATCGACGACATCAAGTTCCAGACCAGCATGCGTATCGACCCGGTGGTGGTCGAGCAGGCCAAGCTTGAAGAACGCATCACCAAGGCTTTGGAAGCCATCGACACGACCATGGCGTCACTCGACGACGAGGATTTCGACCTCGAGAACCTCGAGGTCTCTAGCGGTGAGCAGGATCACGACGATGTCACCCGTGACGACGTGGAAGACGCACCGGTGGTGCGTTTCGTCAACAAGGTACTTCTGGATGCCATCAAGCGCGGCGCCTCCGACGTGCACTTCGAGCCGTACGAAAAGATTTTTCGAGTCCGCACCCGTCTGGACGGCGTGCTGTCCGAAGTAGCGCAGCCGCCGGTGGCGCTCGCTAACAAGGTATGTGCGCGGCTCAAGGTTATGTCGCGACTGGACATCGCCGAACGGCGCGTACCGCAGGACGGCCGCATCAAGATGCGCCTTTCCAAGAACCGGGCAATCG
>CAZSDL010000342.1:0-2064 GCA_964605635.1 uncultured Woeseiaceae bacterium
CCGCCTGGACAGCATCCATACTGAGCGCCCTGATGGCATTGGCGAGTGTTCTGCGTTTCGGGCCGTCGACGGATGTCCGGCTGGTTGATTTTTCTGGCATCGGGTCTCGATTGGTTCAGATGTTGTGTCGCAGGACCGACGTCACGCTGGCGGCGAGTCGCGCATTCTCCCTGTTTGGCCGCGGCCCCGCAAGCGACGCGGGGTACCGCGGGTTGCCAAGCCGACTCCGAAATTTGCGTTACAACTGCTTACATTAGCGAAATGGTGTCCTGCGCGACCCTTGGGTTACAATGCTCCGTTGAGCCCAGAGAGCTGCAGAGCAAAGTTAAACTCATGAATCATTCGTACTTATTTACTTCAGAGTCGGTATCGGAAGGACATCCTGACAAGATCGCAGACCAGATCTCCGACGCTGTACTCGACGCGATCCTCGAGCAGGACACCAAAGCGCGGGTCGCCTGCGAAACAATGGTGAAGACCGGCATGGTCATTGTCGCCGGCGAGGTAACCACGTCGGCCTGGGTCGATATCGAGGCGATCGTGCGAAAGACGGTGCTCGACATCGGCTATTCGGACTCGACAATGGGCTTCGATGGCGCTTCGTGCGCCGTAATAAATGCCCTCGGCAAGCAGTCGCCGGATATAGCCCGGGGTGTGGACCGCGATGAGCTGGAAAATCAGGGTGCCGGCGATCAGGGACTCATGTTCGGTTACGCCACGAACGAGACGAGGGTACTGATGCCCGCGCCGATCACCTATGCCCACCAGCTGGTAAAGCGCCAGGCCGAGGTCCGGAAATCGGGCAAACTGCCGTGGCTGCGCCCG
Source organism: uncultured Woeseiaceae bacterium (assembly GCA_964605635.1). Classification (GTDB taxonomy): domain Bacteria; phylum Pseudomonadota; class Gammaproteobacteria; order Steroidobacterales; family Woeseiaceae; genus IDS-8. The sequence continues at coordinate 826 of CAZSDL010000342.1, forward strand.
GACGCCAAGAGCCAGGTGACGTTTGTTTACGAGAACCACAAACCGGTCGGCATCGACGCCGTAGTCCTGTCTTCACAACATCATGCCGACGTTTCCATGAAAGACCTGAAGGAAGGCATCATGGAGGAAGTCATAAAGCCTGTGTTGCCGGCCGAATGGATCGGCAAGCATACCCAGTATCACATTAACCCGACCGGCCGTTTCGAAATTGGCGGTCCGATGGGTGACTGCGGCCTGACCGGACGCAAGATCATCGTCGATACCTACGGCGGCTCCGCGCGCCATGGCGGCGGGGCATTTTCCGGTAAAGACCCTTCCAAGGTCGACCGCTCGGCGGCCTACGCCTGTCGCTACGTTGCCAAGAACATCGTCGCGGCAGGACTTGCCGACCGCTGCGAGATACAGGTTTCTTATGCCATCGGTGTAGCCGAGCCAACATCGATCAGTGCCCAGACGTTCGGCACGGGCAAGATCAGTGAAGAGCGCCTGACGAACCTGATCCGCGAGAACTTCGACCTGCGTCCTTACGGCATTCTGAGAATGCTGGATCTCATTCGGCCTATCTACCAGCCAACTGCTGTTTACGGTCATTTCGGTCGCGAAGATATCGATTTGAGCTGGGAGAGAACAGACAAAGCCGAGGCGCTGCGGGTTGACGCCGCCGCCTGACGCCGCATTTACTCACCGAATTGATTCGCTTTAAAAGGAGAATTACATGAGCAGCGAAGCCGTTGCCATCCGCAAACAGGATTACAAAGTCGCCGACATTTCGCTGGCTTCGTGGGGCCGCAAGGAAATTGCGATCGCCGAAACCGAAATGCCCGGATTGATGGCATTGCGCGAAGAGTATGCCGGACGCAAACCACTGAAGGGTGCGCGCCTGACCGGTTGCCTGCACATGACAATTCAGACAGCGGTACTCATCGAAACACTCACGGCGCTGGGCGCCGAGGTGCGGTGGTCGTCGTGCAACATATTCTCGACCCAGGATCACGCCGCCGCGGCGATGGCGGCGAGCGGCGTGCCGGTATTCGCGTGGAAGGGCGAATCAGAAGAAGAATACTGGTGGTGCATCGAACAAACTCTCAAGGGCCCGGACGGCTGGCTGCCGAACATGATCCTTGACGATGGCGGCGACCTGACGCTCGTGATGCATAACAAGTACCCGGAGCTGATGAAAAACGTTCGCGGGCTTTCGGAGGAAACCACCACCGGCGTCAAACGACTTTATGACATGCA
>CAZSDL010000343.1:0-2062 GCA_964605635.1 uncultured Woeseiaceae bacterium
TGTGTGCACTTTGTCGGCATCGGCGGCTCCGGCATGTCCGGTATTGCGGAAGTCATGCTGAGCCTCGGCTATCGCGTGCAGGGTTCTGATCTTCGCGCCGGTGCGCAGGTCGAGCGCTTGCGCGGACTCGGCGCCACCGTATTCATAGGACACGACAGCAGCAATATTCGCAGTGCCGATGCCGTTGTCGTATCCAGCGCAGTCGACGAACGCAATCCCGAAGTGGCCGCCGCACGCGAGCTGCTCATGCCGGTGGTTAGTCGCGCAGAAATGCTGGCCGAACTCATGCGCTTTCGTTACTCCATCGCGGTTGCCGGCACGCATGGCAAAACGACCACGACAAGCCTGGTGGCCAGCGTATTGGCAGAGGGCGGACTGGATCCAACGTTCGTCATTGGTGGCCGGCTGAAAAGCGCGGACAGCAACGCGCGTCTCGGGCAGGGCGAGTACCTCGTCGCCGAGGCTGACGAAAGTGACGCTTCGTTTGTGCATCTGAAACCGATGCTCGCGATCGTTACCAATATCGATGCCGATCACATGTCGACCTATGACGGTGATATCGACAAACTGCGACAGGGGTTCGTCGAGTTTCTGCACAACCTGCCGTTCTATGGACTCGCGGTTTTGTGCACGGATGATCCGGGCGTCAATGCCATCCTGGGAGATGTCGGTCGTTCCATCGTCTCCTACGGCATCGACAGCGAGACGAGTGTCCGGGCCCGTGACATCCGGTTTACCGGTGGGCGGACGGAATTTTCCGTCGAACGTGACGGCAACGACCAGCCACTGCACATTTGCCTGCAGTTGCCCGGCCTGCACAACGTCCGCAACGCACTTGCGGCAATCGCGGTTGCCGGTGAATTGCAGGTAAGCGATCAGGCGGTCGTAAGTGCCTTGCAGAAATTCGAAGGAATTGACCGCCGCTTCCAGAACTACGGTGAGATCCGTACCCGCAGTGGCAAGATCCTGCTCGTCGATGATTACGGTCACCACCCGACCGAAGTCGAGGCGACTATCGCCGCCGCCCGCAGCGGCTGGCCGAATCGTCGCATAGTGCTGGTTTTCCAGCCGCACCGGTTCACCCGTACACGCGATCTCCTCGACGATTTCGCAACGGTGCTTTCGCAGGCAGACGTTCTGATTGTCATGGAAGTCTATGCCGCTGGCGAGGCGCCCATCACCGGAGCGGATGGCCGGGCGATCGCACGCGCGGTGAGGAGTCGCGGTGCGGTCGAGCCGGTTTTCGTCGAGTCCCTTGCGGATCTCGCGAACGTGCTCGATGGCCTTGTCGCTGACGGGGATCTGCTGCTGACCATGGGCGCCGGCGACATTGGCGCATTCGTACCACAGCTTGTCGCACGCCTCAGTCGCAAACCCGATCTCAAGGTGCAGACATGATGGCGGCATTGCGCACTACTGAAGTGACCGGCGAGTTGCGACGTGATGAGCCGATGAGCAAGCACACGTCCTGGCGCACAGGTGGCCCGGCCGACCTGTTCTTCCAACCCGCGGATCTTGACGACCTGTGCCGGTTTCTGCGCGGGCTCGATGCCACTGTGCCGGTTTTCTGGTTCGGGCTTGGCAGCAATCTCCTCGTACGCGATGGCGGACTGCGAGGCGCTGTTATCGCTGCACGATCGGCGTTCAGGAAGCTGGAACGCATCGCTGACCTCGGCGTCCGTGCGGGGAGCAGCGTCCCCTGTACCCAACTGGCCCGGCAATGCATTCGCTGGGGTCTCGGACCGTCGGAGTTCTTTGCCGGCATCCCGGGCACGGTCGGCGGCGCGCTTGCGATGAATGCCGGCGCACATGGCGGCGAAACCTGGGAACGCGTAACGAGCGTCACTACCGTGACGCGTGCCGGCGAAACCATGGTACGAACGCCGGGCGACTATGCGGTCGGCTATCGGAGCGTGCAGGGTCCGGCTAATGAATGGTTTATCGAAGCGGATTTCCACTTCGACCCGGAGGCCAGGCCAAGCATGACGCTACTCAAGGAAATGCTCGCGCGCCGCAAGGATACGCAACCGCTTGGCCTGCCAAGTTGCGGCTCGGTGTTTCG
>CAZSDL010000344.1:0-2058 GCA_964605635.1 uncultured Woeseiaceae bacterium
TGATCGAATCGCCCGACGGTGCCGCATATCATGGCGTCAGCATCGTTTTTGGCAACCAGGCACGCCGCAATGACAGTACTGTTGGTTCGCATCGCTTCCTTGGCCGCGTTCACCGATACGCCGCGCCGCGCCACCAACCGGTGATAGAACTGCCAGTAGTCCCGGTAGCGCGGGTCGTCCTGCGGGTCGACCAGTTCAAAATCCACGCCCGGCTTGAGACGCAGTCCGAGCTGGTGAATCTTGTTGGCGACCACCGCGCTACGGCCGACAACGATCGGGCTCGCAATGTGTTCATCGACAACAGCCTGAATCGTGCGCAGAACGACTTCATTCTCCCCTTCGGCAAACGCAAGTCGCTCGCGATCCCGCCTCGCCACATCGATCATCGGCTGCATGAACATCGTTGTGCGCTGGCTGAAGTTCGTAAGCTTCTGCCGGTAGCCATCCATATCGGCGATCGGTCGAGTTGCAACTCCGGAGTCCATTGCCGCTTGTGCCACTGCGCATGAGACATCAACCATCAGTCGCGGATCGAACGGTTTCGGAATGACGTACGAAGGACCGAAGCGAAGTGCCTGGCCCTCGTAGGCGTTGGCAACTTCATCGGTGGACTCGCGCATCGCCAGGTCAGCGATTGCGTCGACACAGGCCAGTTTCATTTCCTCATTGATGGTTGTTGCTCCGACATCGAGCGCGCCGCGAAACAGAAACGGAAAGCAAAGAACGTTGTTCACCTGATTCGGATAGTCAGAACGGCCAGTGGCAAGAATCGCATCCGGGCGGGCGGCCATGGCCAGGTCCGGCGATATTTCCGGATTCGGGTTGGCGAGTGCGAGAATCAGTGGCTTGTCTGCCATCTTGCGAATCATGTCAGCGCTCAGTATGTCGGGCGCCGACAATCCGAGAAAGACATCGCATCCATCGATAGAGTCGGCTAGCGTTCGCAATTTGGTTTCGCGTGCGTAACGGCTCTTGTAGGCATTCATGTCCGCTTCGCGGCCTTTGTAGACGACACCCTGCAAATCGACCAGCGTGATGTTTTCGGCGGGTAGCCCGATGCTGACGAGAAGGTCGAGACAAGCCAGGCTGGCAGCCCCACCACCGGTAGAAACGAGCTTTATCGTCTCAATTCGCTTGCCGACCAGCCGCAGTCCGTTGCGGATTGCTGCTGCGGCCACAATGGCAGTGCCGTGCTGGTCGTCGTGAAAAACCGGGATATTCATACGCTCGCGAAGCTGTCGTTCCACCTCGAAGCACTCGGGTGCCTTGATGTCTTCGAGGTTGATGCCACCAAATGTCGGTTCGAGTCGTGCGATGACCTCGACGAGCATGTCGGGGTCCGCTTCGTCGATCTCGAGGTCGAAGACATCAATGCCCGCAAACTTCTTGAATAAAACCGCTTTGCCTTCCATCACCGGTTTTGCCGCCAGGGGCCCGATCGCGCCCAGGCCGAGTACAGCGGTCCCGTTGGATATGACGGCAACGAGATTGGCGCGTGCTGTATACAGGGCGGCGTCGCCCGGATTGTCTCGTATACGCAGGCAAGGGTAGGCGACTCCCGGCGAATACGCCTGCGCCAGGTCAAGCTGATTGGCGAGTGGTTTGGTAGGCACTACTGCCAGTTTTCCGGGAGGAAGCTGGCTGTGGTAGCGAAGCGAACTTTGTTCCAAAGGGTCCTGCATTCGGCTAGCTTAACGCGAAGCCCGGTTTCAGGGAATTGCGACCCAGTACTCAATGTGGCCTCAATGTGGACGCTACTATCGTTCATTGGGATATTTCGGCACTGATTGACTGCGCCGGCTGGCCGTGAATGACCAGCCACGTGGACTGCAGTCAGTGACTATTTCTGCCGAATCGGCCACAATTTGCCGGTTTAGCCGGCTGAGGCAAGATCGCAGATCAAGTGATGATTAACTCATGAATGCTTTTTTGCCGAGGTGGTCAACGTGAGTTCGACCGACGACGAGACCGGTCTGAGTCGCACAGTCGCCAGCACTGCGACACTCAAGCTGGCGAACCTGCATTCTCTTGATCCCTTTTATACACCGCTGGAAGAGC
>CAZSDL010000345.1:0-2056 GCA_964605635.1 uncultured Woeseiaceae bacterium
CGAAATCGTCGAACGTCATTTCGTACAACAGTTTGCGGCCCGCGTCGTGTTGCTCGCGGGCGTTGAGGCCCTGGTCGGGCACCGCCGGCACGTAAGTACCATGAATGACCGTTGGTCTTGCGGCGTCGCGGGCGAACTCGTAGCTCCCCATGCTGACCGGAAAATCGAGGCCGAATGAATGCATCAGTTCCGCCTGCGGCACGTAAAAGCTGTGAAAGCCGAGCTTCTCGAACGCTTGCCAGTTGCGCACTGCAATGCTGATGTAAACGATCGGCGTCTTGGAGGCATACGCCAGTGCGGTGCGCTGTGCATCCGGCATTTCCTTGCAGAGATGCGGGATAATGTTGTTGTAACAGGCAAGAATGACGTGCCGGGCGCGCACTCGTTCGGCAGCACCATCCCGGACGTAGGTGACGTCGGCAGCGTCACCGTCCTGCGTATGTCGCACGTCGACTGCAGTGCTTGAAAGCCGGATGCGGGTGGCTGACCTGGCCTGGTCGAGTCGTCCATAGTCGACGCGCGCAGTAACCAGGTCCTCCATGCTCGTGCCCGGAACGGCCTCCGGCAGCAATTGCCGGACCAGGGCGCGCGCGACGCCCGCGTTGCCGTCAGGGAAATGGAAGATATACGGTTCGTCGCGGCCGGGCGGTTCGTTTTCCAGTTCGCCGATACCCAGCGCGTAAGTGCCGGGCATGCCGTTGCGGTAGGCCTCGAGGGCCGACATGGCGTCCCATCCAACGCCCCACAATCCCTTGATCGTATCGCGAAAGAGGAGCACCACTCCCTCGGGCATCCCGGCATGCGTGCGCAGGAAATCGCTGTAGCTCGTTGCCCGCAGCGCCGCGATTTTCTGCTCGCGACTCATGCCGGCGAGCGGGTCCGTTGCGCTTTTCAGCAGGTTGGCCAGCGCGGCGCGGGACTCGGGTGGCAATGGGTAGCGTTCGATCAGTGAGTCGAGGTCATCAGGACCCTCGCCGTCCCAGCCGGGCATGACATTTGGCAGCACGAGGTCCTTGCCATAGGCCTTGCTGCCGAAATAAATACCGCGTCCGAGATTGCGTTCCGCGAAGAATTCCTGGTCGAAGTAATCGTAGAAGCGTTCGGTTTGCACGCCGATGTCAGCCAGCACCTTTTTCGCTGCGTCGGAAAAGTGTCCCGGCGTGTCGAGCGACTGGCTGCCGCCGTAGCCGATCAGGTGGGTACGGCCGACCTTGAATTCGTTGCGCTTCGCATGCCCGCCAAAGTCATCATGATTATCGAGCACCAGGATGCGTGCGCCCGCGCCCATGCGCTGCCGATACAGAAAAGCCGCTGTCAGTCCGGAGAGGCCACCGCCGACCACAACGAGGTCATAGGTCGCATCGGTCTGGCGCTCCGGGTGAGGCCAGCTTGCGCCGCCCCAGGATAAAGCATGGGCAATTTCGAAGGAGCCGGGATGATTGCCGCGCATGCCGGTCAGGGCTGGTGGATAAGTGCCGCCCGGACCACGCTCCCTGGCGAGCAGTTCGAGTGGCGTAAGCGAACTGCCGGCGACCACGCCGAGTGCAACTCCGTTGAGGAAATCGCGTCGGGATATGCGCAATCGGTCGGACATGCAGATCACTCGAGCAGGATTACGGCGGCAGCGTGCGATTGCCCCCAAAGGCCGTTGCGATAGTACTGGCCGCTCTCAGGGCTCACAAGCTCGGCCCGGGTCAGGTTCCATATAATGGTGGCATTGCTGGGGCGCGCCTTGCGCGCGAACGGGAAAGAGTTTCGTCGTCACCGCATTCGCCCGCAGGGCGGGCTCCAACGGTCGCTTGTTGGAGCGCGCCTTGCGCGCGAACGGGAAGAGGTTCGTCGTCACCGCATTCGCCCGGAGGGCGGGCTCCTACGAACCCTGTTGGAGCGCGCCTTGCGCGCGAACGGGAAAAAGTTTCGTCGTCACCGCATTCGCCCGCAGGGCGGGCTCCAACGGTCGCTTGTTGGAGCGCGCCTTGCGCGCGAACGGGAAAGGGTTTTGTCGTCACCGCATTCGCCCGCAGGGCGGGCTCCTACAGGGCTTATTTACGCACGG
>CAZSDL010000346.1:0-2055 GCA_964605635.1 uncultured Woeseiaceae bacterium
GTAGGCCGCGTAAAAACCTTCACCGCCTACGGCTCGTACTCCGGGACTGCCTTCATCAGTGGCGCCTAGCTCCAGGGCCTTCTTATGAAGTCGATCCACCGTTTCACGCGAATCAGCCGATATGCCAGCCATTACCCCATTCCCTATCGTTGCAGGTTGGCCGTCGTATGGCTTGAAGATGCAGAGCATTGGCTGCTCCATGCTTGCAGCCCAGCCAAATCCACGATCGCCGAACTCCATCTGTCGCGTGACACCCATCTCAGCCAATAGGGCGTCATAGAACGTCTTGGCACGATCAAGATCATTAGTTCCGAGAGTGATGTAACCGATCATTTCAATCTCCTGACGTGCCAAATGCACAGCGGTTGTTGAAACTTGCGCGAACTTGGTCTGCGGCCTAACTAACAAAGATCAGCGGCGCGCTGCTTTGTTCGTCCAGAACTATGCCGACAGGCGCGTCCGCTGCATCGGTAGTTGGTCCGCGGCTCGTCATCGCTGAACGCCCCTGAAGAAAGCACCTTCGACTACGAAAAAGACAGAAAGAGCAGCCGGTGAATGCTTGCTACTTAGTGAGGTATTTACGCTGACATCACCGCACACCAGCGAAGGCAGAAGCTTCTTGTCGCTTCGCTGTGATGTCAGCGTAAATACCTCACTAAGTAGCACGTATCTCAACGAGTATCCGCCGCAATTTCTCAATGCACCGCGTACATTCTCATTACCGTGGCACCCTGTAAGATCGTACGCCTCTTCGTCTCCTCTCGCTCTGCGCTCAATGCAACGTTGCCGTATATACCGTCGGACCAACTATAAGTAGGCGGCGAAACGCCGTAGAGAAACTGCGGCGAAATGCTGGATATCATGATTGAATCCCGCGTAAGTCTATGAGGTAAATAGACCATAGACGGTGATATGCGTCAATTGGCGTGGTGTGGTTATACGGTATGGATGCCAAACCGAGGCTTCTCGATCAAGTGCGGGACAAGCTGCGTGCAAAGCACTACAGCTATCGTACCGAGCAGCAGTACATTGCCTGGATCCGCCGGTTCGTCCTACATAACGACAGGCGGCATCCGCGAGATATGGCCGGGCCGGAAGTCGAGCGGTTTCTTACCTATCTCGCGGTGGAACGGCGGGTGGCTGCCTCGACGCAGAATCAGGCGATGGCGGCCATCCTGTTCCTGTACCGTCACGTGCTGAATATCGACTTGCCGTGGCTGGAAAACGTCGTCCGTGCAAAACGACCCGCGACACTGCCTGTCGTGCTGTCGTCAAAGGATGTGGCCAGACTGTTATGCCATATGGATAGCCAGTTCCGTCTCATCGCGCAACTATTGTACGGCAGCGGCTTGCGCCTGATGGAAGCACTGAGGCTGCGCATTAAAGACATCGACTTCGAGTACTTCCAAATTCTTGTACGTGACGGCAAGGGGGCAAAGGACCGCGTAACCGTTCTCCCCACAGCCAGGAGTTGATGGGACATGCGGACGTGCGCACAACCCAAATTTACACGCATGTCATGAAGAAGGGCGCGAGCGGCGTGCGAAGTCCGTTGGATTGAATGTTCAGGACTTGCTAATGGACTGGGTCATTCTTCTTAAGCCGCAAACCCCTGCACGCATCCAGCAACCACTCCACCATATAGCGTGCAAAGGAATTCCGAACCCACAGCTCAATCGATTCCTCTGCATCGACAGCGCGCAACAGCACCCGGCTCTTGGCAAGTATGGTTTGCGCGCAATCACCAGCTTTGAACTCATTCGAATGCAGATCAAGGGCGCAGCCCTTTGCAAGCAGGTCTCGCGTGCGCCGGCCAGACAGCATGAGCGTGGTGTAGTTGTGCGACACATCCACCAGTGACAGCCACGGGTCCATCGGTCGTGATTCACGCATAGCCTTTTCGATATCCCCGGCTTCACCGTCAGGCGCAACAAGAAGCCATTCATCCGGTCCTAGCCACAGCGCCGCAATGCGGTCATCGCCGTGCCAGCGATTCGGGATGAGCGGTAGCTCGATTCCGATTGCCCGTTGCGCGTCGGTGATCAGGCTCTGGTC
>CAZSDL010000347.1:0-2055 GCA_964605635.1 uncultured Woeseiaceae bacterium
AGCTTGGAAAGGCCTTCGTCGACACTCGCGTAGTCGCTTTTGATCGCCTCGGAGGCTGCTCCCGAGCGGCTCTTCTCGATCAAAGCCGCTTTGGCAAGGTCCTCCCGCCCTTTGCGCATGGCGAGCTCAGCCTTGATATCCCATTCCTCCTGCTCTCGCTCCAGCGCGGCCAGCTTGCGGTTCAGATCCTTCTTGTCCGCTATGGAGCGCGCAGCGGCCGAGCGCACTTCGACGAGCGTATCTTCCATTTCCTGGATCATGAGGCGAACGATTTTCTCCGGATCCTCGGCCTTGTCCAGGATGGCGTTGATATTCGAGTTCACGATATCGCTGAATCTCGTGAAAATTCCCATGGCATGTTCCTCTGGTTGACGTTGGGGTCTGACCCCAATATTGCAGGTTCCATGCCAATCGCTGGGAGAAACCATAACTATCTGATTTAGTATGAAAAATGGACGAGGCAGGCTGGATAGCCGAAGCCTCGGATTTTTCTGTTTTGGCTAATTACTGGCCTAAACTGCGATCTTTTAGTTAAATTAGCCAATGAGCGAACAACGGCCTGTGCAGTCGATCATTGGCGAGGCTCCGGCGTTTCTGGAGATGCTGGAGCATGTGTCGCGCGCCGCGCCACTCAACAAACCGGTTCTTGTGGTCGGCGAACGCGGTACCGGCAAGGAACTGATCGCTTCACGACTGCATTTTCTGTCGCAGCGCTGGGAACAACCGCTGGTCAAAGTCAATTGCGCCGCACTGACCGAGTCGATTCTGGAATCTGAATTGTTCGGGCACGAGGCAGGAGCGTTTACCGGTGCGGTTAAAACACACGTCGGGCATTTCGAGCGCGCCGACGGCGGCACGCTGGTGCTGGACGAATTGGCCACGATATCCCTGCGCATGCAGGAAAAGATATTGCGTGTGATTGAATACGGTGAACTGACTCGTGTTGGCGGCAGCGACACGACCCAGGTCGATGTGCGTATCGTTGGCTCCACGAATGCCAATCTCGAGGCACTTGCTGCCGATGGTCGCTTTCGCGAGGATTTGCTCGATCGGCTGGCGTTCGATGTGATTACCGTACCGCCGCTGCGTGAACGGCTCGAAGATATACTGCCATTAGCGTACGGATTCGCTGTGAATATGGTCAGCGAGTTGAAGCGGCGATTTTTTCCCGGATTCAGTCCTCGTGCCTCTTCTGCACTATTGCGGCACGCATGGCCCGGAAACGTGCGCGAACTGAAAAACGCCATCGAACGTTCTGTATATCGCGCTGCCGACGAAACAAGCCGGATTACCCGAATCGCATTCGATCCGTTCGATTCGCCCTTTCGAATGCGCGATGAGCGCAAGCCGGGTGTGGAAGTCGCAAGTCACACGCCATCGTCCGAACCACTACAATTACCGACAGACCTGATTCAGAGGGTTAACGAGACGGAGAAGGAACTGTTACACGCGGGCCTGGAAAAAGCGCGCTTCAATCAACGCGTCGCGGCGGACACTCTCGGCCTCACCTACCATCAACTCCGCGGCAAGATGAAGAAGCATGGCCTGACAGCGCCTCGTAATGACGAATGATTGAAGCGTCACGCAGTACTAACTAACTGTCGTCGCGGTAACGCCGCACATAGATCGCGGCAAGCACGAACAAACCGCAGACTGCAATGCCGAGCCACAGTGCCGGGCTGCCGAAAAACTGTGACAGATCGAGCAATGGCAGCAAGCTTATGCTTGGCGCTTCGCCCGCGGCCATTTTCTCCCCCTCATAAAACAGAAGGTCACCGGTATCGAGACCCTGGAACAGAGGCAGTTGTCCCGTGCGCACGAAAAGGGCCTCAGCCAGCAAGGTACTGCCCACCAGGGTCTTTTCGAGCATCGGCAGGATGAAGATGGGCAGGAACGCAACCAGGAATGGTGAACGTTTGGTAAACGCGGAAACAAAAAGAAACCAGCCAATGAAGGGCGATAACCAAAGTGGCAGGGCCAGCAATACGACGAGCGTAGCAACCCAGTTGTCAATGAACGGTGTTGCACTCCAGATCAGGTGCCAGGCGTTTGCGC
>CAZSDL010000348.1:0-2049 GCA_964605635.1 uncultured Woeseiaceae bacterium
GCGAGAGCCAGCAGCAGAATGGCGGAGATGGGCAGCAGCGCGCCGGCACCCTTCATGAACGTCTGCATGAGTTCGGCGACCGAGCTTTTCCCGCGCACGAGAATCATGATCCATGCAACGACAATGCCAAGACTGACCGACCACAGTATCGAGACACTGCCGGAACCTTCGATGAGGCTGCCGTCACCGGTGATGTAGAGGCTCACCGGCATCATCAGGACCATGGCGGCGATCGGTACGATCATGAACGCTGCCGACGGGATGGAACCCTCCGGTTCATCGTCGCGCTGCTCCGCAGACGTGTCGACCAGTGGCAGTGCGCCGGGCCACAGTACTTCTCCGCCCGCGGTCCGCTGCTCCGCTCTTTTCATTGGCCCGATGTTAATGTTTTTCCAGATGACGACGGCGGACAACAGAATGGCGGCGATGGCATAAAGGTTGTAGGGAATCGATGCGATGAACGTCTCAAGCGGATTCGCAACGCCGGCCGAGGCAATCAGGCTGATAATGACGGCACCCCAGGCGTTGAGTGGAATCATCACGCAGACCGGCGCCGAGGTGGAGTCGATTAGGTAAGCGAGTTTCTCGCGCGAGATTCGGTAGCGATCGAACAATGGCCTGCTTACGGAGCCGGCGACCAGCAAGGTGATATTCGACTCTATGAATATGACCAGACCGGTTACCCACGCGAGTACCTGCGCGCGCCTGCTGTTGTGCACCCAGCGGCGCGTTTCCAGAAAATGGACGAAGCCGCGCACGCCGCCGGACAGCTCGATGGTGGCGATCAGCGAACCGATCAACAGGGTGAAAAGCAGCACCCGCGCATCCCCGCCGTCGCCGAAGACTTCGATGATGCCGTCGAGACTGCGGGCAGCGCCCGCGACCGGATTCAAACCATTCAGCAGCGTGTAGCCGATCCAGATGCCGGCGAACAGGGACAGGATGACCTGCTTGCTCCAGATCGCCAGGACGATCGCCAGGACCGGCGGCAGGATCGAGTACCAGGAAGGATCAGTCATCGCGTTATTCTTCTTGTCGGATTGTCCGCCTCGCCATGATAGAGGTCGCGGCTCGACCTTGCTATGCTCGTTGCTGCGGAAACCACCAGGGAGCGAGTCAATGCGTGTGAAAATTGCGGTTTGTGTATGCAGCCTGACGGTCAGTTTGGGAGTCTTGCCGGGCGCGGTTGCAGAGACCACGGCAGAGGATGCGAAAGATTACCGTGCGGCGGTGATGACGACGTTGCGCGGCCATATAGGCGCGGCTTCCATGCACGTACGCGGACTTGTGGACGACCACGGCTTTCTCGCAAAGCATGCCGAGGGACTCGCCAACGGCGCGGCGGAACTGAAGCACCTGTTTGCGGCCGGGTCGAACGTCGGCGAGTCGGAGGCGTTGCCCGTTATCTGGGAGGAGCCCGAGGAGTTCGCGAAAGCAATCGGGAAAGCAGAGGAAGCGACGCAAGCATTCAGCGCGGCTGTCGACAGCGGCGACCGGGAGGCTATCGATGCTGCGTTCCGCGATGTGGGCGGGTCATGCAGGGGCTGTCATGACCGGTTCCGTGCCGACAACGACTAGGCTGCGCTTGTTAAGCCGGGTTGCCGGCGCGGTGTGCGTTGCCGCTGTTGGCGCGGCGGCCGCACTGGCCAATATTACCGATGAAAGAAGCGACGCGGACCGGATCGCGGCGGGCCGTTACCTTATCCACGCAGGTGGCTGCATTAGCTGTCACACAGAGGACGCGGAAGATGCCGTCCCGCTCGCCGGCGGGCGCGCGATGGAGTCGCCATTCGGGACGTTTTATTCGCCAAACATCACGCCGGATGTCGAGACGGGCATTGGCGGCTGGAGCGACGACGAATTTGTCGACGCGTTCTGGAATGGCGTAAGCCCCGAGGGCGAACACTATTTTCCTGCGTTTCCGTACACCTCTTACACAGGGGCGACGCGCGAGGATTTGCTGGCGATGAAGGCGTACCTTTTCAGCCTGGAGCCGGTGAGCAGGCCGGCACGTGAGCACGATCTGCCGTTCTTTATGTCTTCACGCGC
>CAZSDL010000349.1:0-2047 GCA_964605635.1 uncultured Woeseiaceae bacterium
TCCTTGACGTGCGCCGATTCCAGAAACTTCAGGCCACCATACTTGACGTACGGAATATTGCGCCGAACGAGCTCGACTTCGAGTCGGTCACTGCTGTGCGCGCCGCGGAAGAGCACAGCCTGATCCTTTAATTGCATGCCGCTTTCGCGATTCGCAAGCACGGTCTCGACTACAAACCCGGCTTCCGCATCACAATCCTCGACTGTGACGTACTCCGGCATGCCGCCCGCCTTACGCTGCGAATAGAGCGACTTTCGATAAAGCCGCTCACTCTCGGCCATCAGGCAATTTGCACTGTCGAGAATCGGTTGCGTCGAGCGATAGTTTTCCTCGAGGCTGACGAGGCGCGCCGCAGGTTCGAAGCGATCCGCAAAACCGAGTATGTTTTCAACTTCGGCGGCGCGAAAGGAATAAATCGATTGTGCGTCATCGCCAACAACGGTCACCCCCTCACCCTGCGGCTTCATCGCATGCAGGATTTCGGCCTGCAGCAGGTTGGTGTCCTGGTACTCGTCGACGAGAACATGATCGAACCAGCCGCCGATATCCGCTGCCAGTTCACCGTCGCTCATCAGGTGATTCCAGTACAAAAGCAGGTCGTCGTAGTCCAGCGCCTGGTTCGCGAGCTTGCGTTCCACGTAGGCGCGGAAGAGCGTGCGAAGTTCCGATTCCCAGTCGGCGCACCAGGGATACGTGCCGGCGAGAACGTCTGCCAGCGGCGCGCGCGCATTGACGCAACGTGAATAGATGGCCAGACAGGTATCCTTCTTGGGAAAGCGCCGCGATTTCTGCGATAAACCCGAATCGTGGCGTACAACATCCATGAGGTCCGCCGAATCGCCGCGATCGAGCACCGAGAACCCGGGATCCAGCGCAAGATTCACCGCATAGCGGCGCAACAGGCGATTGGCAATGGAGTGGAAAGTACCGGACCAGGGGAGAAGCCTTGCCTGTGATGACTGGTTGCCGTCCTGCTCGAATGCACGGCGCACGATGCCGGTAACGCGCCGTGTCATTTCCTGTGCGGCACGCCGTGTAAAAGTCAGGAGCAGAATGCGTTCCGGATTGACGCCCTGGCCAATCAGGTGGGCCACACGGTGAGCCAGCGTCATGGTCTTGCCGGTGCCTGCCCCGGCGATTACCAGCAAGGGCCCGGCTTTGAACTGCCCGTCCGGGCCGCGCGACCCGTGTGTCGCTGCCTGTCTCTGTGCCGGGTTCAGCGACTCCAGATACTCCGCCTGTTCTGCCGCCACCCGGGACATGGCCTCTCCGCGCAAAATATGTATTTTTATCCAGTACTGGATATATTTACAAGGTGGGGCCGGCGGTCTGCCCGCGCGCAGCATCGCGACACGGGCACCCGCGCTACAGAGAACAAGCGGCTCCGGGGGAGCGGTCGTGCTTAAATTGAAATCTGAAACACCTCCCCTTAGCCGCCCCTTAGGCCATAAAGCTTCCTTGTCCGTGTGTTGATGACCATTGAGATAGCACTAGTCCTCGCCATCCTGGCCATCGCATTGATCCTGTTTGTCAGTGACGTGATGCGCATGGACCTGGTGGCGTTGCTGGTGCTCGGTGCCCTGGCATTGACCGGCCTTGTGACGTCCGAGCAGGCCTTCGACGGCTTCAGCAACAGTGCAGTCATTACGATCTGGGCCATGTTCATCCTCAGCGAGGGACTGGCAAGAACGGGTATCGCCGACATCATCGGACGCCAGGTCCTGCGCGTCGCCGGCCGTCGTGAGATCGCGATGATCTCGGTCATCATGGTCACTTCGGCGCTGCTGTCCGCATTCATGAACAACATTGGCGTCGCCGCGTTGATGCTGCCTGTAGTGGCCGACGTCTCGAGACGCACCCGCATTCCGGCATCACGCCTTCTGATGCCGCTTGCCTTCGGTACCTTGCTCGGCGGGCAAACCACGCTGTTCACCTCACACAACCTCCTGGTCAGTGAAGCATTGGCCCAGAGTGGCAACGAGCCTTTCGCCATTTTCGACTTCACCCCGGTTGGCGGCGCGATTGCGATTGCCGGCATCCTCTTTGT
>CAZSDL010000350.1:0-2019 GCA_964605635.1 uncultured Woeseiaceae bacterium
CAAAAACTACCTGACGCCGTCTTTCTACAATGGCGGAAAGTGCTTCGTCTGCAGCGTCGGCCAGCGACGTAATGCCAATCGGTATGCCTAAAAGACTATCCAAGCGCATTCATCCTGAAGTGAATTTCAAAGGCCTACTCAATTCGGCAGCGCAACCAGTTGCTCGCCGTTGATTGCCATCCAGTCGCGAATGCTGACGAACTCCTGATTGCGTAACAGTTTCCGCAGTTTCGGCAAGGTACTTCGCAAATTGACATAAGATTTGAATTTACGTACCGGACCCATAGCCAAGCGTGGGTGCGCCGGGTCAATTTCTCGAGGATGAACGTAATAGATCACCGGCCGACCTTGTCGATTGACGGATCGACGCAGCCGATCTATGACTGTAATGGGTGTAAGCCGAAGGTAGCCGCCACCAAATACAAACAGGCGAAGCCCCAAGAAGGGCAGTACCGACATGGGTAATTCAAGCAACGGACCGGATGTGGTCGCGACCCAGTGTGGGCGAATTTCGGCGTCCCGGATTCCGCCGTGTCCTCGCTTTGCAGGGAACACAGACGAATCGTAACTGAACCCGGCTGCGGCGATCTCGTCGAATGCCCATGGAGTCTGTTCAGTGACAGAAAATCCCGGAGCCCGGTATCCGGCTACAGCCGTTCCTGTCAGGTCTTCCAAAGCCGCTTTGCTGCGACGAATATCAGCGGCGAACTCGGAACGCGACTGGGTATACACCAGTTGGTGTCCAAACCCGTGAGAAGCAATTTCGTGTCCCCGTGAAAATGCCTCTTTCACCAGATGCGGAAAGCACTCGGCGATCCAGCCAAGAAAAAAGCAGGTTACACGGACGTCCGCTTGGGAAAACTCATCCAGCATCTTCAAAAATGCCTTCTCAACCCGAGAATCGAGCGCTCCCCACTTTTCGATATCAGGTGTCGATTCCAGTTCCAATAGATGAAACCAGTCTTCAACATCGATGGACATTATGTTTTTCATAGCTGATTAAGTGACCGATCTACGATATCGACTGCGGCAGCTACTGAATGAGTAACCGTCCCGGCAGCATCTCGAAAGCGTGGCTGTATCCTGTCGCCAACTGTAAACAGCTGACAGAATCAGGCATTGAAACATATCACATTAATGGCCAAGAGTCGGAGAAGAACGACGCCAGTTTAGCTGCGGTGCTTTGTCGCCGGTCAGCCGTCGAAACCGGCAGCCAGACGCCGATAATTTTTATATATTGGCAATAGTATTTTTGCGGGCGTGAACTCCCCGACTGCATCCAGGCAAGGCCGGCCGCGATAGTGCGCAAGGTTATCGATACATGCAGCCATGGCGGCGGCCAGGGCATCGGCGGTGTGGACGGCTACCAGTTCGCCGTTTACTCCGGAACGTACCACTCGAGATATCTCTCCGACCTCCGTAGCGGCAACCGGAACGCCACTTCCGAGTGCTTCAAGGATGCAAATCGGCATTCCTTCGTAGCCGGAGGACAGGACAAACACATCGGATGCCTTCAGCAAACGTGCGACTTCCTCGGCGGGCTTCAGGCCGCATAGGGCGATATGCCGTTCAAGTCCGTGCGCTTTGATTCGAGTCGTTACGTCATCACGAAGCACACCGTCACCGACCAGCAGCAGCCGGGAATGCGGCTTCGAAAAATGCAGTTTCCGGAACGCATCAATCAGGAGGACAGGGTTCTTCTGGCTGTCGAGTCGGCCAACCCAGATAAAAATGCAACTCGAATCGGGAAAGTCGTGCTCCCTGAGCATCCTTTCCCTCAGCTCCCTGCGTTCAGGGGCCGATGGTGGTCCGAAGGTCTCTGTATCGAACCAGGTCGGCGTGAATCGGAATCGATCTGCCAGATCGGGGTATTTTCTTTTGTACCCGAGGACGGCGTTCTCGTGCACGCAGAATACCGTTTGGACACGACGCAACATGAAGCGTTCTATCGCAAAGTACAGGCTCGGGACATGCCTCCAGCGAATGTCGGACCCGCTGTTGCGAATGACGTTCATATCC
>CAZSDL010000351.1:0-1974 GCA_964605635.1 uncultured Woeseiaceae bacterium
CAACGGTCGCCATCTGGTAAACGTCGATAAAGATCCACAGGAAATTGAACATGAATACGCTCACCAGGATATTGCTGCTGTTGATACCGGTCGAGAGTATGCCAACGATCCACGCCATGATTACCAGCGACAGCAACAACGGTTGCGCGAGACCAAAGCGATTACTGACGATAGTCGCGAACAGGCAACCGGCAATACTGAGGAACGATGCCCAGACGAGTATGCGCCCGATCCAGTCTTCCGCAACGCCGGCTGCGAGACTGGCGAGTTCGATGTAAGTCCAGTAAGCGCCGATGTTGATGTAGGTAACGAAAATCGCAGCGAGGCAAAACCAGACCACGGCCGGCGATACCAAGCGCCGCGGCAGTTCGTCGTTTCGTTCCGGCACTGACCCAGCCAACGCAGGTCTGGGTACCGGTCGCGGTGGAATCCAGCCGAGAAACGGCAGCGTGATCAGGTAACAGACGATGAAAACCGTATAGATGCCGTTCATCGACAGCTGCGGCAGCACGTGCATCTCGAGCGCCTGCGAAAACGCGAACGCAAAAAGCAGCATGTTGAATGCACGGGCAGGGCGGGATGTGCCGCCGAGCGTGGTAACGGCAATTGCCGTGTAAATGCCGCTGCCGATACCTGCCAGCACGCGCAGCCAAAGCACCTGCTCGTAGTCGACAAAAATGGTGCATAGCGCGTTGGCAAGGACGGCCAGAGCGACGCCTGCTGCCGCGAGGTAACGGCGATTGAAGCGAGCGACAACCAGCGACACCAGGATCGCACCGGCCGAAAGCCCGCCCAGGTCGGCGCCGGCAACCCGGCCAACTTCGACTTCGCTGAAGCCGAGCAAGGTCACCCATGCGGTACTGATAACCGGAATGCCGACGAGGATCCCGTAACCGACCAGGGCCATATATAGCGAGATGCCAATTGATCGCCAGTCGTCGAAGACGGTGCGTTGCCGGGGAAGGCTATCGAGCGCGCGCGTCATGAATCAGCCGGAAGGCTTGCGCGATGACACGTACATCGTAATGTCAGCATGCACGACGAGGGTGCCGGTCTCGTCGACGACATCGACCGGCACCACCACATCCTGCGCTTTGCCCTCGGCGATCGATGGAAACGTGCCGGTTGCCGTCACGCCCGTTGCCGCCTTCGCGAGGTAACTGATGTTCATGCCGCGCGGAATCCAGCGCATCGCACGCGGGATGCTGACTTCGGTTAGCGTGCCGGCGACCAGTTCGCACAGGTTGGCCATTGCAATCGCGTGTACTGTGCCGATGTGGTTGGTAACCGCGCGGCGCTTTTTCATATGTGCAACGGCACGCCCCGGCTCGAGTTGATCGATTACCGGATGTATGGACCCGAAATAAGGTGCTTTGAAACAGACGACGCGGGAAAACAACCAGCGCCCGGCAGCCGTGCCGGACATTTTCTGCCAGCCGCGCAAGGCGAGCGAATCGGCCATCCGGTGCTGTCAGTTCTGAATCGGGCTGTCCGCCCGGTTGCCGTACTCGGACCACGACCCATCGTAGTTGCGTACGTTCGGGTAGCCCAGTAACTCACTCAACACAAACCAGGTGTGAGCACCGCGCACACCGGACTGGCAGTAGGTGATGATTTCCTGGTCTGGCGTGAAACCGGCATCCTCATACAAGCTGGCCAGAATTTGCGCATCCAGGAAAGTGCCATCCTCCTGTACGGTGCGAGTCCACTCGACATTCACAGCGCCCGGGACGTGGCCACCCCGTTCCGACAACATTTCTTCGCCCGCGTACTCGGTGGGACGACGAGCATCGCAGAAGCGTACCGATGGATCGTCGATACTGGCTACGACATAGTCCCAATCGGTTGCGATCTGCGGATCGGGATCGCCGGCGACATAGTTACTGGGCGTCACGGCTACGGTTTCGGTGGTCAGATCGTTGCCGTCCGCCAGCCACTTCTTGCGACCGCCGTTGTAGATTCTTGCATCCGCAT
>CAZSDL010000352.1:0-1966 GCA_964605635.1 uncultured Woeseiaceae bacterium
GATTGTGTGGCTATGTTACGACAACGCACGCTTAAAACCGCGATACGTGCCACCGGGGTCGGCTTGCATACCGGCGACAAGGTGTACATGACCCTGCGCCCGGCGACAGAGAATTCCGGCATTACCTTTCGGCGGGTAGACCTCGACCAGCCGGTCGACATCCCGGCGGACCCGCGGCTCGTCGGTGAGACCATGCTCGGTACGACTCTTATCAAGAACGGCGTCAAGGTCGCCACGGTAGAACATCTCATGTCGGCATTGGCCGGCCTCGGTATCGACAATGTCAATGTTGATCTGTCGGCACCGGAAGTGCCGATCATGGATGGCAGTGCAGGCCCGTTTGTTTTTCTTCTGCAGTCGGCCGGCATCGAAGAACAGGGTGCGGCCAAACGCTTTATTCGCATTCGCCGCAAGATCCGCGTGGAAGATGGCGACAAGTGGGCGGAACTGAAACCGTTCAATGGCTTCAAGGTCAACTTCCGAATTGCCTTCAATCATCCTGTTTTCAACAAATTAAGCCAGGATGCATCCATCGATTTTTCCTCGACTTCGTTCCTTAAGGAAGTCAGCCGTGCCAGGACTTTCTGCTTCCTGCGTGATGTCGAAACCCTGCGCGCGAGGAATCTCACGCTGGGCGGCAGCATGGACAATGCGATTGTGCTCGATGACTATCGCATCCTTAACGAAGACGGCTTGCGTTACGCGAATGAGTTCGTCATTCACAAGATTCTCGATGCCATCGGCGATCTGTATCTGTTGGGGCACAGCCTCATTGGCGAGTTCTCTGCCAATAAGTCGGGACATGAACTGAACAATCGCCTGTTGCGTGCGCTTCTTGCGGATGCGACTGCTTGGGAAGAAGTGACCTTCAAAGACTCGAAGACCGCGCCGATTTCCTACGCGACTCCTGCCTACGCCTGAAAGCACGTCGATCGGTTTTTCCCGGTAGGAGCGCGCCTCGCGCGCGAATGGGAAAAGGTTTGGCATTGCCGCATTCGCGCGCAAGGCGCGCTCCAACAGGATCCGGCTCAACGCCCGGTAGCAACCCGCACTCGCACCCGGTCCGCTTTCGCCCCACTGTCAGCCGCCGCCGCCAATATAGCCTCGCTCTCGAAGCGCAGTCGGGCTGCCCACGACGGCGAACGGCATATCAGGACCAGTTCCCCGTCGTCGCGCAGGTTGGCGGCCAGCAGATTCCGGGATGCCTCGGCGCCGAGGACCGAGCGCAGCCGGGCCGTCAGGTCGTCCATGTTTTTAGCGTGCCGGACTATTGATTCCAGCGGCGTGCCGGCTTCGGTTTTCAGGAGGTTTTCGAGACGTATTACTGACATCGAAGTGTGACGAAGTTGGCTATCAGGTCTGCTTTTAAGGTGACGGGGATCAATATTCCCTGTCCCCAATCTTGAATTAAAACGGAGCATTATGCATATTGACCCAACGACAAAGGCATACCCGCCGAAAGACGGGGACGCAAAACCACCGATCTAAGGGACTTGTTCCTACGATAGCGGGGCTACCGAAGTGACCGACCTCAACGGGCCGACCATTATGTACGGCTGCCACCCCAGGCAGTCGGCCGGAGTAAATAGCGGTTCAAAATCAATAAGATATCGCTTGCGCGGTATGTGCCCTGGACGCACCTGATGCATGTAGTAATTTTCGGCAAAGGGTTTGGCAAGCCCCGTCAGATCCACCTGTCAGGCACCCGCGTGAGCGTTGTTGCGGTACTCGTCTCAGGCATACTTTTTTGCGCGGCATTCGCGGGCGGGACCTGGTATTCCGCGCAAAACAGTTCAGGAATGCATTCTGGCGACCTGCGCGCGCTGGAGAGTGAGCTCGAAAGCCAGCGGCAGGCGATTGCGTTAACTCGCCAGCAAACGGAAGACACCCTGGATGCATTGGCTATTCGACTCGGGCAAATGAACGCCCGTGTTATTCGCCTCGATGCGCTGGGTCGGCGAATGAC
>CAZSDL010000353.1:0-1961 GCA_964605635.1 uncultured Woeseiaceae bacterium
CGGATGCCTGCGCACGCGCCAGCGATGCTTTGGCACTGTTCCAGGCCGCGCGATAGGCGGCGTCGTCGAGCTGGTACAACGGCTGCCCTTCCGTCACCAGGCCGCCCTCTTCGAACAACCGTTCCTTAACGATGCCCGTGACCTGGGGTCGGACCTCAGCAACCACGAACGCGCTGGTGCGACCCGGCAACTCTCGGGTCAGCGTGACCGGGCGGGATTGCAGGGTAACCACCGTGACTTCGGGCGTCTCCATGGGTGGCGGCTCCGTCGCCTCTCCGCAGGCCTGCAAAATAAAAGTCGACGTGAGCAACAAGACGAAGGATCGTCGGGCGGGAACGAACATGGGATTCACTGGTCTTTTGTGGGGCGGACCACTGCAGCAGCAGTCCCGGGGGCTTCAGGAAGGCGTAGAATGAACGTTCATTCTCTTTCTGTCAAGGCCTTCCAGCGCAGCGCAACCCCACACCGGTGGCGACGCTCACACCAAGAGGCCTCGGACCTCGGTGAATGACGTGTCAGTTCAATTGGCCAGCGCGAGCCTGATAAACGATTTCCACGATGTCTTGCGCCAGTGCGCTGAACGAGAGCGGCTTCCGGTAGAAACGCACATTAGATTCCGGTGGTATGCGACGCCGGATTTCCTCGTCCGATACGTCCGAGTAGCCACTGACGAACACGATGGGGACGTCCTGGTCGATTTGGCGTATGCACTCGCCGGCATCGACACCGTTGATTCCCGGCGGCATCCGAATATCCAGAATGACGGCATCGAACGCCAATCGGCTTGCAACTGCATCGGTAACGATTGCTATTGCGTCCTGGCCCTGGTTGCAGGTGACCAGTTCGAACTCCGGCTGGCGCCTTTGCTCTGTGTCTGGGCCAAACAGGTCGGCTGATAACGCATCGAGCGCCGCGTGTTGCGAGTTCGAACCCCGACGGGAAAAGGCTCGTTCGTAGCATCGCAGAATCTGCGAGTCGTCGTCTGCCACAAGCACGCGGATCCGATTGTCGTTTTGTGCGCCCAAGATTGGATGCTCTCCGATCCGGACACTGATTTCCAGTTTCGATTGTTCCGCGAGCGTCCTGCTTTTGAAATAGCAAGCGGTCACTGCCACTCAAGCGGCGGCGCCATTCCCAAAAGCATCAGGAGGCCCCAAACTACAAGTACAAGACCGCCTCAATAATACAGCCCAAGAAAAAATGAAACGCAAACGGGTTATTCGTGCGATCAGGCCGATACGCAGGGTGGAAATTCGGCGCCGCCGGTAGCACGCCCCTGCGCTGGCCCTGATAGGCCACAGCCCAGGGTAATCAGGATCGCCGCCCCAAGTAGCATTGGCATGCTCATCGTTCCACACCGATAAACTTCCGCGCGCCCAGCAGGACCAACATGATAACGATGCTCAATGCTGCCACTTGCAGGATCTCGAATGGCCACAGGTTGTGTTGTCGGATCGCGCGCAACACCGAATGCAATACGTAGCGGATTGGTCGCCAGAATTTCGATGACAGTCTCGGCGCTTGCGTCAACACCGGGACACAACACCTGCAGTCAACGATATGAAAATGGCAATCGCGCATCCGCCGCTATCGCTGCCGGCGTGACATTTCTGGTGCTGAGCGGACTGCGACGTTCCACGTTCATGAATATCTGCATTGTTTCGGTGACGCTGCTGGCGCTGACAGGTTTCGGTATCGCCGGACTCCTGCAATTCGGTGGCAGCGATCGACAGACCTTCGCCCCGTTCTTGCCCGGCAGCGACTCCGGGGGAACCCTGCGGTCGGCAGCGACCGGCTCGGCGCCGCAGCAACCGCGAGCGCAACGCCTCTGGAAACCGCCGCTGCAGCCTTGGGCGTTCCCGGGCTCACTCTTGTTGTTGCCATCGGTGCTGTAGCTGCCATGCTCGGTGTGTTGCTAAACCTGATCCTCGGCTTGTCTCGCATCGTGCTGGCTATGGGCC
>CAZSDL010000354.1:0-1945 GCA_964605635.1 uncultured Woeseiaceae bacterium
CTAGCAGATCGCTCAGGCCGAAGCCGCATCGCGGTTCGCTTTGATCCGGACGTTGAGGATGCAGCAAGCCTCTGGAACTCGGGCAGGTGCTTTATGAAGCCGGCGAGGTGATGAGCCACGCCTACTTTCCGATCGATTGCATCGTCTCGCTGCTGTACGCAATGGAGAACGGCGCGTCGGCGGAGATTGCGGTGGTGGGCAACGAAGGGATGGTCGGCATCGCCCTGTTCATGGGCGGCAACTCCGCCATGAGCCGGGCAGTGGTGCAGAATGCCGGCCACGCCTACCGGATGCCTGCAGCGGCCCTGATTTCCGAGTTCGAGCGCGGTCAGGGCTTCAGCCAGAACCTGCTTGCGTTTTCGCTGACCTTGATTGATCAGATGGTGCAGACCGCGGCCTGCAATCGCCACCACACGCTTGACCAGCAGCTGTGCCGTTGGATGCTGATGAGTCTGGACCGGCTGCCCGGCGATCGCATCGAAATGACTGAGAACCTGATCGGCAACATGCTCGGCATCACCGGCCCCGAAGCGGGCGCCGCCGCCGCCGAACTGGAAGCGGCTGGCCTCGTCGATTACGACGACGGCATCATCCGGGCGATTGATCGCGCCGGCCTCGAGCGGCGTTCATGCGAGTGCTATGCCGCGGTAAGACGCGAGACCGACCGTCTGCTCCCGCCCGCCAAAGCCAGCGCCGAAGCGTTTCGCGTTGTGCCCGCCTAGAAGCTGCAAGGTGCTGTCAGTGTAGGAGCGGTCCTTCGACGGAGTTCAGGACAGACTTCAACCGCGATAGACGTTTCACATGGACCGTTGATCGCGGCTCTCGCCGCTCCTACCCGGCAAGGCTCTGGCAGGTGCACACCGTGGGCGCCAGAGGTGCGGCATTGAATGCGATGGGACGATCGACGGCTTCATGTAGGAGCGGCGAATGCCGCGAAAGACGTTTCAATCGAACTGCTGATCGCAGCTGTCGCCTGCCGTTTGATGAGTTCGTTCCTCCAAGCAGACCATAGGGACGAGCTAACATGTCACCACACGACGACCGCAGCAATTGAGATGAGGTCTCCTTTCAGTAGCGTTGGCTGCTTTGCGAATCTTCACGGCTGGTCATCGCTCTCTACCGCAACCGTTCTCTCTTGAGGATACTGACAAATGAATCGCTTGCTCTTCAGTTGTTTTGCAGTTTTTCTTGCCATAGCGCCTGTCGCGCACGGAAGCTCTTCCGTCGAAGCGGCGTCGACCTGCCTGAGAGACAGTACAAGCGGTCGCGATCGCAAGGATCTGGCGAAGTGGTTGTTCCTGGCGATGTCAAAGCATCCCGAGATTCGGTACCTGGCCAACGCCTCAGCTGAGGCTGATGAAGAAAGCAACGTGCTGGCGGGCGCTCTTATCACTCGCTTGATCGCAGATGACTGCCCGATCGAGATATCCGCGATGGTCGCTGAGCACGGCGCGTCCTCTGTTTCCCTGGCTTTCGAGGTCGTGGGCCGCGTTGCGATGGAAGAACTCATGGCCCACCCGGATGTTGCGGCCGTCTTCACTGGCCTCGACAGGTACGCTGATCAGGACCGGATCGCACGCGTCGTGGGCGGGAAATAGGGCGCGCTGCATAGAGGCCCGCGGGCCATTCCCCAGTGACGACTGACACCATTGGGTCACCATGACGGACCAGCAGATGTACCACGAAGGGATGCGTAGCCTTCAGGACATGCGTGACACACGACCGCTGGCTGACCGCCTGGAGCAGGTGGCCGTGCGAACTTGGCGCGGCATTGGTGCAATGGGACGATCGTCGGCTTCAGGTAGGACCGGCCCTTCGACGGAGCTCAGGACAGGCTACAGCCGCGATAAACGTTTCAAATGGACCGCTGATCGCGGCTTTCGCCACTTCTGCCGGGCATGGCATACCATTCGCAACCGGGACGATTTCTCCAAGGGCAAGCGCG
>CAZSDL010000355.1:0-1888 GCA_964605635.1 uncultured Woeseiaceae bacterium
CCCGGCCGGGTGACGAGCTGAGCATCAACGCCAAAGTCGCCGGTGAAACCGGTAACAACCAGTACTACTCGGCTGTCGTCTCGGGGCCATTGAGCGACGCGGCCGGCGCGAAGATCGCCGTTTATCACAATAACGATGACGGCTGGCACACCAATCTATTCAACGGTGAAGACCATGGCGCCGCGGAGACAACACTGGTGCGCGCAGCCTTTGATCTGACGCCCAGCGACCGTTTCGACATGGTGCTACGTTACGAACACGGCGATTCGGAAGGCGACGGGCCGGCTGCCCAAAACGACGGCCTGTTCCGTGCCGACAGTTTTGATTTCTCCATCAACGAGCCCGGTTTCTACGATGCCCAATGGCACCAGGCGATACTCGAGACTTCCTGGGACGTCAATTTCGGCGAGGGACAGATCGTCAACGTACTGGGCTACCGTAATTACGAGAACAATACCTTGGGCGATATCGATTCGTCGCCCCTCTTCGTCTTTCATGCGTTTTCTGACACGGACCAAAGCCAGTGGTCCAATGAGCTGCGCTACTCCGGGTCGTTTTCCAATGTCTACCTGACCAGCGGCATTTTCTATCTGGAACAGAGGCTCGCATATTTCGAGCAGCGCCTCATTCCGCCAGCCGGTCTGGATATCACCGGCGGCGGCTTCCAGGACATGTCATCGCTCGGCATCTTTACTCAGGCTGACGTCGTACTGACGGATGAGATCACGCTGAACCTCGGTGCGCGTTACGACCGGGAGAAAAAAGACGCTCAGATTTCCGGTCTGTTCTTCAACCAGTGCCTGCTGGGTGTCGGCTGCGCCAGTTTCGACCTGGACGATAAGAGAACCTGGAATGCGTTCACGCCGAAGATCGGCCTGCAGATATCGCCGGACGATACGACCATGATGTACGCGTTCTGGACCAAGGGTTTCCGCAGCGGCGGCTACAACATGCGGCACACGGCGGTAGCAATTGCCAACGTACCTTTCGACCAGGAGGAACTGACCAGCTACGAGGTCGGCCTGAAGAAAGACTTTGCTGACGGTCGCGTGCGAATCAACGCCGCGGCGTTTCATAACAGCTTCAGCGACATGCAGCGCGAAATCAACCTGTCCGATCCGGTGGTCGGTGTACAGCAGTTGATCCGCAATACCGCAGACGCCACGATTACGGGCTTTGACGCCGAGATCGGCTGGTCGATTACGGATTCACTGTTCCTGCAATCCAGCGTCGGATACGTCGATGGCAGCTACGATGAAGTGCGCTTCGATCTGAACGGAGACGGCGTCATCGACGCGGCTGACAGGGAACTCAAGATTCCTCGTCTGGCACCGTGGTCTTACGGCGCCCAGCTCACCTGGCAGCGTCAGTGGGAGCAGGGCACATTTACGGTGCAGGGCAGTGGCTATCGTCGCGACCCGAATGCCTATACCGACAACAACCGGGGTTTTCTGCGTGCGGCTGACATGTTCAACGTCAATGTCAGCCTGGGCTTCATGGATGACCAGCTTACCGTTTCAGCGTTCGGCAAAAACCTGAAAGACGAAGTGACGATCGGTGGCGACACGCAGTTGCCAGCGAACTTCCCTGGTGGCCCCGCGTTTCCGGTGCCGAGCCTGGCGGGCCCCCAAGCTACGTTCTCGCCGCTCAACAAGGGCCGGGTTTACGGACTGGAAGTGCAGTACCGCATGAATTGATTGGCCGATTGGCAATCCGTTGAAACGAAAACCCCGGCCAGGCCGGGGTTTTTGCAGGAGCGCGCCCTGCGCGCGAATGCGGCGACGTACACCTTTTCCAATTCGCGCGCAGGGCGCGCTCCCACAAAAGAACGCCTGCAGGAGCCCGAATCACGGGCGATTGCGCGGTGCGACTCCGGACCCCCTGCAGG
>CAZSDL010000356.1:0-1888 GCA_964605635.1 uncultured Woeseiaceae bacterium
CGGGTTCCCGCAGCCGCCCATCCTGAAGCAGGCCGCAGCATGCGGGCAAGTCCCCAGCAAATGAAGTGACGATGGTCACCTGTTTGCAGTGTGCCGTCCGACCGGGGACAGTTCTTGACCGCGTTCGGCCTCGTGCAACCGGCGCAGGCCAGGCCGGTGAAGCGGGCGCCGCTTGCGGGTGACAAGGTCGCGATGCGGCAATCGCGCCGGTTGCGGCGATCGAGCAAGCGCCTGTGTACGGGCCGCACCACGAATGGAGAATATTTCCGCCCCGAGCAGGCCGTCCGGCCGCCGAACCGTGTCGAGCGGCCGAACCAGGGTGCTAGCGTAGCTCGATCGGTCGCGAGCGCCGGCGTCACGTCCACTGCTGCTCGGAACCGTAGCCGGGAAGAACCGAGCCTTCCGGCCGATTGGTTCTTCGGCGGTACGGGGGCAATCCCGTACCGCCGCTCAATGGGCGTAGAAGCGGTCGACTATCCGCCGAGATGTGTCAACAAGCGTGTCGATGGAGCAAGCCGCTCATATTCTGACGCAGTGGATCGGTCCGCCATTGACCCGGCCGCATTGGAAGCCGCCGGTGTTGCCGCTGCTGGTTACCGGGATTCCTAGTTGGGATGCCCAGGCGTGCCAAGCGCTGGGGTTGGAAGTGTGGTGAGTTCCAACGAGTCTGTCGTGGTTTACGCCACCTGGGGCATGAGAATGATCGGGAATCAACGCCCCATTGGCGTCGCGGGCTGAGCCATCCAGGTAGGCCACCATATCGCTGTTTTCGATCCTCATAAACACCTGTGAGCCGTCGTTGAAGGTCAGCCTCGAACGCAGGCCGGTGACGTTCTGCAGGTTCATATTGATCCCGATGCCCTGGGACGCAAACGTGATGACGGGTCGCATCAGGTTCATGAGGACAGGCGGGAAGTTCCTCATGTCGAGTGCATCGCCGTAAGCGTTCAGCACTGTCGTCCGGTTGTTGCTTACGCTGACGAAGTCGTACGCATTCATCTGCGTGGTTCGGCCGAGCAGCGGCACGAGCTCGGAGAACTGGAGCGGTTCGAACCCCTGGAAGCTGTTGCCATAGGCCTGATAGGCCGCTCGTACCTGGATCATGAACGAGGCGACGTCCGCCTCGGCCGGGCTTTCGTTGGCGGCGTACTGCCACAATGCACAGGACGACTGATCGCTCGTTCCCTTTTGCAGGTCTCGGTCGATCGGCCCATCGAGATTCTGCGGGTCGTCGCTGCACCAGCGTTCGACATGGAACTTTCGGATCTGCCCGTTCGGTACGCTGTAGACATACCGGATACCAACTCCGTTCTGGACGGCCACGCCCTTCATGTGCTCAGCCGTGCTGCAATTGTCGCACCGATGTGCCTGGTAGATCGTTGCCTGGGCCGGCGTTGTCACTACCAGCGACAAGCCCAAGGCAAGCACCAAACCCGCGGCCCAATACATCCTGTTCGTCCTCTCCGGCTACTCCCGCAAGCATTTGTGGTCACCCGGTGGCAAGTGCGGCAATAAAAGCAACAAATCACTACCAATGACAACTTGAGTAGACTATTCAGCCCGAGCGGGCAGGTCAAGCCGCGATGGTGAAAGTGTGATCGGAATCGCTGAGTTGCCGACGGGCCGCATCCAGAGTCACCGAGCGCGATTCTGCAGGTGGATTGTGCGCGTCAGAATGCCAGGAGATGGCAGTCGGCGATTGCAGAATACGCTGGAACCCAAGCGCGAAGGGTGCGTATGCACGGACGAGACTGCGGTCTGCAACTGATGCCTTAAGGTCAGCCGGGAGTTTGGATTCCTATGGTTATGCGCATGGATCTTAGCCTTCATGATCACGGGACTGTCTCGAAAAATGTGATTGACATCATAAATAGAAGCGGAACGTGAT
>CAZSDL010000357.1:0-1884 GCA_964605635.1 uncultured Woeseiaceae bacterium
CGCCGCCGAAGATGATGCGCTCGCTCATGAGCATCGTCGACAAACTGGATATTCGTCGCGATCAGGTACTCGTAGAGGCAATCATCGTCGAAGTGACTGCCGATCGCGCTTCCGAACTTGGTGTGACCTGGGCACTCGATGGCAGCAATGACAATAACGCCGTCGGCGTCACTAACTTCCCGGATTTCGGGCCCGGCGTCGTGCAACTCGGCTCAGCTATCAGCGGCGGCGCCACTAATCCCGGCAATCTGATCGGCGACGGTATTACGTTCGGCGTCGGGCGGATTAGCGATTCCGGCACCAGTTTTGCGGCGATCCTGCGTGCGCTGCAGGGAGATGCCAATACCAATATCATTTCCACGCCCAGCATCGTCACCACGGACAACGAGGAAGCCAGCCTCAACGTCGGGCAGGAAGTGCCGTTTATCACCGGTTCGTTCTCGAACACGGGCACGGGCACGGGCGGTGCTGTCAATCCGTTTCAGACAATCCAGCGCCAGCAGGTTGGCGTCAAGCTCGTCATTACCCCGCAGATAAGCGAGGGCAATGCGCTGATCCTGAAGATTTCGCAGGAGATCTCGAGTATTGCGCAAGCGGCTTCGGGTGCCGTGGACCTGATCACGAATGAACGCATTATCGAAACCACTGTAATCGTTGAGGACGGCGCGATCCTGGTTCTCGGTGGCTTGCTGGAAGACACGCTTCGTGAAAGCGATCAGCGGGTACCGGTACTCGGCAGTATCCCGATTCTCGGCAACCTGTTTCGCAGTCGCAGTACCAGCATGGTCAAGACCAACCTGATGGTATTCATCCGACCCAAGATACTGCGCAACGCAAGCCACGCGGCCATCGAGACCAACCAGAAATACAATTACATCCGTGATTTGCAGCAGCAGCATATAGGCGGACGATTTGGCGGCGACGTGTCGTTGATGCCGCGCAGCGAGCGGCCAATGCTGCCGGAAATCGAACCGTATATACCGGCTGAGGATGCAGGCGGTTTCGGTGATCAGGACGAAGTCGACGAGCGATTCGAAACGTCGCAAGACGATAACTGATGGTCAGCAACAGCGACGACATCGTTCTGGAGCTCGAAGAAGCAACCGCGCCCCCGCCACTGGAGGTTGCGGGAGCAGACGCGCGTCCTCTGCCTTTTTCTTTCGCCAAGCGTCACGGCGTGCTGATTCGGGAAATCACCAACGGCAAGGCAGACACGGTCTACCGTACCGGGACATCACCCCTGAGCCTTGCCGAGGCGCGTCGATTTGCCGGCGTTCCCCTTAAACTCACCCGCGTAACGCCAGCCGCCTTCGATGCCATGCTGCAACAGACGTATGAGCAGGGCAGCCACAAAGCAATGCAGATGGTCGGTGACCTGGATGAACAAACCGATCTGTTGCGGGTGGCGCAAGAGCTGCCGGAACCGTCCGATCTGCTGGATAGTGACGATGACGCGCCGATCATCCGCTTCATAAATGCGATATTGACCGAAGCAGTCAAGGACAACGCGTCCGACGTTCACATAGAGCCTTACGAGAACCGGTTGAACGTACGCTTTCGCATCGACGGCGTGTTGCAGGAAATTCTGCAGACCCGAAGAGCGCTGGCGCCGCTGATCGTATCTCGCATCAAGGTGATGTCAAAACTGGATATCGCCGAGAAACGGCTGCCGCAGGACGGTCGCATCTCGCTCAAAATTGCGGGCCGGGCCGTGGATGTGCGCGTCTCCACGATGCCATCCGGGCATGGCGAACGCGTCGTATTGCGCTTGCTCGACAAGCAGGCCGGCCGACTCAATCTGACCTCTCTGGGCATGGACGATCGCTCGCGTGCGGTGATGGATGAACTCATTCACAAGCCGCACGGCATTATCCTGGTGACGGG
>CAZSDL010000358.1:0-1878 GCA_964605635.1 uncultured Woeseiaceae bacterium
CCAGGGACTGCGAAAGAATCGGCCTTGGCAGCGATGATGCGCTGGCCTTCGCCTCGCGACAATCGGTGGCGTTCGCCAACTTTCTGAATATCATCGAGGAACAGACCGCCGGGCAAATTCGATACGTTGTCACTGCCCGTGGCAATGCTGCCCCGGTGATCGACTATCCGCCCTTGATAGCGGGAGTTTCGGCTGGCGAATGGAACGAAGTCGCCCTTGCAAACAATCGCGTCGAAATCACTCTCGAACCGGACGGATTCTGAGACCGGCGAGCTACCGCTGAATCAATGGTCGCCGTGATCGCCGTCGCTCGATCCCCGTTTCTCGACAAACTCTGTGGGTGCGGCGCGGCCGGTAGTCTTCATGGATCCTTCGACAACTGCGCCTTCCGCAACGGCGATTGCCTCACCGCTGACTGTGCCGGTAATGCGGGCCGTGTCGCCAATCTCGACGCGACCGTTCGCCACGATGTCTCCATCGACGGTACCGGCAATAATGACTGAACGCGCTTTCAGCTTGCCTTTCCATATGCCCTGGCGCGTGATCGATACGGAGCCGGACAGGTCGCAGTCACCTTCGACTTCGCCGCTGATCATAAAGTCGCCGCTCCCTGAAAGCGTTCCCGTGATCTTGCAGCCCTCGCTGATCAAAGTGGCCGGGCCACTTGGCTTGTCTCGCAATCGACGTCTCAAAAGCTGGTTCATGCAGCGGAACTCCGGAATTACAGTCTGGAGCCGGCCGAAGGGCCGGCAAGTGCTTCACGATAGCCCATCCACCGCTGCCGGAGTGTGAAGGGATTGGCAGTTCGACGGCCTAGTTTTTGTCCTCGAGATAACCGTAGCCAAGCGTTTCTATATCGGTAAGCATCCCACCTTCGAACCTGAGCTTGCGCATGAGCTTTCGCGGACCGAAATTGTAGACGAACACCGTGACGGGAACTTCGTGGTAGTAGTTGCCTTGACCGTAGCGGTAGATTTGCAGGCCTGAGAGGTTATGGCGTGTCATGGGATTGAATGAGCGGACCACGTAGCCGAGGTGGCGAATCGCAGTCGGCTCGCCGCAATGTCTGATGACCTCTTGTTCCAGCATGCCATCGAGCACCAGTTTGCTGCCGCAGCGCAATGCATGCGCCGGATTGCTCGCGACCAGGCACACAGCCAGCAGAATAGAGGCAACAGAAATCCTTACGCCTGTTTTTCTCATAGGTTTCGAACGGCTTGCAGCATGATGAGTCAGTTTCTAGCACATTTTGACCCGCCGGGGACGGCAGTCGTTCCTTCCGCAGCCGGGAAACGTCCCGTTGGCAGCCATCAGGGCCGTCTGTATAGTCCGGGCCTTGAGTAACGTGGCAGCGTTGGTGCTGGGCGCATCGACCGCGGTACTCAAGCCGGGCCCGAGCCGGCCGGATTGCCGGAGTACTCCCCAATTGACGACAACATTCGACAAGCGCATTGGCAGGCTGGTCAATTCGAGTCCGGCGGAGACGCTTTGCGGTGGATTGAAAGGCGTTGAGAAAGAAGCATTGCGGGTAGCGCCCGACGGGATGTTGTCCGACAAGCCGCATCCCGAGGCCCTCGGTTCTGCGTTAAGCAGTCGCTTCATCACCACTGATTTTTCCGAATCCCTGCTCGAATTTGTAACGCCGGCGTTCACCCAAACCTGGGAAACGCTACGCTTCCTTTGCGATATCCATCAGTTCACCTACAAGCGGCTCGGAGACGAACTACTGTGGGCAACGAGCATGCCGTGTCGGTTACCGAAGGAAGAGGACATACCACTGGCGCAATTCGGCACCTCCAATGTCGGCAGGATGAAGACGATCTATCGCCAGGGGCTCGGATACCGCTATGGGCGGATGATGCAAACCATCGCAGGCGT
>CAZSDL010000359.1:0-1876 GCA_964605635.1 uncultured Woeseiaceae bacterium
TGGCCCAGGGGGCGGACCGGCTGGCGGCAAGCGCGGTGCTCGAACTGGCACGTGGCGGCAATGCCAGTGGAACCTCATGAAATGTCGACCCAATGGTCGGGTCCAGCCGGTTACCTCGCGAGCGAAGGCATTGCACTCTATGTTCGGAATGACAGCGGAGCCCGTTGCAGGCATCGATGAAGCCGGTCGTGGTCCCCTGGCCGGCCCTGTGGTGGCTGCAGCCGTCATCCTCGATCCGCGCCGCCCGATAGCCGGCCTGGCCGACTCCAAAACGCTCAGCGCGGCCTGTCGCCAACGACTGGCCACTCTCATCGAGGCGCGGGCTCTGGCCTTTGCAGTGGCCTGGGCTGATGCCGCGGAAATCGATCGCATCAACATTTTGCAGGCAACGTTCCTGGCCATGCGCCGCGCCATCCTGGGCTTGCGGTTGCGCCCGGTTGCGGTGGAAATTGACGGTAACCGCCTCCCGGAGCTGACCTTCGGCGGCACGCTCCTGGCCGGCAGCGCGATTGTTGGCGGCGATCGCACAATTGCTGCTATCAGTGCCGCATCGATTATTGCCAAGGTGCACCGCGACCGCATGATGCAGGCACTGGACTGCATTTATCCGCAATACGGATTCGCGTGTCACAAAGGATACGGCACGCAACAGCACCGGGCAGCACTCTCGCGGCTTGGGCCCTGCCGGCAACATCGCCTGAGCTTTCGCCCTTGCAGCGGTTTCGCTTGACGTGCGGGAGCCACCGGTCAATCGCACATCGGCGCAACTCTCGCCCCAAACAGACGGTGTGAGCAAATCGTCGCAGCCTGTGCGGCCCTTCGTGCATTTGCATGTGCACACCGAGTATTCGATCGTGGACAGCACTGTGCGCATTCCGCTGCTGATGGACAAATGTGTGGCACAACAGATGCCGGCGGTTGCCTTGACCGATCAGGGCAATTTGTTTGGCCTGGTGAAGTTCTACCGGCGCGCTGTGACGGCGGGAGTCAAGCCGGTGGTCGGTGTCGATCTGCGTGTCGCCGACCCGGCTGAACCCGGCCGCAGCGACGGACTTGTGCTGCTCTGCCAGGACCTGGCCGGCTATCGCAACCTGACCCGCCTTATCACGCGCTCCTACCTGGAAGGCCAGCAGCGTGGCATTCCCACCGTGCAGCGGGACTGGCTCAGTGCTGACAATTGCCGGGGACTCATTGCGCTGTCCGGCAGCTTGCACGGCGATATTGCGCGCGCTTCCCTCGGCGGCCATGCAGAGGCTGCGCGCGAACGCCTCGCTGCGTGGCTGGCACTGTTCGAGGATCGCTTTTACCTGGAGCTTACGCGGACGGGGAGGCCCGGCGAGGAATCCTGGATACAACTCGCGCTGGCCATGTCCGCCGAAGAAGGGGTGCCGGTCGTCGCCAGCAATGATGTGCGTTTCCTGGACGCCGATGGCTTCGAAGCGCATGAAGCCCGCGTCTGTATCAATGTGGGCCGAACACTCGGTGACGCGGAACGACCTCGCGTCTACAGCCGCGAGCAATACCTGAAGAGCAGCGAGCACATGGCGGAATTGTTCCGCGATCTGCCGGAAGCACTGGACAACAGCGTAGAAATTGCGCGCCGTTGCAATCTCGATCTGAAACTGGGAGCGAGCTTTCTGCCGGTGTTTCCGGTCCCCGGCGGCCAGACAGAAGCAAAGTTTCTTGAATCTGAAGCGACGGCCGGTCTGGAACGCTTCCTGGAGCGAAAGATCCGGTTCGAGCAACTATCGCACGCGGAAGCTGACCGCGTAATTGCCCCGTACCGCGCACGTCTCAAGGACGAATTAACCGTCGTCTGCAACATGGGGTTCGCCGGCTACTTCCTGATCGTCGCCGATTTCATTCGCTGGGCGAA
>CAZSDL010000360.1:0-1866 GCA_964605635.1 uncultured Woeseiaceae bacterium
CCGCGGCCGAGGACGCCAACCGTATCCTCAACGACGAAATTCAGCGTTATCTCAACATCGAGCGCAGCAAGGCGATCGCTCCGGTAATTACATCCCTGCGCGACCGTGGCGACTTCATCCGCGACGAGGTCCTGCGTCAGGCAAGGCGTCGGCTGGCGAAAGGAGCACCAATGGACGAAGTGCTCGACTACGTGACGGCCGCATTGCTGAAAAAGCTGTTGCACCAGCCAACCGTGCGGCTTCGTGAGGCGGGCGAAACATCGAACATCGAGTTCATCGAAATGGCGCGACAGTTGTTCGGCCTTGATCGCGACGATCCGCAGGACGATGACAAGGCATGAAAAAGGCAATCGTCAACCGGCTGCAGACGACCCGCGAACGTTTCGAGGAGCTGTCCGGGCTCCTGTCGGAACAGTCGACGATTGCCGACCAGAATCACTTTCGCGAGCTGTCGCGCGAGTATGCACGGCTTGAACCAATCGTGGAGCTGTTCGGCCAATACGAGAAGCTATCCAACGAAGTAGCTGCAGCCGAGGAAATGACCCGCGATCCGGATCGCGAGATACGGCAGATGGGCCGAGACGAGCTTGAAGCACTCGAGGAACGTCGCAGCGCGTTGCAACTTCGACTGCAGAAATCACTTATAACGTCAGATCCCCGCGACAACAGCAACGTATTCCTGGAAATTCGTGCCGGCACCGGTGGCGACGAAGCAGCGATTTTCGCCGGTGACCTTTTTCGCATGTACGCGCGCTACGCGGAACGCATGCGCTGGCACCTCGAAATTCTCAGCGCCCGCGAGGGCGAACACGGCGGTTACCGCGAAGTTGTAAGCAAAGTCTCGGGCAACAATATTTATGCACGGCTCAAGTTCGAATCCGGCGCGCATCGCGTCCAGCGCGTTCCCGACACCGAATCCCAGGGCCGCATTCACACCTCTGCCTGCACGGTCGCCGTACTGCCCGAACCCGATGAAATGGAAGCAATCGAAGTCAACGTCAATGACCTGCGTGTCGACACTTACCGCGCATCGGGCGCCGGCGGCCAGCACGTCAATAAAACAGACTCCGCCGTCCGCCTTACCCACCTGCCCAGCGGCATCGTCGTCGAATGCCAGGACGAACGCTCACAACACAAGAATCGCGCCCGCGCCATGTCTTTGCTGCAGGCAAAACTTCTGGATGCAGAACTGTCACGCCGGGAGTCCGAGCAGGCGCTCGAGCGAAAACTGCTGGTCGGCTCCGGCGACCGCTCGGAACGAATTCGCACCTACAACTTCCCCCAGGGGCGCGTCACCGACCATCGCATCAACCTCACCGTCTACAAGCTCGACGCCGTCCTCGAAGGCGACCTCGATCTCGTCGTCGAACCCCTCATCAACGAGTACCAAGCCGACCAGCTCGCCGCGCTTTCTTCTTGATCGTCGGCTGAATGCGTTCCCAAGGATAATGCTGCTTGGTAAGGCCCTTTGATTTGGCGTTTGCGAGAGGGCCTGGTCTTCGGGAGGTCCTTTGACGGAATGGCTCCCTTCGGTCCGCTTTATTTCCGCCAAAGGACCTCCCAAAGCCCAGGCCTGGAAGCGTCCCCGCACCCGGCAGGTTTTGAGGACGAGGTGCCATCAAGGCTGCCGCTTGCGTGCCGCAGCCACACCACGACGCAAGGTCTCGACCGGTGGGGAACCCTTTGGCGCAAATAAAGCGGACCGAAGGGAGCCATTGCGTCAAAGGGTTCCCCGGCGGTCGAGACCGATTAGAGCCACCAATGAACGCTAACCGAGTGCCACTGTCCCTAATCGCCCAGGGCTTGGTCGAGGTCGGCGATCAGGTCGTCGATGTCTTCGATGCCGACTGAGAGGCGGATCATGCG
>CAZSDL010000361.1:0-1865 GCA_964605635.1 uncultured Woeseiaceae bacterium
CAATGGCCGGGCTCTCCATGGGCGGTATTCTCGCCTTCGAAATAATGCGCCAGGTGCCGCTGCGAGTGACTCATTTGGCACTGCTCGACACTAATCCGCACGCGGAAACAGCGGAGCGACAGTCGATGCGTCTCGATCAAATCAAAGAAGCGACCGCCGGCAGGCTCCGGCAACTCGCAATCGAGTCGCTCAAACCCTTGTATCTCGCAGAAAAGCATCGCAATGATCCTGAGTTGCTGCAGACAATCCTCGACATGGCGCTCGACCTTGGTCCCGACGTGTTTCATCGCCAGTCACTGGCACTGCGCGACCGCTGCGACAGCGTGCCCACACTGCCGGACATTCGCTGCCCGACCCTGGTCCTGTGCGGCGACGAAGACTCGCTGTGCCCTGTCGAATATCACGAACTGATGGCGGCGAGAATTTCGCATGCGCGATTGCGAATCATCAGGCAATGCGGACATATGTCACCGCTGGAGCAGCCAGAAGAAGTTACCCAGGCGCTGCAGGCGCTGCTTGCCGAGTAAAAAACCCTGCGCCTGGACAAGGAAAAACGATGAAGAGCAGTGCACAAAGAATCCTGACCACCCACGTCGGCAGCCTGCCGCGCTCAAAGGACGTTACTGACACTGTATTCGCGCTTGAAAAAGGCGCAGTCGTCAAGAACGCCGCAGCCACAATTCGTGACGCTGTGGACGCCGTCGTTGCGCGGCAGGTCGAGAATGGTGTCGACATTGTGAGCGACGGCGAAATGAGCAAGATAAGTTACGCGACCTATATCAAGGACCGGATCAGCGGCTTCGACGGCGACAGCAAGCGTTCACCGCCGAGCGACCTGGAAGCGTTTCCGGACTTTCTCAAACGCCAGGCCGCATCGGGCGGAACACCAAGCTATCGGAGACCGTGTTGTGTTGCTGACATCAAGGTCAAGGATATGCGACCCGTCAATGAAGACATCGCCAACATGCTGGCAGCCATGTCCGCGCATTCGCCCGTTGAGGGCTTCATGAATGCCGCATCACCTGGTGTCATCGCATTGTTTCAGCCAAACCGTTACTACCCGAGTCACGAGGCTTACCTGGAGGCATTGGCCAACGCCATGGCCGCCGAATACCGCGCGATTGTCGATGCCGGCCTGGTACTGCAACTGGATTCTCCGGATCTCGGTCTTGGCCGGCACATGCTGTTCAAGGGCAAATCAGACGCCGAGTATCAGAAATGTGCCGCACAGCACGTGGATGCACTCAACCATGCGCTGCAAGGAATTCCAAAGGATCGAGTGCGCCTGCACGTTTGCTGGGGCAATTACGAAGGTCCGCACCACCACGATGCACCGATGGACATGGTGCTACCGATAGCACTGCGTGCCAATGTCGGTGCACTGCTTTTCGAATCATCCAACCCAAGGCACGCCCATGAGTGGCAGGTCTTCGCGCAGATCAAATTGCCCGACGACCTGATACTGATACCGGGCGTGCTTGACTCCACCACGAATTTTATCGAACACCCGAAGCTCGTCGCCGAGCGAATCTGTCGTTTCACAGATATTGTTGGGCGCGAACGGGTGATCGCCGGTACCGATTGTGGCTTCTCGACATTTGCGGGTTTCGGCTCAGTCGATCAGGATATCGTGTACGCCAAGTTGAAAAGCATGGCCGAAGGTGCGGCTATTGCCAGTGACAGGCTCTGGGGATAGCACATGGGTCAACGCCACGTTTCATTTCGCAATCGCCTGATTAACGGCGAGGCAATGATAGGAACATTTATCAAGACGCCGTCGTCGATTACAGCGGAAGTCCTCGGTCTTTCCAGGCTCGACGTGGTAACCGTCGATACCGAGCATGCGCCGTTTGGGAGGTTGGAAC
>CAZSDL010000362.1:0-1841 GCA_964605635.1 uncultured Woeseiaceae bacterium
GTGGTGGAGCCAGGCGGGATCGAACCGCCGACCTCTTGCATGCCATGCAAGCGCTCTCCCAGCTGAGCTATGGCCCCACGGAGCCGGGCACTTTAAGTGGCACTCATGCGGGTGTCAAGCAAGGCGACAATCGTTCCCCGTTGCCTGCTGCGAGGCTGTCAATATTCAGTTCTCGGCGCTTTCCTTGCGCGCCTTTATCAGGTCCAGCGCCCGGTCAAGTCTGGCAATCGCGCGCTGCTGACCCACCAGTTCGAGGGTGACGTCGATCGGCGGTGACACGGTTGCGCCGGTTACAGCTACGCGAATCGGCTGCCCAAGCTTGCCCATGTTGATGCCATGTTGTGCCGCGACCTCATCGATAACGCACGCGATTGCTGTCCGCTCCCAGCGAGCGAGTGCGGCCAGCGAGTCGCGGGCCGCCTGCAGGGGCTTAAAGATAACAGGGCGCAACTGCTTCTTTGCCGCCCCGGCATCGATTTCGTCAAAATCCTCGTAGCAGTAGCGGCTGCTCTCGGCCATTTGGACCAGTGTCTCGGCTCGCTCTCGGAAACCTTCGGCGACCCGCTCCGGAATCGGACCATTGGCCGGATCGATACCGAGCTTCTTGAGAAATGGCACGAGATCACGACCCAAGCGCTCTGCAGACGTCCTCATAATGTACTGCTGGTTCAGCCAGCGTAGCTTTTCCGGATTAAATGCCGAGGCCGACTGATTGACATCGGCGATGTCGAACAGAGAGATCATCTCCTCGATCGAAAACACCTCCTGGTCACCGTGTGACCAGCCCAAGCGCACGAGGTAGTTGAGCAGCGCCTCCGGCAGGTAACCCTGCTCCCTGTAGTCACGGGCATCAACTGCACCGTGCCTTTTCGACAGCTTGGCGCCATCTGCGCCGAGAATCATCGGCAGGTGCGCATAATGCGGCGGCGCAACCCCGAGCGCCGCCAGCATGTTCATCTGCCGCGGCGTATTGTTCAGATGATCGTCGCCGCGAATGACGTGCGTGATAGCCATGTCATGATCGTCGACGATGACCGTGAAGTTGTAAGTTGGCGTGCCGTCGGAACGGGCGATGATGAGATCGTCAAGCTCAGTGTTGCTGAACACGACGCGGCCGCGCACCAGATCATCGACCACTACCTCCCCATCTGGGGGATTGCGAAATCGTACGACCGGTTCGACGCCCGCAACCGGCTCTTCCCGATACCGACAATGACCGTCGTAGCGGGTTTTCTCGCCGGCCGTCATCTGCCGCTCGCGCAACGTAGCCAATCGCTCGCGACTGCAATAGCACTGGTAGGCCCGGCCCGATTCCAGCCACTCGTCGATCACCTCCCGGTAGCGATCAAAGCGCTGCGACTGGTAATACGGCCCATCGTCGGCGTCGATGCCGAGCCACGCCAGACCGTCGAGTATTGCGTCGACATTCTCCGCCGTGGAGCGCTCGCGGTCCGTATCCTCGATGCGCAGCACGTACTGCCCACCGCGATGTCTGGCATAAAGCCAGCAAAAAAGCGCGGTGCGGACACTGCCGATATGCAGCACGCCGGTAGGGCTCGGAGCAAAGCGGGTACGTACATTCATGGAGCGGGCGCGCCTGTTGCGGAGGGGCGCGGCATTCTACCAGAGCAAGTGAGGGTTCGCGCCGCTGTATCCTCGTTGTCGCAATGGTCGGAACGACGCCGAGACCCCGTTTTGATCAGCACTTCGCCGAACGTTCGCGCAAATTCTCTTGCGCAAGCGCCGAACCGGCGTACGGTCGGCAATCCGGTGCAAAATTTTGTCGGCCGGTGACCACCTAACCCATAGCATCCCGTTCCCACAGACAATCAACCGCCTGT
>CAZSDL010000363.1:0-1831 GCA_964605635.1 uncultured Woeseiaceae bacterium
AGGCTGAAAGCCTTTGCCGGCACGTCGCCATCATCGATGGCGGTACCATTATCGAGAACGCTCGCATGAGCACCATACTCCGCAAGCTGCAGCGCGAGGTGTTCGTCCTCACATTGCGCGAGCCGCTCGGGCAAGCGCCGGCGCTGCAGGGTTTCGAAACCAGGCTGCGCGCCGACGGCGACCTCGAAGTTGCTGTCGATAGCCAACACGACCTGAATGGACTGTTCGAACTTCTCAGTGTGCGTGGCATCCGGATCCTGAGCCTGCGTAACAAAGCCAACAGGCTCGAGGAGCTGTTCATGGGGCTGGTCGAGAACAAGCAGCCGGCCGCGGGCGATGCGCCGCTCATACCGGCGGATAACGCATGAACCTGGCCGTCAACTGGGTAGCGTTCAAAACCGTGATCGCGAAAGAGTTCATTCGCGTCATTCGCATCTGGGTACAAACAATCGTGCCGCCGGCCATCACGATGACGCTCTACTTCATCATCTTCGGTAACCTGATCGGGCGCCGCATCGGCACCATGGACGGCTACGACTACATGCAATACATCGCGCCGGGCCTGATCATGATGGCGGTTATCACCAACTCCTACGGCAATGTCGTCTCGTCGTTCTTTGGTGCGAAATTCGGCCGGCATATCGAGGAAATGCTGGTCTCGCCGATGTCGAATGCAACGATCATCATCGGCCATGTCGCTGGCGGTGTCGTCCGCGGCCTGCTGGTCGGCTCCATGGTCACGCTGATCGCGCTGGCCTTTACCCGCTTGCACGTCGAGCATGCACTCATAACGGTCTCGATGGTCTTGTTGTCGTCCGTGGTGTTCTCGCTGGCCGGCTTTATCAACGCTTTATTTGCCAGGAAATTCGACGATATTTCGATCATCCCGACCTTTGTGCTGACACCGCTCACCTATCTCGGCGGGGTGTTTTATTCCATATCCCTGCTGCCGGAGTTCTGGCAGAAAGTGTCACTCGCAAACCCGATTCTCTACATGGTGAATGCGTTTCGTTACGGCATCCTCGGCACTTCGGATATTGACATTCGGCATGCGTATTTGATCGTCATACTGTTCGTGGCCGGGTTGTTCACTGTAGCCCTTGTCTTGATGAACAGGGGCGTAGGCATCCGGGAATGAGGCAGGATTCAAGTTATGTGTGGTCGATTTGCATTCTATTCCCCAACTGAAGCGACGGCGGCGCTGTTCGGCTTCAGAAGCACCATCGAAATCGATGCGCGTTATAACGTTGCGCCGACCCAGGACATAGCAGCGGGCCGGCAAGACGCGAATGGAGAGCGCGAGGTTTCGTTATTGCGCTGGGGCCTCGTGCCATTCTGGGCAAAGGACCCGGCGATCGGCAGCCGAATGATCAATGCCCGGGCCGAAACGGTGGCCGAGAAGCCGTCCTTTCGGGCCGCGTACGCGAAACGCCGCTGTCTTGTGTTCGCTGACGGCTTCTACGAGTGGCGCGCGGAAGCGTCCGGCAAAACGCCTTACTTCGTTTCACTGGCAAGCGGAGAACCGTTCGCTTTCGCCGGGTTGTGGGAGTCCTGGAAGGATCGCGAAACCGGCGAGTCGCTACAGACCTCGACAATCATCACGACTGCTGCGAACGAATT
Source organism: uncultured Woeseiaceae bacterium (assembly GCA_964605635.1). Classification (GTDB taxonomy): domain Bacteria; phylum Pseudomonadota; class Gammaproteobacteria; order Steroidobacterales; family Woeseiaceae; genus IDS-8. Next base: position 1,621 of record CAZSDL010000363.1, read on the forward strand.
CATGGCCGCAATACACCACCGCATGCCGGTCGTACTTGACCCTGCTGCTGCGGAGCGCTGGCTTTCCGGCGACAATGCGCTACTCGCCGACGTAACGGCAAATGCCCCGCGGTTTCGTGCATGGCCGGTAAGCCGTCGCGTCAACTCGGCCGCAAACCAAGGGGCGAAACTCATCGAGCCGGCCGGTGACATTCTTGCCTGAGACTGCTAG
>CAZSDL010000364.1:0-1831 GCA_964605635.1 uncultured Woeseiaceae bacterium
ACAAAGTCGCCGCCACCCGATTTTTCACCCATGCGAACGTAGTTCATATCGACGTCATCGCCACCACCCTGCAATACAATCAGGCCGGTCGTTTTTGTCACGACGTCGAGAGGGTTGCCGGTAACGAAGTGCTCATAGCCGGGTGCTGCGCCGGCCGTCACCGATGCAGTTGTGGTCGTGCAAATGATCAGGCAGATTAATCGCCCGATCGTCCGCAAAGCCGCGGCACGTTCGTTCACGATAGCGCTCACTGCTGTGTCCAGCTTTCAGCCAAGCCGTCAGCATAGTGATTTCCAAAACACGCACGGTGCAAGGTTTCACCATATGAGATTCGCAGCATGAAACACGAACATACCGCGGCGGCGATCGCGCAGGTCAGGGTGGTAACAGCAAGCATCTCTTCCCTCGGGCGCATGTTCGCAATTCCTGTTGTTTTGTTGGCGTTCGCTGCCTGCGGCGATTCCGGTGTTCCCGAAACGACCGACAATGCAGCGCATGCCGGCGATATCATTATCGAGCGCGACGTGCCCGTTGCTATGCGTGACGGCGTGATCCTGCGCGCCGACATATACCGGCCGAAAGAATCCGGGGAGTTTCCGGTGCTGGTCTACCGCACCCCGTATGACAAGAATGCCGCTGCTGAATCCTACGATACGCACCTCGATGCCGTGGCGCGCGGCTACGCCGTCCTGTTGCAGGATGTCCGCGGTCGGTACGCATCCGAGGGGCTTTTCGTTCCCTATCGCAGCGAGGGCGAGGACGGCTACGATACAATCGAATGGGCCGCGGCGCAGAGCTGGTCAAACGGTGTAGTGGGAACCTGGGGATTGTCCTATCCCGGCGCTGTGCAATGGCTCGCCGCACTGGAATCCCCGCCTCACCTCGTGGCTATGGCGCCGGCCATGACGTTCTCATCGCCGCGCAATTTCTTCTACATGAACGGCATCTTTGATCTGTCATGGCTGCCGTGGATCTACGTGAATATCGCGCCCGATGCGCGCGAACGACTGGGTCTGCCGGGGATTCGCGACAGTGACGAGGCAGAGCGGACCTGGCCGTCGGTCGCTGCCGAGTACCGCAACTGGCTGCCGCTGGCAGGCCTGCCGCATCTGCGTGACGAGGCGCCATACTATTTTGAATGGCTGCGGCATCCGCCGGAAGACGCCTGGTGGGACTGGGCCGAAATTCGTGGACGCCACGGCGAGGTGGCCGCCGCAGTGCTGAATGTCAGTGGCTGGCACGACGAAGCCTACGGCCCGGAAGGAGCGGTCACGAATTTCAATGGTCTCATGCAGGCACGCCAGTCCGGTAAACGGCACGGCAACCATTTGCTCCTCGGCCCCTGGACGCACGGCGTGGCCGCCACGATGTCCACGCAGGCAGGAGCAATTGACTTCGGCCCGGCAGCCGCGATCGACTACAACGACGAGATTCTCGATTTTTTCGATTACTACCTGCGCGGCAGGCAGAATCGCTACGCCAGCGATGATCCGGTCCGCTTTTTCGTGATGGGTGAGAACCGCTGGCACGGCGCCGAACAGTGGCCGCCCGCGGGAGCCCGGTTCGAATCGTTTTATCTCGGGCGTGCGGGCGACGATTTGCCGGGGCGAGGAACGCTGCGGCCTGTAGAGACTGAGTTGGCACCCGGCGCACCGACCAGCAGTTCATTCACCGCCGATCCGGGCGACCCGGTCCTGGACCCTTACCCGACTTTCGGACCGCACGATTACCAGTCCCTTGCAGAACGCAAGGACCTGCTGATTTTCGACAGCGAGCCGCTCACGCAACCGCTGCGAGTGGCGGGTGCGATCGAGGCAATCATTTACGCGTC
>CAZSDL010000365.1:0-1829 GCA_964605635.1 uncultured Woeseiaceae bacterium
AGATCGTACTCGTCAGGGAGGATGTCGGACGGCACAATGCGCTCGATAAAGTGATTGGCGCATTGTTGATGGACGGACGATTGCCCGCGCATGGACTGGGCCTGCTGGTGTCGGGCCGGGCAAGCTTCGAATTGATGCAAAAGGCGCTGGTCGCCGGCCTGCCTTTACTGGCGGCGGTGGGCGCGCCATCCAGCCTCGCCGTGCAACTGGCGCAAGAATTCGCCATAACACTTATCGGTTTCCTGCGCCGCGGTAACTTCAATATATACGCAGGCGCCAATCGTTTAACAGATTGAGCCCCGGGGGCGCGGGACATGACCATTCGATACGACAAGACAATCGCCGCAGAGATCATCGAGCGTTTCGGCGCGCGCCCGCAAATGCTGGTGCAGATCCTGCACGCGTTCGTCGAGCGTTATTCGTACATCAGTGAAGAAGCTGTTCGCCAGATCGCAGAAGCCATCAACCTGTCACGCGCCGAAGTACATGGCGTCGTCAGTTTCTATCACGACTTTCGCACGGAGCCGCCCGGCAAACGCATCGTGCGCATCTGCCAAGCGGAGTCCTGCCAGGCAATGGGCAGCCGAGCGCTGACCGAGCATGCGAAACGTAAGTTCGGCATCGATCTGCACGCTACGACTGCGGACGGTGATGTCACGCTCGAGGCTGTGTATTGCCTCGGCAATTGCGCCTGTTCCCCGGCAATCATGATCGGCGACCAGGTGCACGGCCGCGTCGATGCTGACAAGTTCGACCGACTGCTGGCCGCAGCGGCAAGCTGATCGCGATGGCCGCACCGCTGAAAATTTTCGTGCCGCGCGAAACGTCCGCGGTATCCATGGGCGCCGACGAGGTCGCGGCGAAAATCCTGGCGCATGCCAAGGACAGCAGTGACAACGTCGAACTCGTCCGCAATGGTTCGTGGGGCATGAGCTGGCTCGAGCCGCTGGTCGAAGTTGAGACAGGCGGCCAGCGCATCGCTTACGGACCGGTAACGCCCGACGACGTCGACAGCCTGTTTGCTGCCGGTCTGCTGGCCGGCAGGGACCACCCGCTTTGCCAGGGGCCGACCCGCGACATACCGTATCTCGCGAAACAGGATCGCTGGACGTTCAGGCGTTGCGGCCTGATCGATCCGCTTTCCCTCGACGATTATCGGGCTCACGGCGGTTTTGCAGGGCTCAAGAAAGCGTTCGCACTGGGGCCGGCCGGCATACGCGAACAAATCAAGGAATCCGGATTGCGCGGTCGTGGCGGCGCCGGGTTTCCGACCGGTATCAAGTGGCAGACGGTTGCCGCCGCGCCGGGTGAAAAAAAATACATCGCCTGCAACGCCGACGAAGGCGACAGCGGTACGTTTTCGGATCGCATGCTGATGGAAGGCGATCCGTTCACCTTGATCGAAGGTATGCTGATTGCCGGACTTGCGGTCGGGGCGGATTACGGCTATGTCTACCTGCGCTCGGAATATCCGCTGGCGAGAAGCCTGTTCAGCAAGGCGCTTTCCATTGCCGGTGAAGCGGGTTGGCTCGGCCGGAATATCCAGGGCAGTGGCTTCGACTTCGACATCGAGTTGCATCTCGGTGCCGGCTCGTACGTTTGCGGCGAAGAAACCGCCATGCTGGAAAGCCTCGAGGGACGCGCCGGCCTCATCCGCTACAAGCCGCCCCTGCCCGCTATCGAGGGGCTGTTCGGCAAACCGACAGCCGTCAACAACGTGGTCACGCTGGCCTCGGTGCCGGAAATTTTGGTGCAGGGTGGCGCTGCTTATGCTGCCCTCGGATCGGGGCGCTCGAAAGGCACGCTGGCCTTCCAGCTCGCGGGCAACA
>CAZSDL010000366.1:0-1824 GCA_964605635.1 uncultured Woeseiaceae bacterium
AGCACACGTTCGGTCGCAGGTTACGAGCCGCCGGCGTGAGCTTCGAGGATCGGCAAGACCTGCTCGGTCATCGTTCCGGGCGAATGACGACACACTATTCGGCGGCGGAGTTATCGAAGTTGATCGAGGCCGCCAACAGTGTGTGCGAAAGAAACGGTAACAAACCCGAGTTGGTGGTTTTGCGAAGACTTTCCGTGAGTTAAGAGAGGGGGTCCCGCAAAATTCACGCAAACGGATCAGGCCATCAACGATCAAGTTTGTAAGTATTTGATTTTATTGGTGGCCAGGGGCGGAATCGAACCACCGACACGCGGATTTTGAGACTGGCTAAGTGTTTGATTCTGCTATCTATTTCAACCAGTTACCGGGGCGCTCGTTGCTTAATTTGCACCACTCTGCTGGACTGTGCAGAGCTGACGTACGCAAGTTTCACATACGGTCACCGGACGATAATCCGGCAGATTTTAAGGTTTACCCTGCACTGCCCAGTGCCTTCTCGAAGTCGTTAAGCTTGTCTGCGGCGCGTTCCGCTTTTGCCCATCGTCTCAGATCGGTCATGTCGACCGGCTGAGCTTTCGCAACAAGCACGGCCTGTTCAAGCGCTTGTCGATCATTCCAGTAGAAGTACGCAGCCAAACGATCCTTTACGCAATCCGTGGGTGTTAGCAGTCGGAGACGACCGGCTATTGTCTTCCGAATGGCAACCTCTTCGACCCGTTCATCGCCAACAGTCAATGGCCCGGTTGGAAACTCGACGAAGAATTGTGTGTCTGGGTGAACGAAGTAACGATCCTTTTCGACGAAACCAAGTTCCGCCATCACGGCTTTGACCTTTCGGCGCGGCACTGGCCCTTCTTCGATAAAGTCCAGGTCCCGAGAGACGTACTTGCCCTCGGACCAGATCGCTACGCAACCACCGCCGCTTAAGGTTGTTGTTATCCCAGCCTTTAGCAGCGTTTCGCAGACCAGCCCGGCCAGTTCTTCAGCAGACATGTCTGCAAGCTTTTTCACAAGGGCTTGCCTTTGCGACGCGGTCGCGTGCGGGTAATCAGAAGCTCCTCGCGCAGTCGCTTGGGATACAGCGAGAGTGCCTTTTCGACGAGTACTCGGAGCTCATCCCTCATCGCATAGCGGGGATTCAATCTGTACTCCCGGGTGCTTCCGACCACGCGGCTGACCAAAACGCCCGCCCGCTCCAGCCCGTCGAGGGCCTTTTGTATCGGGTTTAGCGGCACGTCAAAAAATCGGGCAATTTCGCGCGCGTATCCCGACTCACGCGCCACCAAATAGACCAGCGCCCGTTCTTTGTTGATGCTACCAATCAGTTCGCCCAGCATTGCTGACCTACCGAATATGTCGAGTGACCTATTTTATGGGTCACACACCGTACGTCAAGTGGCATTAGCTCGGGTTGCGTCCTGCTCGTGACTCGGCCATTCACCCAGGATCTCCAAGCCGCGGCCCCGCGCCGGAAGGTCGAACGCCACGAGGTTGCCCGGCATCGCCACCTTGTTGAGGCCGATGCAACGTACGCCGGCGATCTCGGCATCGAGCCGTGTGTGGTGGTGGCCGAAAAAACAGATCCGCGGGTCGGTGCGAGCAACCACCTGGGCGAGACCTTCAGCTTCGCTCTGATATCGACGGCGGCTCGAGCCATCTTCGTGTCGCCAAGTGAACTCGACTCCGGCGGGAGCATCGTGAAGGAGAAGCACGTCGACACCGTCGTGGTTGCTCAGCCGCTCGCATTCGTCATGGGTGAAGTGACGCTTGGCCCACCCCTGAAGATCACGAGACCGACGCTCGTAGTTGGATGGACCGTGGCAG
>CAZSDL010000367.1:0-1812 GCA_964605635.1 uncultured Woeseiaceae bacterium
CGGCCTGACGAGGCCCGGCCTGACGAGGCCCGGCCTGACGAGGCGCGGCCTGACGAGGCGCGGCCTGACGAGGCGCGGCCTGCGGAGGCGAGGTCCGATGCCGCGCAGCGTAGCCTGCCGTACTACGACCGTTACGTGCGTCGAAATCTCCTTGAGACCGAGGGCGAAACCCATCGGCGAGTGCGACGGCAACTTGCGGCTGGATTGAATCCGAAACGCATCAGCGAACTTTCATCCGAGGTGCGGAGCATTGCCCGCGAACTCGTCGACAAACTCGAGTCACGAAAAAGCTTCGATTTCATCGCCGATTTGGCCGAGCCGCTGCCGGTGACTGTAATCGCCACATTGCTCGGCTGGCCCGACGACCAACGTCACCGTTTACGCGCCTGGTCCGCAGACATCGTGCGATTGTACGAAAAGGACGCCAGTGAAGATGATGCGACGTGCGCCGAGCAGGCAACCCGCGAGTTCGCCACGATGTTGCAGTCGCTCGCCGACGACCGCAAGTCTCGTCCGCAAGGCGACCTGATCAGCGAGCTTGTGTCCTTCGAAACGGAAACCAGCGACCTCTCGCGTGATGAACTCATCGCCAGTTGCATGCTGTTGCTCAATGCGGGCCACGAAGCGACCGTCAACGCCGCCGGCAACGGGATGCTGGCGCTGCTGCGCCACCCGGAAGCACTGGAAAGCCTGCGCAAACAGCCGGAACTCATCGATTCCGCCGTGGAAGAAATGCTGCGCTACGATCCGCCACTGCACCTCTTTCATCGATTCGCAACAGAAGACGCGACCATTGCCGGACACGGGTTTTGCGCCGGCGACACACTCGGCTTGTTGTACGGGTCTGCCAACCGCGATCCGGACGTGTTCGATAAGCCGGACGATTTCGACATTTGTCGGCAACCGAACCGGCACCTTGCGTTTGGTGCTGCGACGCATTTCTGCCTCGGTGCATCGCTCGCGCGTCTCGAACTGCGAACGCTTCTTGACGCACTGCTCGCGAAAGCGACGCATATCGAATTGCTGGAATCGCAACCGGAGTACCGCACTGGGTTGGTGTTTCGCGGGTTGAAGCGGCTGATGGTGTGGATCGAATGCTAGCGTCATTGCTCGTTGGAGCACGTCCAGTGCGCGAATGCGAAGCCCCCAAACCACTTCCCATTAGCGCCGGGCACGCTCCAACGGCGCAATTTTCTGCCGGCGATGCACCCGCAACGCCCGATCAATCCCCTGTATCAACCAGCTCCCGATAAAGCGCCACCGTCTTCCGCACCGTGTCCTCAATACGAAAATGGGTGCCGATACGTTCGCGTGCGGCCTCCCCCATTCGACGCCGCAATACCGGGTCCCGGTACAGGCGTTCGATTGCGACCGCTATAGCCTTGCTGTCGCGAACCGGAACCACGAAGCCACATTCACCATCGATCACCAGTTCCGGACTGCCGCCCGAGTCGGTCACGATCGCGGGCACACGATATGCCATGGCCTCGATGACAGAGCGCGGCAGGCCCTCCCGCTTGATCGTCGGCAGGCAGGCAACGTCCGCGGCAGCGCTGATGCGCGGCGCATCGGTGCGATAACCCGCAAGATGGATGCGCGCGCGCGCAGGACTGCGCGCAATTCGTCGCCGCAACCGTGCGGCATCCATGCGCCCGACCAGCAGAAGATGGGCGGGGATTTCGTGTGGCAAATGCTCGATCGCAGCGACGAGGAGTTCAATCCCTTTGCGCGGCCGGTAATTGGCGACGCAGGCGATAACAAACGCATCGGCCGGAATTCCCAGTGTCGTGAGATCGACCGGAGAATCCGTAT
>CAZSDL010000368.1:0-1802 GCA_964605635.1 uncultured Woeseiaceae bacterium
CTGGCGTGGTGTGTTGGGGACTCGCGCAGTGTTGTTGGGCGTCACGGCGGTCGTGATCGCACAATTCCTGTTTACTTATGCGCCATTCATGCAAAAGATCTTTGCCACTCGACCTGTAGCGTTCGTCGACGGACTCGTCATAGTGGCTGTCGGCGTTGTTCTTTTGATAATTGTGGAGCTTGAAAAGAGAATCGGAACGGCGTTGAGATCACGTTAGTTGCGGTTCGCGCTGCAGCTCAAAATTCACTCATTCTCGCGATTGTTGCTTTTCGGGCCTGATTCGAGGATGTCAGTACCGGTCATCGCGGCACCGGCGGTATACTCGGTTACGGAAGACGTTGCGGAGGCAGGCATTGCACGACCCCGAGACCCCAAAGTCCAGCCTGCGTGACGACGCAGAGTTGTGGTTTCTGCGCTTCGCGGCCGGAGGCTGGGTGCCGGCACGCTGGTTCATGAAAAACCTGCCGTCCGTGGAACGGCGTGTTGCGCGCACCGGGATGCTCGACCTGGAGATCGTCAGCCATTGCTGGCGCTATTCGCACCTTCTGGCTTACCAGCTCAGCTCGCTGGTTCTTTACCCGCCCTCACGTTTGAAGGTAACGATGACGGTGTTTCATGCGACCGAGGACGAGGATACGGTTACCTTGTTGCGCTTTTTCAGCACCTGGAATACGCCCAACGTCACCTGGAACTGGCAAGCGATGGATCCGCCGCACTTGTTTCGCCGTGCGATCGGCCGTAATCGCGCGGCACGTGCTTCGACAAGCGACTGGATCTGGTTTACCGACTGCGATGTCGCGTTTCATCGCGGCTGCCTCGACGGACTGGCAGATGCCCTGCAAGGCCGGCGCGACGTGCTGGTATTTCCACGCGAGGAGCGCTGCACCCATCTGCTGGCGTTGTCCGATCCCATGCTCAATCCGGACCGAAGCGAGTTACGTCTGGTAGACATCGATCCGTCCCGGTTCAGTATCGTTCGCCAGCGCGACCGAGCCACCGGCCCACTGCAGATCGTGCACGGCGATGTGGCGCGAGCCTGCGGATATTGCGAGTCCCTGCGCGTCTACCAGAAACCATCTCGCGCATGGACCAAGGCCACCGAAGATCGCGCGTTCCGCTGGCTCTTGGGGACGCCAGGTGTACCGATTGATGTCCCCGGCGTTTACCGGATCCGGCATACGCATAAAGGTCGCTATCAGGGCAGTCGCTTGTCGACACTCCTGCGCACCCGGATTCGCAAGTCGCAATCGAGTTATCGCGACAGTGACCGTCACCTGGCCACGTCGCAATTTCAAGACTGAGGCGATTTCATGTCAGCAACCTGCATGCAGCAAGGGGAGCGCTTACGCTCATGAGGCTCCTCTCTTTCCTGAGACGGCTCGCCAGCAAGCGACGGGACAGGAACAGAATTCCTGAAGGGGCTCGGCGAGCGCAGCGTCCGATTGCTGAAAATGGATATCGAAGGTGCGGAAGTCGACGTGCTTAACCAGCTACTCGATGACGGACTGCACGAAATGATCGACCAGTCGTTCATCGAAGTGCACGATCGGCAAATCCGCGCTTTGGCCGAGCCTACCCAAAAGCTCCGCAAACGCCTCCAGGAACTGCAGCTCGAGCGATTCCGGCTTGACTGGCGCTGACGCCAGTCGATTTGTCGCGCTCAGGCCTTTTTCGAGATCCGCTGCTCGCGCACCGGCAAGCGCCAGTTCGGGCGGATGAAATGGCAGGTATAGCCGCCGGGAAACTTTTGCAGATAATCCTGATGTTCGGGTTCTGCCTCCCAGAAATCGCTTGCCGGAACG
>CAZSDL010000369.1:0-1773 GCA_964605635.1 uncultured Woeseiaceae bacterium
GACCGAGTTTGGCGGCATAGTAATAGCGCAGGCAGTTCGGGTTCAGGTGATCGAGGTAGGTGCGTGCGCTGATGAACGTACCGCGCGATTTCGACATCTTCTTGCCGTTGACGGTGAGGAAGCCGTGGGCGAACACGCTGCTTGGCTGTCGAAAGCCGGCCCCTTGCAGGACGGCCGGCCAGAACAGCGTATGAAAATAGACGATGTCCTTGCCGATGAAATGATAGAGCTCGGTATCATGGCCGGGCATCCAGTATTCATCGAATTCCAGGTCACTGCGACGGTTGCAGAGATCGAGGAAGCTCGCCGCATAGCCGACCGGAGCATCCAGCCACACGTAAAAATACTTGTCGGTGGTACCGGGAATGAGAAATCCGAAATACGGGGCGTCCCGTGAAATATCCCAGTCCTGCAGGCCGGCGCTGAACCATTCTTCGAGCTTGCTCGTGATGTTGCGATGCAGGGTTGCGGATTCCATCCATCGTTTCAGTTCATCGCCAAACCGGCTGAGCCGGAAAAAGTAGTGCTCCGACTCTTTCCACAGAGGCCGGGTGCCCGACAGAACCGATACCGGGTCGAGGAGATCGATGGGCGCGTAGGTGGCGCCGCACACCTCGCAGGCGTCGCCGTACTGTTCCTCGCTCTTGCAGCGCGGGCAAGTGCCGCGCACGAAACGGTCCGGCAGGAACATCTTCTCGACATCGTCGTACGCCTGTTCGATGGTGCGGGTATAGATGTGACCGGCCTTTTGCAGTGCCATATAGATTCGACCGACAAGCTGTTCGTTTTCGGCCGAATGGGTTGAATGAAAGTTGTCGAAAGCGACGCCGAACGCTTCCAGGTCTGCGAGCTGTTCACGCGCAACGCGGGCGATGAGTTGTTCCGGTTCGATTTTTTCCTGGCGCGCCTTGATCATGATCGGCGTGCCATGCGCATCGCTCGCGCACACATAAGTGCATTGATGGCCGCGCTGTTTCTGGAACCGGGCCCAGATATCCGATTGCAGATACTCCACCATGTGACCGAGGTGGATGACACCGTTGGCATAGGGCAGGGCGCTGCTGACCAGGATTTTGCGGCTGACTTCTGACATGTTCGAACGTTGCGACCGGTACGGGGCAAAGGCGGCGATTATGCCATGCAGGCCGGCGCCCCGGGGTGCGTGTTTTCAGGTCTGGTCTTTGATCTGCTGGAACTTGACCTTGTTGTGTGCCTGCTGGTACGCCTCTTTGCCGGATACGAAACGGCGTTCGACGAGGTCCATCAACGCCGAATCCATCGTCTGCATGCCGACTGCACCGCCGCTTTGCATTGCGGTTTCGAGCTGGTCCAGCTTGCCCTGGCGAATGAGGTTTGCCACGGCCGAGGTATTTACGAGGATTTCCAGCGCCGCAACCCGTCCCGGCTTGTGCTTGGTTGGCAATAACTGCTGCGAGATTACGCCGCGCAATGACGTGGACAGCATGGTGCGAATGTGGCTTTGCTTGTCGGCCGGAAATGAGTTGATGATGCGATCGACCGTCGGCGCGGCACCATTGGTGTGCAGGGTTCCCATGACGAGGATGCCCATCTCAGCCGCTGTTACGGCGATACTCATGGTCTCCAGGTCGCGCAATTCGCCGACCAGAATGACATCGGGGTCTTCGCGCAAAGCGGAATGCAGGGCGTCCGCGAACGAGTTGCTGTGCAGCCCGACCTCCCGCTGGCTGATCAGGCAGGATTGCCGCTTGTGGACAAACTCGATCGGATCTTCGATCGTCAGGATATGACCCT
>CAZSDL010000370.1:0-1771 GCA_964605635.1 uncultured Woeseiaceae bacterium
CGAGTCGGCACTGGCCGCCGCGCACATGACGACGACGGAGAACGGCAGCATTACACGTGCGAGAAGCTTCTTCATGACACACTCCTTTCTTGGTTTTGGTTAATACACGGAGAGAACGCAAGCTTACTCTTTAAGATGCACAAGTAGGAGCCCGTATCACGGGCGAAATAATTCCCGGTCAAGGACGTGATGGCCAGGACCGAGGCGTTCTGGCAGCAGGTAAAAGCACCCTGTTGGAGCGCGCCTTGCGCGCGAATGGGAAAAGCCCGGCCGATTTCGGCGCACTCCAGGCGGTCGCAGTCCCGGTCGACGAGGAATGCAAGCCGAACTTCCGCCAAGTCGCCACCCATATCTGCGACTCTCACTTCATCGCGCCAAGTCGCGCCAGCAACGCCGAAAGGTCCTCAGGACTGATATAAAAGTGTTCACAGACCCGGCCCCAAAGCATCGCTGTCGGCACGTTGCGGTCGTTGCGTTCCCGCTGGGTTTCGCGAAGAACGTACAGGACCACGCGTTCCTCGCGAGTAAGGCCGTCGCGGACGTCGGGCAAAGCTTCTTCAGGTGTTTTCATTCGACGATTTTCCGGTCGTTGCACTAGCGGCGCCAGGAAGCTTCAATGTCACGACCATGGATTAAAGGGGTCGAACCGATTTACCGCTCGAGCCCTCTCTGGCGACTACCGGCAGCCCGGCCGCGCATACCAGGCTTTCACGCGCTCGTGGTCGCGGACCGCCGCGTAGACGCGATTGAGCTTCGGGAACGCCGCAAAGACGGTCTTGGGGATGTGATCGATAACGCCACTCGATAACCAGTGCACCGCACGGTGCAGCTTGAGATCGACGACATGCAGTTTCTCGCCGGCGAAGAACGGGCCGGCATCCGGAATCTGGCGCTCGGCGGATGCCGCCCACGCCGGGAGATAAGTCGCCGCAAGTTCCGCACGCGCCGCTTTCTTCTCCGCTTCGTCGGCAATACGCAGCGTCGGACCGACCCTGGCGCGAAGATCTTCGACGTGACACATCATGGCTTCGTGGCGCGCCGCCTCGAAGTCGTCCTTTGGATGCAGCCCGTGCCGCCGTCCGATGAGTACGAGAATGGCGTTGGTTTGCCCGAGCGGCGCGAGACCCGGCAGCTCGAAGACCGGCAGGGCACCGAAAGGCGTCTCCGGTTTCAGTGCCGGCCAGTCCGCCTGGCCAATGCGAACGTCGTCAAATTCCACACCGGCGACGTAGAGCGCCAGGCGGCACTCCTCACCGCGGCTCACCGGTGCATCGAAATAAATCAATCTGGGTTTGCTCATGGGAAGCATAGTAGTCGCGTGGTCCGAGAGACGTCCAGAAAAAATCGGTTCGACCCTAACGGCTTGCTAACGACAAATCGCCTCGCAAGGTACGCCATCGCCGTCGCCGTCCAGCCAAGTGAGTTCGCTGGACTCGAGATGGAACCTGGCTTCACTGCAACTCACCATTTCCCGGCAATACCGCTTTGCCCCGCACTGAAACGCCGGGGCCGCATTCGTACTGCGGTCTTCCGCGGGCGAGGTCGAACAGCACGGTCTCGGCTTCGGCTTTCACGCGGGCCCACATCTTCGATGAGGATGCCGAGATGTCGCTCGAGCTGATGTAGTGAAACGAAGCGGCGCCCTGGTCGATGACACTCAGCCACTCCCTGACGAAAGCTTGAGGAAACGCGATGCGAATCTCGCGAGCGCGACCCAGGCGAGCACGAGCAGGACCAGCGGCACCAACAGTACGGTTCGGAGTTTCGGGAG
>CAZSDL010000371.1:0-1739 GCA_964605635.1 uncultured Woeseiaceae bacterium
CGCATTGCACGTGGAACTGATCATCGGCAAACGCACCGGCATCGGCAAGGCTGGAGAGGTAGGCGTGAATCTGCGCCTGTATGCGTTCGGCCACGCGTGCCTCGTTCGGCTCGAAGACTGACCAGCGAGTGGCGCGCTCGATGGCGTTGGTCATCGCCAGGCACAGCCGGCGAACCGGCAAACTGCAGAAATTGCGCTCCATCTGGCTCATGCGCGCCAGCGTCACGGAGCCACGCAAAACAGCCTGCCCGTTCGGGCCGCTGTCGATAACATTGATCCCCTCGCGTACCAGGTGCGCGCATTCATCGACAGTGCAGGCCGCCGCCGGATTGAAGATGCGAGTGAATTGCAGCCCCGCCTGGTCCAGCCCCATCCACTGCCCGTGCCGACGATCGAGCTTGCAAAGGAGGCCTGCGATAGCCCCGCCGACAGCTCGCGGGGGACTGCTGTTTTGATCGCGCCCGGCAACGCGCGGAAAGTAGGTCATCGTATTCGAACTGGCATAACCGGCCGCGCGAACCCCGTCGATGGCGCGAGCGGCGGTATCCCAGTGCACAGGCGGGTCCATGATCAGCATGGCGGAGCGGCGCCGGCAGTAAAGTTCGGCAGCAAGAATCGCAGCCGGACCGAGATCTTTTTGGGGTCCGGGTGGCGGCAGATACAGGAGATCGAAGTATTCGATCTGGTTCAGCGCGAAAAGGCCGCTGCCGGCGACCGCCGAGCCGATCAGGTCATAGTCGGTGAGCGCACTGCCATCACTGCCAGGCTGTACCGGACTGACGTATCCGGGACCGAAACGGTTGGCGGGGTCAGTGGTCGGCAATGGCCGGCCGCCAGGTAATGGAAACTGCGGTTCCGCCAGATCCGAATTGCCAAGCCCGTGACCAATGAAAGCACGATCGCGCGGCCGGCAGGTCAGGCCTGTATAGATTTCCTGATCGGCAACAAGCCCGCTCTCCGGCGCAACCCGCTGCAACGTCAGATTGAAATGCTCGCGATCGTCGTCTGCAATACCGTCATAGTCGACTGCCGCGCGAATTCTCTCGGTCGAACCCGGCTCACGCGCACGCAGCACGAGCACGCCCTGCTGCGCGGGGATGCAGATCATCGCTCCGCGCGCATTGTTGGCAACTCGCACGACATAGAGTCGGCGGCCACCATGCTCGAAAAACTGTTCGACTGCGGGGCCAAGACTGCTGCGATGCCAGATGCCACCGAAGCGACGCTTGAATTCCGCGAAGTTCTCGAGCAGTACCGGCGTATTCAATGGACCACGCAATGCGCGGCCGACGAATGCAGCAGTGGTCTCCGTCTCGACGCCAATGGCCTCATCCATTGGCGCAATTTCGCTGACTGTTATACCTCGACCGGACTTCAGTCCCTGGAATGCTTCGGCCAAATTGTTCTCCGCGATCGCTCGCTGCATTTCTCGTGACGGTATTGTAGCTGATATGCCCGCGCTTCAGGCGGCGGTCGCTCGGTCCGTCAGTAAAGCTGTAAGATGATCCTGCGAACCAACGCACGCACTCTTATGTCAACCAACGATTGCCTGATAAGTGGTTTTCCACAGCTCGACAGTAGCGTCGGCCGACTCGCGCTGGCGCAATTGCCGACACCGGTCCGCGAATACAACGTCACTCTGTCGGGACATCACCTTACGTTCTTAATAAAGCTCGATAATCTCACCAGCGATGTCTATGGCGGCAACAAGGTGCGGAAACTCGAATACCTCCTGCATC
>CAZSDL010000372.1:0-1738 GCA_964605635.1 uncultured Woeseiaceae bacterium
TGTCGGCAAGTACCAGGCCGCCATTGCTTTGCATGAAAAGAAGCCGCTGCGGTTCGGCAACGCCTGCCAGTGCCCGACGCAGGTTGTCGATGTACGAATTCAGTACCGGCGTGAGATAAGCGTCGACGAGCGTGGTTTCAGCGCGGCTGACAAACTTGATCAGCGCTTCCACTTCATGCGACACCGATACCTGTTGCAATCCCGACTTCAAAGCCAGATTGGCGATGCGCTGCTCGTGAGCCGGGTAGCGATAGCCATGTAGCAGGCAGATGGCAATCGAGTCGATGCCGTCGGCAATACATTCATCCAGCGCGGCACGGAGCGATGCCTCGTCCAGTGGAGTGACAATCTCCCCGTCGGCAGTGACGCGCTCCTCTGCTTCGATCACACGCCGGTACAAGGGCGCCGGTTTGATAATGTTGAGCGCGAAGATGTCCGGCCGGTTCTGGTAGCCGATCGCGAGGGCATCGGCGAAACCGCGCGTGACTACCAGCGCAACCGGACTGCCGCGGCGCTCCAGCAACGCGTTGGTCGCAACGGTGGTGCCCATCTTGATGGCAGCCACGGGTCGGGCCGGCAGCCCGGCGCCAGCCCAGCCTGCGAGCGCCTGTCGGATGCCCTCGGCGGCGGCATCGACGTAACGATCTGCATTCTCCGACAGCAGTTTGGCGGTTTCGAGTGTGCCGTCCGGGCGCAGTGCGACGACATCGGTAAAAGTGCCGCCACGATCGATCCAGAACTGCCAGGCGCCGAGTTCAGTCATTTTCGTCCCGATATTGCCAATCGCCGATCGTATATCGTTACTATGTGCGGCGGGAAATTCCGCTGCAACGAGGATCGAGCATGCGAAGTGCAATACTTCTGACAGTGTTTCTGGCGGTCGGACCGATAGCAGTGGCTGCAGACGCCGATCGCGCCCGTGATCTCGGCATTCCGTTCGACGGCGTGACCGGGCCGCTGAACGCCATTACCGATGTTGCCGGCGTTACCGTGGGCCAGGTATCCATCATCGAGGATTTGCCTGACAACCGGGCGGCCCGCACCGGTGTTACCGCGGTATTGCCGCGCGGTGCTGCAAGCGCCGAGTTGCCGGTTTTTGCCGGCTGGTTTTCATTGAACGGCAACGGCGAAATGACCGGCACCACCTGGATAGAAGAGTCCGGTTTCCTCGAAGGTCCGGTGATGATCACCAATACGCACAGTGTCGGTACTGTTCACCAGGCGACCATCGAATGGCGCGTGAAAAGCGGCAGGGCGGATGCCAGCGGATACTGGTGGTCGCTGCCGGTCGTTGCTGAAACCTGGGATGGGCACCTCAACGATATCAACGGATTTCACGTCAAGGCCGTGCATGCACACGATGCCTTGCGCGCCGCCAGCAGCGGACCCGTGGCAGAAGGCAACGTGGGCGGCGGCACCGGCATGATCTGCCACGAATTCAAGTGCGGTACGGGGACTTCTTCGCGAATCGCCACGACAGGGGATGGCGACTATACGGTCGGAGTGCTGGTACAGGCGAATTACGGACTCCGCGAAAACCTGCGCATCGCCGGCGTCCCGGTGGGCCAGCACCTGACAGCCGACCTGGCTTATGCCAGCCTGAACCAGCCGCGACTCGAGACCGGCTCGATCATCATTGTTGTTGCCACCGATGCGCCGTTGCTGCCGCATCAGCTGAAACGGATCGCGAAACGCGCCGCGCTCGGGTTAGCGCGCGTCGGCAGCATGGCCGGGAACG
>CAZSDL010000373.1:0-1729 GCA_964605635.1 uncultured Woeseiaceae bacterium
GTGTCCCTGACGGCCGTGGACCTCAGTCGCGACCTGAGTCTGGCCAAGGTCTACTTCAGCCTGTTGAATCCGGATGCACAACCGGAGCCGGTGCATGAGGGGCTGCAACGAGCTGCAGGTTTCCTGCGTTCCCGCCTGGGCAAGGACCTGCAGATTCGCTATGTGCCTGAATTGCGCTTTATTCACGACGACAGTATTGCCCACGGAGCAGAGATCAGTCGCCTGATCGATAGCGCGACCGCATCTCACAATAATGATCCCGACGAAAAAGACCCGAAATGACCCGCTGCGGCCGGCTCCGGTCCCGGTGGATGGCGTATTGCTGCTCGACAAGCCTTGTGGGCTCACTTCAAATCAGGCTTTACAGAAGGTCAAGCGACTGCTGAACGCAAAAAAGGCGGGCCATACCGGAAGCCTTGATCCTGCTGCCACCGGAATGCTGCCATTATGCTTTGGCGAAGCGACGAAGATTTGTGCGTACATGCTGGATGCCAACAAGACGTACCGGGTTACGGCGCGACTTGGCGAATCCACCGATACCGGTGATGCGGATGGCCAGATAACAGCGACTGCCAACGTGCCGGACCTGCAAGCGGCCGATTGGCTGCGCATCTTCAGGCAATTCATCGGCGAAATACAGCAGGTGCCGCCGATGTACTCCGCACTCAAAGTTGACGGCAAGCGACTGTACGCGCTGGCTCGCCAGGGTCAAACGGTGGAGCGCCAGCCGCGCACTATCCGTATCCATGAACTGCAGCTTCTCGAAGCGCACGGCAAGCGGTTGGTCTTTCGCGCGCATTGCTCGAAGGGCACCTACATTCGAACGCTGGTGGAGGATCTGGCAAAGGCGGCCGGCACAATTGCCCATACCACCGGTTTGCACCGCGAATCGGTCGGGGATTTCCGGGCTGCCGATATGCTCGATTTGCCCAGCGCGCAACGGGCCGCCGCAGAAGGGCCTGGCGGACTGGAAAAATACCTGCTGGCGCCGGACCAGGCCCTGTTGCATTGGCCTGAACGGCACCTGGATGGCTCTGCCACCCGGCGATTTATCGAGGGCCAGTCGATAGCGATCGATGCAGATGGTTCGCATCCCGTGGGCACGCTCGTGCGGGTGTACGATGCATCGCAGGCCTTCCTGGGTATCGGCGAGTTGACCGGAAGCAATCTGTTGAAGCCGCACCGGGTCTTCAAAACAGTCCCGCAGCGCTGATGGCAGCCTGATTTTTTGTTGTTTGGGCTATGACTGGGGTCTGTCTGGCGATAGAATACGCGGCTGCCAAGAGGAATCAGAGAAAAGAGAATGTTGGAGTATTTCAGAAATGCCACTGTCCAGTGAAGTAAAGGGAAGCATCATCAAGCAGCACGCTCGAGCCGAATCCGACACCGGATCGCCTGAGGTCCAGGTTGCCCTGCTTTCCGCCCGAATTTCCGAGCTGACCGAACATTTTGGTCGGCACGTCAAAGACCATCACTCCCGCCAAGGATTGCTGAAAATGGTCAACAAGCGTCGTAAGTTGCTTGATTACCTGAAAAGCAGGGATCCGAATCGGTATCGTGAGCTGATTACCCGGCTCGGCCTGCGTCGTTAGCCCCCATTCCCGTTTTCCGCAGGCTGTTAACGACCTGATGAATCGATCCTGAAAAGGCTCGAACGGTCAGCGAGTGCTCATACAATTTAAAGAGAATTCCAGTGCAATCAATCAAGAAAAGTTTCAAGTTCGGCCAA
>CAZSDL010000374.1:0-1719 GCA_964605635.1 uncultured Woeseiaceae bacterium
TGGGGACAGTGACTTCCGGGAGAAGTCAATTTTGCCTAAAGAGAGCTCGTAGGAGCGCGCCCCGCGCGCGAACGGGACAAGTTTCGTCGTTGCCGTATTCGCGCGCAAGGCGCGCTCCAACAAGGCTTGATGAGGGGCAAAAAAAAAGACGGTGGCATGGCCACCGTCTAAAGTTACGAAACAAACCGCATAAGGGATTTAAGTTTGTTACGTCTTGCCTCGCCGGCAGCCCGTGGTTGCGTGCTGCCGGTGTGAGACGAGGTTGTCGCGCACGCACCGTTGGCGACTCGCGCCGATGCGATGCGAGCGATCGAGCATTCATCGAAAAGTGTTGCGTTGTCTGGTTGTTAGATGCATGTCCCGTTCGAATGGTTGCAAACCAATTGGCATAAGCGGCGATCGAAAGGTTGCGGTTGTAACGGAGCTGCCGGGTTCCTTTGCAACCCGGCACTCGCACTACCTGCCGTATACTGTTTGGCAACAACGCTTGTGATCACCGGTTCGGGGAGAGGCAGATGAAATCCGCCAGGCAAATGGAGTCGGTCAGGAGCCGGGTATCGCCGGAGGAATGGCAGACGCGAGTGGATCTTGCCGCCTGTTACCGGCTCGTTGCGCTGTATGGCTGGGATGATCTGGTATTTACGCACGTTTCAGCACGCGTACCGGGGCCGGAAGAGCATTTCCTGATCAATGCTTACGGTCTGTTGTTCGAAGAGATGGCGGCGAGCAGTCTCGTCAAGGTCGATTTGCAAGGTGATCTCGTTATGGAGTCGCCTTACGTCATCAACCCCGCCGGCTTTACGATCCACAGCGCCGTGCACGAAGCACGACCTGACGTAAATTGTGTATTACATACCCACACGCCTGCCGGTGTCGCGGTGTCAGCGCAGGCTGCAGGTTTGCTGCCGATCTCACAGGCGTCCCTGTTCCCGCTTATCTCGATTGGCTATCACGACTACGAAGGTGTCGCATTGAACCCCGACGAGAAGCCGCGGCTCGTCGCGGATCTCGGAGCGCACAGCACCCTGATCCTGCGCAACCATGGATTGCTGACTGCGGCAGCAACCATTCCCGATGCCTTTCTCAGGATGTACATACTCGAATCCGCCTGCCGGACACAGCTGTTGGCGCAATCGTCCGGCGCAGAACTGACGGCGATCGACAGCAGGATCCTCAAGGGCATCGCGGCGCAGGCCGAGGCGGTCACGAAAGGCTTGGGTGGACAGCTCGCATGGCCGGGCTTGCTGCGCAAACTCGACCGCCAGGACCCGTCATTTCGCGAGTAGCCTCGCAACCTCGGATGCCCCTGCAGGAGCCCACCTCGCGGGCGATCATCCCCTCGGTTCTATTGCCACCTGTAGGAGCCCGTACCACGGGCGATCACCGCTCATGCCAGAAACATGCGATACGCCGTATTGTCCGTCTCATCCCAATGCGCGTACCCGAGGTCAGCCAGGTGAGCCTCCAGTTCATCTACCTCTGCCGGAGCCACCTGGATCCCGGCGAGAATACGCCCCCAGTCCGAGCCGTGATTGCGGTAGTGAAAGAGACTGATATTCCACCGCGAGCCGATCGCCTCGAGAAACGCCAGCAGGGCACCGGGTCGTTCGGGAAACTCGAAGCGAAAAATCCTCTCGTTTTCAATCTTCGTGCCGCTGCCGCCAACCATGTGCCGCACATGCAACTTCGCGACTTCGTTGTCACTCAGGTCCTGCAACG
>CAZSDL010000375.1:0-1719 GCA_964605635.1 uncultured Woeseiaceae bacterium
GGCAATCAACGAACCACCCAGAACACCACCGTGCCCCCTCTGGCTGGTCCCATCACCCACCGGCACGCTTGACAAACACTTCGTCGACCTGCAAAACGACACCACCGCTGCCGACATCCGTCTCGCCGTGCAGGAAGGCTTCGAATCCGTCGAACACGTGAAGCGTTACACGCTCACCGGCTTCGGTACCGACCAGGGCAAGACCTCGAACATCAACGCGCTTGCGATTCTCGCGGCCACGCTGGGCGAACCGATCCCGCGCGTCGGCACCACGACCTTCCGCCCGCCGTACACGCCGGTCACGTTTGCCGCGATGGGCGGCCGCGATCGCGGCAAACTTTTCGACCCGGCCCGGCTGACGTCGATACACGAGGGGCACCTTGCGACAGGCGCGATATTCGAAGACGTCGGCCAGTGGAAGCGGCCGTGGTACTTCCCGCGCGCCGGTGAAGACATGCACGCGGCAGTCACACGCGAATGCATCGCCGTGCGCGAGCGAGTCGGCGCGATGGATGCTTCAACCCTCGGAAAAATCGACATCCAGGGCCCGGACGCGGCAGAGTTCCTGAACCGCATGTACACGAACCACTGGTTGCAAGTGCCTGTCGGCAAGGTGCGTTACGGCATCATGTGTCGTGAAGACGGGATGGTGTTCGACGACGGCACGACGGCGCGTATTGACGAGCATCGATACCTCATGACAACGACCACCGGGAACGCGGCCGCGGTGCTCGATCACCTGGAGGAGTACCTGCAAACGGAATGGCCGGATTTCCGTGTGCGCCTGACCTCGGTGACGGAGCAGTGGGCGACAGTCGGCGTTGCCGGCCCGTTGAGCGCCAGGGTGCTGGCCAGGCTCGCGCCGGACACGGATTTTTCGCCGGAGAAATTCCCGTTTATGTCCTGGCAAGGCGCGATCATCGGCGGTATCAATGCGCGCATTTTTCGCATCAGCTTCACCGGCGAGCTGCAGTACGAAATCAACGTGCCTTGGCATTACGGTGCGTCGTTGTGGGATGCGGTAATGGCGGCGGGCGCAGAATTCGATATCGCACCGTAC
This sequence comes from uncultured Woeseiaceae bacterium, assembly GCA_964605635.1. Lineage (GTDB taxonomy): Bacteria > Pseudomonadota > Gammaproteobacteria > Steroidobacterales > Woeseiaceae > IDS-8. Next base: position 1,061 of record CAZSDL010000375.1, read on the forward strand.
GGCACGGAGACGATGCACGTGCTGCGCGCGGAGAAAGGTTTCATCATCGTCGGGCAGGAAACGGACGGGACGCAGACACCGCACGATCTTGGACTCGACTGGGTGGTGTCGGACAGGAAGGACTTTATCGGCCGTCGTTCACTCAGGCGCGCAGACTGCATGAGGTCGGACCGCAAGCAACTTGTGGGCCTCATGCCTGAGGACCGCGACGCTGAAATCCCCGAAGGCTCGCAGCTGGTGGCCGCCGGTAAGCGCAACGATCCGCCCCCGGTACCGATGGAGGGGTTCGTGACGTCGAGCTATGTGAGTCCGACGCTGGGGGGCCGCTTCTGCCTCGCGCTGGTCAGAGGCGGCCGGCAACGGTACGGCGAAGTCATCGAGGCGGCAATTGGGGATCATAAGGATCGCCCGATGCGGGTCAGGATCTGCGATCCGGTGATGTACGACAAGGAAGGAGCGCGACGCGATGGCAGTTGAGATGGCGCTTTTGCGCCGCGGTGCATTCGATGCTTATGCCGACGAATTGGCGAAGGCGAGTAGTGATGCTTTGCGCGTTGAAGTGATGCCCACGCGCAGCGTCGCCAACCTGCGAGGCAACCCGGCGGACCAGAGCCTGATCACCGACGCGCAACGGGCAATCGGAATCGAGCTACCGCTCA
>CAZSDL010000376.1:0-1719 GCA_964605635.1 uncultured Woeseiaceae bacterium
GGCAATCAACGAACCACCCAGAACACCACCGTGCCCCCTCTGGCTGGTCCCATCATCAACAGGCGCATACAACAAACACTTCGTCGACCTGCAAAACGACACCACCACCGCCGACATCCGCCTCGCCGTACAGGAAGGCTTCGAATCTGTCGAGCACGTAAAGCGCTACACGCTTACCGGCTTCGGCACGGACCAGGGCAAGACCTCGAACATCAATGCGCTCGCTATTCTGGCGCAGACGCTGGGCGAACCCATTCCCCGCGTCGGCACCACGACATTCCGACCTCCGTACACGCCGGTCACGTTCGCCGCGATGGGTGGCCGCGATCGAGGCGAGTTGTTCGACCCGGCACGCCTGACGTCGATTCATGATCGGCACCTCGCAGCTGGTGCAATATTCGAAGACGTCGGCCAGTGGAAGCGGCCGTGGTACTTCCCGCGCGCCGGTGAAGACATGCACGCGGCAGTCACACGCGAATGCATCGCCGTGCGCGAGCGAGTCGGCGCGATGGATGCTTCAACCCTCGGAAAAATCGACATCCAGGGCCCGGACGCGGCAGAGTTCCTGAACCGCATGTATACGAACAACTGGTTACAGCTGCCGGTTGGTAAAGTGCGCTACGGCATCATGTGTCGCGAAGACGGCATGTTGTTCGACGACGGCACGACGGCGCGCATCGAAGAGAACCGATACGTCACGACAACGACCACCGGCAACGCGGCTGCGGTGCTCGATCACCTGGAAGAATACCTGCAAACAGAATGGCCGGATCTTCGCGTGCGGTTGACTTCGGTGACGGAGCAGTGGGTGACTGTCGGCGTAGCCGGCCCGCTGAGCGCCAGGGTGCTGGCAAAGCTCGCGCCGGAGTCAGACTTCTCGCCGGAAGCATTCCCGTTTATGTCCTGGCAGGACGCGACAATCGGCGGCATCGAGACGCGCATTTTTCGCATTAGTTTTACCGGCGAGCTGCAGTACGAGATCAACGTGCCGTGGCACTATGGTGCGTCGTTGTGGGATGCGGTAATGGCGGCGGGCGCGGAATTTGACATCGCAGCGTATGGCACGGAGACCATGCACGTGCTGCGGGCGGAGAAGGGCTTCATTATCGTCGGCCAGGAAACGGACGGTACGCAGACACCGCACGATCTTGGCCTCGGCTGGGCGGTGTCGGACAAGAAGGACTTCATCGGCCGGCGCTCATTAAAGCGTGCGGACTGTACGAGGTCGGACCGCAAGCAACTCGTGGGCCTCATCCCCGAGGACCGCGACGTCGACATCCCCGAGGGCACGCAGCTGGTAATGGCCGGCAATAGCAACGGATCGCCGCCGGTGCCGATGGAAGGATTCGTGACATCGAGCTATGTGAGCCCGACGCTGGGTGGTCGATTCTGCCTCGCGCTGGTCAGTGGCGGCCGGGGTCGTCACGGCGAATTCATCGAGGCGGCCATCAAGGATCGGGAGGACCGACCAGTGCGGGTGAAGATCTGCGATCCGGTGATGTACGACAAGGAAGGAGCGCGGCGCGATGGCGGCTGAGGTAAAGCTTTTGCGACGCGGTGACCTCGATGGGTATGCCGGCGAACTGGTGAAGGCAAGCGGCGATGCTTTGCGCATTGAAGTGATGCCTGCGCGTGGCATCGTCAACTTGCGGGGCAACTCGGCAGACCAGAGCCTGATCACCGACGCGCAACGGGCAATCGGAATCGAGCTACCGCTCA
>CAZSDL010000377.1:0-1717 GCA_964605635.1 uncultured Woeseiaceae bacterium
CGGCGTTGATGCGAAAATAGGTCGACAACTCCATGGGACAGCGAACGCCTTTCGGTACGTAGACGAAAGAGCCATCACTGAACACGGCCGAGTTAAGCGTGGCAAAGAAATTGTCGCGATACGGCACGACACTGCCGAGGTACTTGCGAACAAGCTCGGGGTGCTGCGTGACTGCCTCGGAGAACGGACAGAATATGACGCCGGCTTCGTTGAGCTTTGCCTTGAAGGTCGTTGCCACAGAAACGCTGTCGAACACGGCATCGACCGCGACACCGGCCAGCCTGGCCCGCTCATGCAGCGGGATGCCCAGCTTGTCGTAGGTTTCCAGCAGCTTCGGGTCGACTTCGTCGAGGCTTTTCGGCCGGTCCTTGTCGGACCGTGGCGCCGAGAAATACGAAATGCTCTTGTAATCAATTTTCGGATAATGAACGTGTGCCCACTCCGGTTCCTGCATCGTCAGCCAGTGGCGATATGCCTTTAGCCGCCACTGGAGCATGAATTCCGGTTCATTCTTGCGTGCAGAGATGGCCCGCACTACGTCCTCGTCGAGGCCGGGCGGCAGGCTGTCCGAGTCGATGTCGGTGATAAACCCGTGCTTGTAGCGCCGGTTTACGAGGGTTTCGATGTCATTCGGTTGAGTCGACATGCAATTGGTCCTATCTCTTGCGCTCGATGCTGATCGGCGTTGATGCAAAGCGAAAACGCGGCAACGGGCTGTTGGTTCGCAACAGGTCGGCCAGGCTTATCTCGTCGAGAGCCTGGCGGATCGCCAGGTTAATTCGTTGCCACGTGCCACCCACGCTGCAGGTCGCTTCGAGGTCGCAATGACGGTCGTGCGCGCTGCAGTCCGTGATCGAGACCGGCCCTTCGAGTGCATCGATCACCTGGGCGGCACTGATATCGTCTGCATCACGGGACAGTCGATAGCCGCCATGCGTTCCGCGCGCCGAATCGACCAGCCCGGACCTCGCCAGGTTTTTCAGCAATTTGCTTACCGTCGGCAGACCGAGGCCGGTTGCTGCTGCAACTTCCGTGGCGCTGGCAAATCCGCTCCCGCCCGACGCGAGCTGCGCCAGCACAACCGTTCCATAATCGGTCAAGCGGCTGATTCGCAACATTGATTCTCTCCGCCGGCTAAAAGAGGACCATTTTAGTACTATTTATGGCCGAAAACCAGCAGGGGCGGGGACCGGCGCCTACGGCAGGGCGGCAATTTTGCTATCCTACGCCGTCGTGCTCGGCACCCGGTCTTCTGCGGTGTCGGATTTTCGCTGCGCAACCCGAAGACTCCAAACCGTGCATCTTTCCGGAGAAAGTTGAATGAACCTGAACCAATTGAAATCCGTGGCCAAGGCGATGGTAGCCGACGGCAAAGGAATCCTTGCTGCCGATGAAAGCTCGCCGACCATCAAGAAGCGTTTCGACAAAATCGACACCAAGTCGACCGAGGAGAACCGGCGTCGCTATCGCGAAATGCTCTTTACCACCCCGGGCCTCGCCGATTACATCGGCGGTGTGATCCTGTACGACGAGACGATTCGCCAGAATACGGCAGACGGCGTGCCGTTCGCGAAATATCTCGCGGACCTCGGCATGGTTCCGGGCATCAAGGTTGATACGGGCGCAAAAGCGCTGGCGGGTTTCCCGGGCGAGAAGATTACGGAAGGACTGGACGGCCTGCGCGAGCGCCTGAGGGAGTACTACGAACTTGGCGCAC
>CAZSDL010000378.1:0-1709 GCA_964605635.1 uncultured Woeseiaceae bacterium
CCTGGACGAGTCGTCACCAGATGAGCATCAATGGCAAGCGCGACGGATTCGTCCTCGACGATTTGCTCGCGCTTGGTCGCCTGGGCGGGCTAAAACGGGCACGCGCGCTGGCCGTAATCGAGGAGGTTGATGCCGCGGTAGGCGACTGGCAATCACTTGCAGATGAAGCAGGTGTTGACTCAGAGGTCACGCAGCGTATCGGCAACACGCATCGCCGACTACAGTCCTTACGCACCTGATATCGCGCCATTCTCAAAATGGCAATCTGAAACGTGTATATTGCGGCTCTTCATACCACCGCCGGACACAAGTCACGGGGAGACGCGCATGGCAGTCGACATCAAGGTTAATGGCAACGAGCATTCACTGGATGTGCCCGGTGACAAACCGTTGCTGTGGGTGCTGCGCGAGGACCTGGGGCTTACTGGCACCAAGTTCGGCTGCGGCGTTGCCCAATGCGGCGCGTGCACCGTACATCTCGATGGCCAGGCGACCCGCGCCTGCGTGTTGCCGGTCTCGGCTGTCGGTAATCGCGAGGTCACAACTGTAGAGGGTGTCGAAGGGCCCGCGGCCATGGCAGTACGCTCCGCATGGCGAGAACTCGATGTTGTGCAGTGCGGCTATTGCCAGTCGGGACAGATGATGTCGGCCACGTCGCTGCTCGCCGCCAATGCGTCACCGACCGACGCGGACATCGACCAGGCAATGCGAGGAAACCTGTGTCGTTGCGGAACCTACGGGCGCATTCGCGCCGCCATTCACCGTGCGTCTGAGACCCTGGAGAGCTGACATGCTGGGTAAAAGAACAAATCTCCGCCTCCGGTCACCGATACCGATGAATCGCCGCCACTTTCTGCAGGTCGTCGGACTGTCCAGTGCCGGCTTCATGATCGGTTGCACGCCAGGTGACAACGGTCTCACTCAGCAAATGTCCGGTGGTGCCGAGGCCGGAAGCACCGAAATGGGCCCCTTCATTCGCATTGGCACGGACAACACCGTTACCGTCATCATCAAGCATCTGGACAAGGGACAGGGTGTCACCACCGGGTTACCAACCATTGTTGCCGAAGAACTGGATGCCGACTGGTCGCAAATGCGGGTCGAGTTCGCGCCTGCCGACGCATCACGTTACAACAACCTTTTCTTTGGCCCGTTCCAGGGCACGGGCGGTTCGACATCCATTGCGAACTCATGGACCCAGTTGCGCAAGGCTGCGGCAGGTGGACGTGCCATGCTGGTTGGTGCAGCCGCATCGGCCTGGGGTGTACCGGTCGAGGAAATCACCGTGCAACGCGGCAAACTCCGTCATACCGGTCTGCAAAAGGAAGCAACTTTCGGCGAGATGGCATTGCGAGCGGCCGACGTAAAGCCGCCGGATGAGCCTGTGCTGAAGGATCCAGCCGATTTTTCACTCATCGGCACGCGCCTTCCGCGGCTGGATTCTGCCGGCAAGACCGACGGCAGCACCACGTTTACGATCGACTTCGATCGACCCGGCATGCTCGTGGCCGTTGTCCAGCATCCGCCCAAGTTCGGTGCAACGGTCAAATCCTTCGACTCCGAGGCGGCCATGGCGGTACCGGGTGTCACGGATGTCGTCGAGATCGCGCGCGGCGTCGCCGTTGTTGCTGACAGTTACTGGTCGGCGCAGAAAGGTCGACAAGCATTGACGGTCGAATGGGACTTCAACGATGCCGAGCTGCGCAGCA
>CAZSDL010000379.1:0-1695 GCA_964605635.1 uncultured Woeseiaceae bacterium
GTCGCCACAGCAACACTGTTATCCCCGCTGGCAGCGCAACGATCTCTAATTGCTTGGAATCCATCATGCTTACTACCTCCGCATTCTAATGATGCTATCGGCGATGGCTTTTTCTATGCTCCGCTGCCAAACGTCATAATTGGTTTCACTCTCAAGCCTGTATACGTCAAAAGATTGAATCGAACGGTGTGTAATGATCCCAATCCTGGCCCCTCGATCTGTTATAGATCCCGATAAACGCGGCGACCCAGGCCCGACATACTGGCCGTGCGCTGAAGTTCCGGTTCAGGGATGCAGCTGGCATGCTTTCGTCGCACAGGCCAATGGTCTGGAGCTCGTTCCGGGCTCTTTAGTTTAACAGCGTATATTGAATCACCATCCGCCATGGAATCGTCGACGCACTCCGAGTCATCGACTACGGCAGGTCCACGGGTGCACGCCTCGGCGGCGCCCTGTGAGTTGGCACACCCATCGCGATTCGATCGACATCAAGGGCCCAAGGGTCCGCGGCAGGGCGGCGATTACCGAGTTCTAGTCCGGAACCGGCAATCCGGCCGAGAACTCGCTAATCGCCGTTTTTTCGTCGCGTACATCGCTTTTCTGTCGCGAACACGCATGCTGGTCGCGCCCGCGCCATCCAGGTCGCGGCTTCGGCCATGCCGTCCCGGCGGTCGAGAGAGCGCTCAATAAGACGAAGCCTCCGGCCATCGGTGCCGCCAGGCGGTTCGTCTTCCCGTATGACAGGACGCTATTGAATGCGGCCGCGGTCAGGCCATCGACACAAAGCCGGCCGCAGCTTCCAGCGCGGCAATGTCGATCTTTTTCATCGTCATCATCGCCTCCATCGCACGTTTGGCCTTGTCGCGGTCGGAACCGGTCGTCAGGTGCATCAACCGCTTCGGTGTGATCTGCCACGAATGGCCCCAGCGATCCTTGCACCAGCCGCAGTCGCTCTCTTTGCCGCCGTTGCCGACAATCGCGTTCCAGTAGCGGTCGGTCTCGTCCTGGTCATCGGTCAGCACCATGAAACTGACGGCCTCGTTCGGCGTGAAGGTCGGAACGCCGTTCAGGCCAAGGAACGGCCGGCCGAGCATGGTGAACTCGACGGTCAATTCGTTGCCCTCCTGGCCGCCGGGATAGTCGGCCGGGGCGGCATTCACTCGATCGACATGGCTGTCGGGAAAAGTGGCGGCATAGAACTCTGCGGCCTTGCGTGCTTCACCGAAGTCAAACCACAGGCAGGTGGCGAGGTCGGTCATATCTCGCAGGGTTGCTGTTCGTTGACCCGCGCCAGCGTGCTTCGCATCACGCTCCGCACACCCAGATGATAAAGCTGGTTCGCTTGCGCACGCAGGTTGCTGACAATATCCCGCAAGCTGCGGCGACTTGACAACTGGCCTGTCGCCAGCGCCACAAACTGCGACCAGCGGCTGATCTTGCGGAATCGACGGCCCACATGGTGCTGTTCGGCCAGACTTTCAAATTGATGTCTCGGTACCAATTTCAGCAGTTGTGCCAGTACGGTGTTAAAATGCGCCACGGCTTGGTTCCTCCTGTTAATACAGTGGTTTGTTAGCGCATTCATTGTATCAATTGGAAATAACCAAGCCTTTTTTTGCTCCCCTTTATGGGACAGCAGTGGGGACAGATTTATTTTCTCGCGTGTCTTACAGGTCTGAGAAAAGGGGACAGATT
>CAZSDL010000380.1:0-1683 GCA_964605635.1 uncultured Woeseiaceae bacterium
TGCGCCGGTCGTCGGCCACGACATGCGTAGACGCGGAGATCAAGGGAGTGATCTGCGCGCCGAACAGGAAGATTTCGCCGCCCTTGATCAGGGGGTAGCTTTCGCTGAAGGCGATGCGGCCGGCGCGCAGGGCCTTGACTGCCCAACCGCGCGTCGTGACGACTGCTTTCAGGTGAATCCGGCGTCAGTGGGCTGCCGCAAATTGGGCAGGACGACCGACAACAAGGAAGCCCGGCCGAGACTGTTGTTCGTGGAGGCGGCGGGAATTGAACCCGCGTCCGAAGATCCTACGTCCCCGAATCTACATGCTTAGCTCGCCGTTTGGTCTCATTCCGCAACAACACGACGTGCGAAGCGCGTTGCGGAACCAGCCTGCTTGATCTAGCCCGGAGCCGACAGGCGGCGGCGTCAAGGCGATCCCGTGAATATGACCGGTCGGTCCACCGTCACAGGCACCGATGGGGACCGGTCTCGCCTACTTAGGCGGCGAGAGCGTAGTTGTTGTCGTTCGCAACTAAGCTTGTTTTGCCGCTGGATTTACGAGGAAAGCTGCCCCCTCGGCATGCATCAGGCGATTTCGATATCCCCGTCGAAGCCGATCGCCCCCGGGTCAAACGATGTCGCGGACGGGGATCAGTATGGGGTTGCATGCGCTCAGTCCAATTGGGCGAGTTGGGCGCGTTGGCGCGGGTTCAGAACAGGTCGCGGCCGAGCGTCCTCGGCCATGCAATGGCCGGGAATGCCGGTCGCTTCCGGCGTATCATCGTCTCACGGAGCAGTGAAGCCCCCTTTCCGCTGTGCAGTCTTCCGGAGCCGCCCCTGAAATGCCGACCGAGCCCAAGCCGCAGCACAATCATCTTCTGGCAGCCTTGTCGCCTGAAGTTCAATGCCGCTTGTTTACCCACCTGGAACTGGTGCCACTCCCGTTGCGTGCGGTCCTGTATGAATCCAGGCGACCCATGCGACACGTGTATTTTCCCACCGACTCAATCGTGTCGCTGCAGTATCTGTTGGAAAACGGCACTTCGACCGCCCTGTCGGTAGTGGGCAACGAGGGGTTGCTGGGCATCACCTTGTTCATGGGAGGGGAGAGCGCACCGAGCCGGTCGCTGGTCCAGAGCGCCGGTTATGCATACCGTCTCCCCAGGTCGAAAGTGAGAGACGAATTCAATCGCCACGGCCAGCTGCTTCTTCTCATGCTGCGCTACACGCAATCCCTGATCACGCAAGTCTCGCAGACCGCCGTTTGCAATCGGCATCATTCGATCGACCAGCAGCTCTCTCGATGGCTTCTGCTTTCCCTGGATCGCCTGTCACACAACCATTTGACGATGACCCAGGAGTTCATGGGCAACATGCTCGGCGTTCGCCGCGAAGGCGTCACGCTGGCGGCGCTGAAGTTGCAGCGGATGGGCGCGATTTCGTATTCGCGCGGGTTGATCAAGGTACTCGACAAGCCGAAACTTGAAGCACTTGCCTGCGAGTGCTACAGCGTGGTCAAGAAGGAAACAGATCTGCTGCTCCATTACATGCCTCAGCGCCAGGTCATTACGGACACGGACACGATTCCCGTTGCGACCCTTTAATGTGGTGTTCCGCAATTACCTTACCGAACTCACTTGGTCTTAAGCCCCGATACTGCGTTGCTCGTCGTCGCCATAGCGCTGCTATGCCTCCTCCTCG
>CAZSDL010000381.1:0-1679 GCA_964605635.1 uncultured Woeseiaceae bacterium
GGGCGTCGCGTATGAGTTCACGCAGCGTGAAAATACTGGCGATTGTGGTGATCGTCCTTTTTGGTGTGCTCTACGCGCTGAATACGACAGACCGGGGCCCTCTGCCCACCGAGAACGATTTGATCGTGCCGGGACTCAAGGACCGTTTGAATGAAATAGATTCCGTGGCGATATCATCTGCCGATGCCCGGATCTCGATTGTCAAAGACGGCGATGCATGGATCGCGACGGAAAAAGACGGCTATCCGGCACAGGTTGCAACGCTGCGCCAGGTGCTTCGGGCAATCGCAGATGCACGAAAAATCGAGGCGAAGACCTCCAATCCTGAGCTTTATGACCGGCTGGGAGTGCAGCACCCGGGCGAAGACGGCGGCAGCAGCAAACTCGTTAGCGCAAGCGGCGGGGATTTTACTTTTGCACTGATTCTTGGCGACGTGGCCCAGGGAAACTATCGCTACGCGAGGCATCCGGACGAGACCGGAAGCTGGCTCATCGACAAGAACCCGCCGGTTCCGGAAGATTTAAACGACTGGCTTTTGCCCGAAATCATGGATCTGAATGCAGCCCGCGTCCAGTCGGTTATCATTCAACACGCCGACGACGAAACCATCGAAATACGCAAGGAGAGCGAGGACGCCACGGCATTCGACGTAGACGGGATTCCGCCCGGGCGGGAGCTGAGTTACCCCACTATTGCCAACGGTATTGCCGGTGCGCTCGCCAACCTGACGCTGGACGATGTGATGCCGGTACCGGAGACCGGCATGAACGCGGTAACTACCACAACGTTTACAACGTTTGATGGTTTGCGGATAGTCGTGAACATCGGAATACTGGACGAGCAAGCCTGGCTCTCATTCGACGCCTCGATCGTGAACGCCATACCGACTGTCGAGGCGCCACCGGGCGACAGCGAAGCCACTGCTGGAGAAGGCAGCGAGCCGGCCGGACCCGAGTTGTCCGAATCCGGTGGCGACGAAGAAGAACAATTGCCGGAATCCGCCGGTCATCGCAGCACGGACGACGAGGCCGCGACAATCAATGCCCGTACCGGCGGCTGGCTATACCGGGTGGCGGAATACAAATCGGACCAGCTTGGACGTCGCTGGGAAGACCTGCTGAAAGCCGAGTCCGAGTGATAACTCGTAATGAATTGCCTGATGGCAGGCTCCCAGACGGACCCCGCCATCAGGCGTGTTGAACGCATTACATGCAGCTTGCTGATGGCCATCAACGTCGATCGTTGATGCGGCGGCCCCGGTTGTCCAGGCGTCGGTCGATACGCGCACCGCGATTGTCCAGGCGTCGTTCGATTCGGTCGCCTTTTACGTCGAGACGCTTTTGGGCCCTGTCTCCCGTACGCTCAAGGCGGTCCGCCCGGTGCTCGCGACCGTTGTTTCTGGCGATGGCTGCTCGCCGTTCCGCTCGCGAGTTGATGCGCTCGCCCCGATTGTCGAGCCGACCGTCGATGCGATCACCGCGCGTTTCGAGCCGTTCCTCAATGCGGTCACCGCGCAAGTCCAGCCGTTCCTCTGCCCGGTCGCCCGAATCGGCAAGGGCATTGACGCCGACCAGCAAAAAGGCACTGCCAAGCAATGCTGCCACACGCATTTGCAACGTCTTGTATGTCCTCATGACCATTCTCCCTGTCAGTACAGTTAAAGCGAATCTGCAGTCCA
>CAZSDL010000382.1:0-1660 GCA_964605635.1 uncultured Woeseiaceae bacterium
TGCGCGCGCACGGTCTGCAGGTGATGTCGATGGGTTTCCTGATCGATGCCGATCAGCCGATGGTGTGGCGCGGGCCGATGGTGACCCAGGCGCTTAATCAACTTTTGCAGCAGACTCGCTGGTCGGCACTCGACTATCTCATCGTTGACATGCCGCCCGGTACGGGAGATATCCAGCTAACCTTGTCGCAACGGGTGCCCGTCAGCGGGGCGGTGATTGTCACCACGCCCCAGGACATCGCGCTACTCGACGCGCGCAAGGGCCTGCAAATGTTTCGCAAGGTGTCGGTCCCGGTGCTCGGCATTGTCGAGAACATGAGCACCCATGTCTGCAGCAATTGCGGACACGAAGAGGCGATTTTCGGCAGCGGCGGCGGTGCACGCATGGCGCAGGACTTCGACATCGAATTACTGGGACAGTTACCGCTCGACGTTGCGATCCGCGAACAGACGGACAGCGGCACACCGACGGTGGTGGCCGCACCCGATAGTCCAGCGGCCCATGCCTATCTTCTGACAGCGCGTCGTATGGCCGCTCGACTTGCGTTGCAGGGCAAGGACTACAGCAGCCGGTTTCCCAAAATCGTGGTCGAGGACAGCTGATGAGCATCAAGTCTGATCGCTGGATCCGCAGAATGGCCACTGAGCACGGCATGATCGAACCCTTCGAGCCCGGCCAGGTTCGCGAAAACCACAGCGGCAAGATCGTGTCCTACGGCACGTCGAGCTATGGCTACGACGTGCGTTGCTCCGATGAATTCAAGGTATTCACGAATATCGAGTCCGCCATCGTCGATCCCAAGGCGTTTGACGCCAGCAGTTTCGTGGACAAGAAGAGCGCTGTGTGTGTCATCCCGCCGAATTCTTTCGCACTGGCCAGAACCGTCGAGTACTTTCGCATCCCGCGTAACGTCCTGACGATCTGCCTCGGCAAGTCCACCTATGCGCGTTGCGGCATCATCGTGAATGTCACGCCGCTCGAGCCGGAATGGGAAGGCCACGTGACTCTCGAGTTCTCGAATACGACACCACTGCCTGCAAAGATTTATGCCAACGAAGGCGTCGCGCAAATGCTGTTTCTCGAATCCGATGAGGAATGCGAGGTCTCCTACAAGGACCGCGGCGGCAAGTACCAGGGACAGCAGGGGGTTACGCTGCCGAAGGCGTGAGCGGCGTATCGCCCGCAAGGCGGGCTCCTACAGGAGTAGCGCTGTAGGAGCCCGCCTTGCGGGCGAACGGGAAATTGTCGATCGCTTGCGCATTCGCCCGCAGGCGGGCTCCTACGGGATGCTGTCCAGTTGGAGGGGTTTGAGGAGGGGTTTGCCGTCGAGCCAGGCGCTGCCGTTGCGCCATTCGAGGCGTCCTGACGCGAGCAATGCGGCCGCCTGCGGATAAATCCTGTGTTCGACGTGCAGCACGCGCGCGGCCAATCGTTCGGCATCATCGTCCGGCAGCACAGGCACCCGTCCCTGCATGACGGCGGGACCGCCATCGAGATCCTCGGTAACAAAATGGACTGTGCAGCCGTGCCAGCGGTCGCCGGCTTCAAGCACGCGCCGGTGCGTATCAAGGCCGGGATAATCCGGCAGTAACGACGGGTGAATATTAAGCATGCGACCGCTGTAGCGACGAACGAACGCCGGCGTCAGGATGCGCATGAA
>CAZSDL010000383.1:0-1613 GCA_964605635.1 uncultured Woeseiaceae bacterium
GGTACGCTCTTCCAAAATTCCGCACACTGTCGTCGTCGGACAACGGTATGAGAGCTATGTCAATACAATACGGGAGCAAGCGAGGTTGGGCGGTCGCGCCTTTCCTGATTGCCTTGTTTGCGTGGGCCCAGCTCGCCATTGCCGCGCACCAGTTCGAACATGCGGTTACCGACCTTGATGAGCAATGCGCGGTCTGTATACAACTTGATCGAAATGGTGATGCTTGTGCGCCGTCACATTCGTTTTCGTTGCCGACACCAGAGTTCAATGAAGCCCTGTCGTACGCTTTCGCCGCGATAGATCAGCTGCCGATTTCCCCCTACCAGGCTCGCGCTTCACCGTAAATCCAGGCTATTCCCGACACACTCGGTAGCCGCCATGGCAATACATGGCGGGCATCGCCGTATGACGTTTTGAGTACTGCCAGGACAGGGTGAAATGCAATCAATTAAAGCAAACGTGTTTCCGCGGACTGCGGGAGCAGCCTTACTCGTATCTTGCGCTGCGCTTGCAGAAGCGCAACAGGTTAATCCGGCTTCAGTCAACGAGCCGCTCGAGGAGATCGTAGTCACTGCGACGCGCTCGGAAAGGTCGCTGATGGAAGTTCCAGCTGCCGTGACGCTTCAGGACTTCGACGAACTGCGTGCCAGAGGATTTACCTACGGTACTGACGAGTTTCGCGGTGTCCCAGGCGTGTTTTTTCGACGCGGCGAGGGAGACGGCGATGAGTTTCCATTCATCACCATACGCGGCGTAACCGGCAACCACGGCAATGACACGTTCATCGCAATGGTTGACGGTATTCCTTTCGTTGGTGCAGACGAAGAAGTGCTGATGTATCAGCTGCCTTACGCGATATTTGACAGTGTTGAGATTGTAAGGGGGCCAGTGTCTGCTCTGTATGGCAGAGGTGGACTTGCCGGGGCTGTCAATTATAAGACCCGCACGCCAAAAGAGAACGCCAACGGTGTAGCCGTTAGTGTTGGACAGGACGAATACCTCAAGGGTGCGCTTCTCCTCGAACGGGCAGGCGATAAGAAATCATTTCTGTTCAGCGCTAGCTACGAAGATAACGAAGGCTGGCGGGACAACAGTAAACGGCAGATAAGCAATATCTTCGTGAAAGGCCTCCTGGAACTGGGGGAGACCGGATTGCTTTCGGGATATCTGAATTATTTTGACCGGCAGGCCGAGGTGCCCGGCGCCATTCCGACACTCGCGGATGGCACGATTGTGGATGTCTTTGGCGGAAATGAGGGATTTCTCGGTTACAAGCCGACGAACAATGACCAGCAAGGCTGGATCGCCGCTGTCAGCTTTGACCATACATTTTCCGAGCAAACAGAGTTGAAGCTCACCGGCCAGTATCGACACTTCGACAGCGATGTCCGCCTCAATTTCTACGACTATTTCGAGTTTGATCCCACGAATAACATTATGGGCGTGAACGGATTCGCGTCAGAGGGCGAATCGGATGTTGTTTATGGCGAAGCGGCGCTGACTTGGAAGTCAGGCCGTCACTCGGTAATTACGGGACTGAGTGCCGAACGAACCACACAGGACGAATCCGACCGCTGGTCCGGGCAAAACGATCCCTTCTTCGACGGTTCTTG
>CAZSDL010000384.1:0-1606 GCA_964605635.1 uncultured Woeseiaceae bacterium
CGGATATTGAGCCGCTAAATCCACCGCCTGCGAGAAATCTTTCTCGATGTTATACAGCTCCCATTTGTTATTCTCGAATCCAATCGAACCGGTTAACGCCCAAGGCACTCCGTGAAAGGAAGCTGCAACCCAGCCGTCTTTATAGATTGCGCGATGCCCGCCAGTCTCGAAATATTGAGTCGTATGGTTACCCGGAGCTTTGGCGTCAGCAAAGGAGTACGACATATCCGTTCCCGCAATCGGAATCTGCGCTATGCCGTTCACGGCCGTAGGTGAAGTGACACCAGCGGCGGCATAGATGGTTGGCGCGATGTCGATAACATGATGGAACTGCGTGCGAATGCCGCCCTGGTCGGCGATCCTCTTTGGCCAGGAAACCACCATGCCATTGCGAGTGCCGCCGAAGTGCGAGGGCACGCGCTTCATCCATTGGAACGGCGATGATCCAGCCCAAGCCCAACCGACGGGATAATGATTCTCATGCAGCGGCCCGCCGAGTTCATCGATCTTGGCAATCTGCGCTTCGACGGTGTCTGGCACACCGTTCTGGGTCATCATGTTGTTAAGCGTTCCAGTCACGCTGCCTTCGGCGCTGGGGCCGTTGTCACCAGCGATGAAGATGATGAGTGTGTTGTCGGCGTCAGGGAGCGCGGCGACGGCATTGAGGAATCGGCCAAGATGATGGTCGGTATGCGCGACGAATCCCGCGAAGACTTCCTGGTGCCGCGCATAGAGCTTCTTGGCATCTGACGATAGCGAGTCCCATGCCTCCAGTTCCTTGGGCCGTGGCGTGAGCTTGGTGTCGGCGGGCACGAGTCCGAGCTCCTTCTGCCGCGTGAGGGTTTCTTCCCGGACCTTATCCCAACCTTGATCGAACTGCCCTTTGAATTTGTCGGACCATTCCTGCGGCACATGCAGCGGGGCGTGGGCCGCACCGGTGGCGAAGTAGGCGAAGAACGGCTTCTCTGGCGCGATGGATTCCTGGCGATTCATCCACACAATTGCGTCGTCAACAAGGTCCTCTGTCAGGTGATAGCCCTGCTCAGGTTTTTTGCCTGGCTCGACCGGAGTCGCATTGCGGAAAAGTTGCGGTTCCCACTGGCTGGTTTCGCCGCCGTGAAAGCCATACCAATATTCAAAGCCAAGTCCGCTGGGCCAGTGTGTGAACGGTCCGATGGGCGATGTTTCCCAGTCAGGCGTGTTATGCCATTTGCCCCACGCGGCGGTGCTGTATCCGTTTCCCGCGAGTACCCTGGCGATACTGGCCGTCGCCTGAGGCCAGACGCTGTTATAGCCGGGAAAACCCGTCGAAAGTTCGGTGATAGTTCCTGTCGCCACCTGATGATGGTTCCGCCCGGTCAGAAGCGAGGCACGTGTTGGAGAACAAATGCCGGTGGTGTGAAACCGATTGTAACGCAATCCCTGGCCGGCGAGCTTGTCGAGGTTCGGCGTGGGAATCGGTCCGCCGAACGTGCCAGGCTGGCCGAAGCCGAGATCATCAAGCAGGATTAGCACCACATTCGGTGCGCCTTTCGGAGCTTGAATCGGTTGTGGAAAGTCCTGCTGCGAGTCTGCAAAAGTTGTCCCGATCTTGCCCTTGAATGGC
>CAZSDL010000385.1:0-1598 GCA_964605635.1 uncultured Woeseiaceae bacterium
CGCTTAGTTGCATAGTGGTCTCCCGAATCAATCTTCGTTAGAAATCAATCCTGCTGCAGCTTTCATTTCGCCTTGCGCACTTTACGTTCACTTGAAGAAGCAATCTTCATGGCTTCACGGTACTTAGCAACGGTTCGCCTTGCAACCGAAATTCCTTCGTCGGCCAGGAGTCTGGCGATCTTGCTATCGCTCAACGGCTTGGAAGGATTTTCGGAGCCAATAAGTTTGCGTATTTTTGCGCGTACCGACGTTGAAGACTGATCCTCACCATCAGCGGTCGCGAGGTGACTCGAAAAAAAGTATTTGAATTCGAATACACCACGCGGCGTATGCATGTACTTGCTTGTTGTAACGCGTGAAATAGTCGACTCGTGCATGCCGATTTCTTCCGCAACGTCCCGTAACACGAGTGGTTTCATAGCTTCGTCGCCACGGTCGAGGAACTCTGTTTGTCTCGAGACGATGCAGCTTGCAACTTTCAACAGAGTCTCGTTACGAATTTCCAGGCTCCGCACCAGCCAGCGTGCTTCCTGTAATTGCGTTCGCAATACGGCATGGTCACTGTTGCCGCGCAACAACTGAGCATATCTCTGATTGACCGACAAACGAGGAATCCCCGATGAACTGATCTCAACCTGCCAGCGGTCATCGATCTTGCGCACGAATACATCAGGTACGACATATTCTGCGGTGCCCGGACTTATCGTCTGGCCGGGCCGCGGATTGCAAGACTTAATGAGCGCAAGCGCATCATGCAGGTCGTCCTCGGATGTGCGTAATGTACGCCGCAGTTCGGAGTATTCCTGAGCGGCAACCGCGTCCAAATGGTTTTGTGCGAGCTCTATTGCGACACTCAAACCCGGTGTTGATATTTCAAGCTGTTCAAGCTGCAACACGAGGCACTCGGACAGTGAGCGTGCCCCAACGCCAACCGGGTCAAGCCGTTGTACTTTATAAAGAGTCTGCTCGGCCTCATCGAGGGTTACAGCCGATTCGCTGCCGATGGATTTGATGGCATCTTCGAGTCCGATCGTCAGGTAGCCGTCGTCATTAATGGAGTCAATGAGGGTCTCGCCAATAACACTTTCGCGAGGCGTGAAGTTTTCCAGTTCAAGCTGCCAGATCAGGTGTTCACGCAGTGACTGGCCGCTTTGATCGGCGTAGTCACTGATTGCCCGGCCTTCGCCATTCCAGTTGCTTTCCTGGGTTCGCTCCATGGAACTCGCCTGCCAACTGTCCTCGACCTTGATGGTCTCAACTTCGGCGGTCGCTTCCGGGGCCGTCCCGGGAACGTCCGGCAGGTCCTGCATTTCCAACATTATGTTTTCTTCGAGCGCTTCCTGGATCTGCGCGCTCAGGTCGAGCACCGGAAGTTGCAGCAGACGAATGGCCTGCTGCAGCTGCGGCGTCATTGTCAGAGATTGACTCTGCCTGAGTTGTAACGATGGTTTCATCATGCAGTCATTCGATCCGGATACCGGGAGTCCCTCATTGTGGGCCAGCCTTTGGTAACCGGCCAAAACGAACCGTCAGTCTGGTAATAATCCTTCAGAGTCGGAACTCCTGTCCGAGATACACTTCCCGAACGTGCTGGTTTT
>CAZSDL010000386.1:0-1581 GCA_964605635.1 uncultured Woeseiaceae bacterium
TCGCCTTCGAAATAATGCGCCAGGTACCGCTGCGACAGCGTGCCCACACTGCCGGGCATTCGCTGCCCGACCCTGGTCCTGTGCGGCGACGAAGACTCGCTGTGCCCTGTCGAATATCACGAACTGATGGCGGCGAGAATTTCGCATGCGCGATTGCGAATCATCAGGCAATGCGGACATATGTCACCGCTGGAGCAGCCAGAAGAAGTTACCCAGGCGCTGCAGGCGCTGCTTGCCGAGTAAAAAACCCTGCGCCTGGACAAGGAAAAACGATGAAGAGCAGTGCACAAAGAATCCTGACCACCCACGTCGGCAGCCTGCCGCGCTCAAAGGACGTTACTGACACTGTATTCGCGCTTGAAAAAGGCGCAGTCGTCAAGAACGCCGCAGCCACAATTCGTGACGCTGTGGACGCCGTCGTTGCGCGGCAGGTCGAGAATGGTGTCGACATTGTCAGCGACGGCGAAATGAGCAAGATCAGTTATGCGACCTACATCAAAGACCGGATCAGCGGCTTCGACGGTGATAGCGAGCGTTCACCGCCCAGCGACCTGGAAGCGTTTCCGGACTTTCTCAGGCGCCAGGCGGCATCGGGCGGAACACCAAGCTATCGCCGGCCGTGTTGTGTTGCTGACATCAAGGTCAAGGATACGCGACCGGTCAATGAAGACATCGCCAACATGCTGGCAGCGATGTCCAATCATGCACCGCTTGAGGGCTTCATGAATGCCGCATCACCTGGTGTCATCGCATTGTTTCAGCCAGACCGTTACTACCCGAGTCAAGAGGCATACCTGGAGGCATTGGCCGACGCCATGGCCGCCGAATACCGGGCGATTGTCGATGCCGGCCTGGTACTGCAACTGGACTCGCCGGATCTCGGTCTTGGCCGGCACATGCTGTTTAAGGGCAAATCAGACGCCGAGTATCAGAAATGTGCCGCACAGCACGTCGATGCGCTCAACCATGCGCTGCAAGGAATTCCAAAGGATCGAGTGCGCCTGCACGTTTGCTGGGGCAATTACGAAGGTCCGCACCACCACGATGCACCGATGGACATGGTGCTACCGATAGCACTGCGTGCCAATGTCGGTGCACTGCTTTTCGAATCATCCAACCCAAGGCACGCCCATGAGTGGCAGGTCTTCGCGCAGATCAAATTGCCCGACGACCTGATACTGATACCGGGCGTGCTTGACTCCACCACGAATTTTATCGAACACCCGAAGCTCGTCGCCGAGCGAATCTGTCGTTTCACGGACATTGTTGGGCGCGAACGGGTGATCGCCGGTACCGATTGTGGCTTCTCTACATTTGCCGGTTTCGGCGCGGTCGATCAGGATATCGTGTACGCCAAATTGAAAAGCATGGCCGAAGGTGCGGCTATTGCCAGTGACAGGCTCTGGGGATAACACATGGGACAACGCTACAGTTCGTTTCGCAGTCGCCTGATAAACAGCGATGCAATGATAGGGACGTTTATCAAGACTCCGTCGTCTATTACAGCGGAAATCCTTGGGCTTTCAAGGCTCGACGTGGTAACCGTCGATACCGAGCATGCGCCGTTTGGGAGGTTGGAAC
>CAZSDL010000387.1:0-1572 GCA_964605635.1 uncultured Woeseiaceae bacterium
CGGCGTACAGTGCCCAGCCCTCGCCGTAGGCGTGCGGATAGAACGTGCGGCGAAACTCCGGTGCGCCACTGATTTCCTGACTCAGTCCAATCTGGTGGTGATGTCCCGGTGCTGCTTCGTGCGCGGTCAGTGCCGCCAGCTCGTAGAGCGGCCGCTTGTCGAGTGCGTAAGTGTTTACAAGGTAATAGCCGCCGCGACGGCCGCCGATCGGAGCCCCCCAATAGCGACCGGTGGTGTAATTCGGTGCAATATCGTCCGGGACCGCCATCACGCCGTACGGCAGCCGCGGTATCGTCTTGAAGAAGGCCGGCATCTGTCCGTCGATCTTCTTTGCGATATAGGACGCGTCCTTCAGCAAGTCCTCCGGCTCATCGACATAAAATCGGGAGTCGGTGCGCAGGAAGTCGATGAACTCGGCAAAGGTGCCGTCGAACTCGACTTCCTGGATGATCTGCTCCATTTCCGCGCGAATTCGCGCGACCTCCTGCAAGCCGATGGCATGAATGGCATCGGCTGTCGCATCGTCGAGGGTCGTGAAATAACGGACCAGCGCCGCGTACCATTCGACGCCGTCGGGCAGCGCAGAGGCCGCGAGCTCGTCGCGTGCGCCGGGCATGTACTCGTCGACGAAAAAAGTGTGAAACTGCCGGTAGGCAGGCAGCACCACGTCCTCGATTGCCTCTACGCCCGCAGTTTGCAGGCGCTCGCGGTCGGCAGCCGAAAAATGCGCGGGAAACCCGGCAAATGGCGCATAAAAAATACTGTCTTTGGCATCCGCGACGATCGGACTGGTTATCGAGGACTCGATACTCGCAAGAATGGCTTTTGGTTGCGTGATGCCGGCCTGCAACCCCTCGCGCATGTGCTTGATGTTTTGTTCGAAGTAAGTGCCGGTCTGCAGCAGCCTGGCTATATACCGCTCATAATCGGCAATGGCCTCGAACGGCACCGCTTCATGCATGCGCTGTATGTCGAGGTGGAATCCGCTGTCACTGAGAATCGGTACAAGGTGCGGTCGATATTCCGCCAACGTGGCCCGGCTCTGCACAACGAATTCGAACAGTTTGTAGCTGAGGCGATCGTCGTCTCCGAGGGTCCTGGTATCGATTGCCTGCAGGCGCCTGAGGAATTCGCGGTCCTCTTCGATGAATCGCTCGTGATCGGCACTCGAATTGACTGGCAAACGGTCGTTGTAATCCGTACTGCCCATCTGGCTGGCAAACAGCGGGTCTCTCGCCAGTCGCGTTGCCCACTCGTCGGCAAAAAGGGCGTGCAGTTCGGCGGCTGGCGCCGACTGTTCGGCGCTTGCCGAATGAGCAGCATTCGGGAGCTCATCGCCTGACCGGGTGCAAGCCGCCGTGAGCAACAGCAAGGCAATGCATGCCAGGACGGTGAAATCACGTTTCACAGATAACTCCAATACGTATATGAGCCCGGTGCCGGGGCCGCCACCTGACGATTTTGCCAGATCGCTGGCTACGGCCGACAAACTTACGGCAATTCGTCATGCCAAAGGACGCATGGTTCGAACCCGACACCGGTTTGGTATTGCCTAATGCCACAGCCCGAGAA
>CAZSDL010000388.1:0-1562 GCA_964605635.1 uncultured Woeseiaceae bacterium
CTGCTGATACAGGCCGACGGCGCGATAGTTGTTACCGGCAGCGCGTCCATCGTCGACCAGTTCGGCTTGGCGGGATCCGACTTTGCTGCGGTCCGCTACACCAGCGCGGGCACCCTCGATGCGGCCTTCGGTATCGACGGCAAAGTCAACACGGACATTGCCGGGCGCACAGATCTTGGCTACGCGGCGACATTGCAGCCCGATGACAAGATCGTGCTCGCCGGTCGAGTTGCGAACTCGGGCGGCGACGATCCCGATATCGGACTCGTGCGCTACCATCCGGACGGCAGCCTCGACACGACGTTCGGCATCGACGGCGTGCTGCGCGACCTGACCGGTGAGTGGGACGAAGCGGCCGACGTTATCGTGCAACCCGACGGCGGCGTGGTCGTGGTCGGCCACACGTTCAGCGGGGGCGTGTTCCTGCTGACGATTGCGCGTTACAACAGCGACGGCAGCGCGGATGCCCAGTTCGGTAGCAACGGCCGCGTTACGGACGCCATCATGGAGGTAGGCCGCAGCATCGCCTTGCAGCTGGATGGCAGCATGATCGTCGCCGGGCGCCGTGCCGGCAATTTCGCGATCGCCCGCATCGATACTGAGGGAAATCCTGACCCGAGCTTTGGAACGAACGGCGTCATCGAGGTCGACTTCTTCGGTGGTGCCGATGAGGCGAAGGCGGTGGTGATCCAGGCCGACGGCAAGATTCTCGTAGCCGGCTCGGCGGTCAACGGAACGGCAACCGAGCTGGGGCTGGTTCGCATACTCCCATAGGGACACTCCAATAGGGACAGTGACCCTAGACTGAGTCAAAGGTCACTGTCCCTAAAAAGGCGCAGTCCTGTGTGTGGCGAATTAGCGTTCAGGCCGCAACCGGCAGTTGGTACAGGCCTCGGCAGTGACTTTGCCAACGGTAGGAACGCAGATCCGCGATCTTTGATTGAGTCTTCCCGGTTCTTGCGGTCGGTATTTCGCCGTCCAACGCATTATGGCTGCGCTGATGATTGTAGAAATCCTTGAAGTGATGCAGTTTTCTGCGCAGGTCATTAGCGCTCCAGAACGGCACATGATCGAGATACTTTCGCCGGACTGTGCCGATGAGTCGTTCTACAAAGGGATGAGAGAGCGGTACATGAGGCCAAACCGGCGACCGCGAGAAGGCCATCGCAGCCTACGTGCGCGCCGCGGAGATTGCCGAGCGCGATTATCTGCGCGGCACCGCACCGGCAGCCGATCGGGGAGCACGCGTCTACTACTACACGATGCTCGAGAGCCTCGATCCGGACGCGGTGCCTGCCGACGTGGCGCGCACGATCGACGATGAAATCGATACGATTGCCACGGAACTGGACTCGGCGACGGCCTTCCGGCGCATGGCACAGACCTATCTGGAACGCGGCGACACGGAGAGTGCACGAGCGATGCTCGCGCGTGCTGCGGCGACCTGTCGCGGCTACGCAAGTTTCCCGGACCTGGCCGCTCTGCATACCGCCCCGTCAGACATCGAAGCGGATTGACCTGCACGCTACGGCCACAAAACAATCACACCCAACCCGGCAACA
>CAZSDL010000389.1:0-1558 GCA_964605635.1 uncultured Woeseiaceae bacterium
TCGCCGCGTAGCCGACCGGCGCGTCCAGCCACACGTAAAAATACTTGTCGGTGGTACCGGGAATGAGAAATCCGAAATACGGAGCGTCCCGTGAAATATCCCAGTCCTGCAGACCGGCGCTGAACCACTCTTCGAGCTTGCTGGTGATGTTGCGATGCAGGGCTGCGGATTCCATCCACCGTTTCAGTTCATCGCCGAACCGGCTGAGACGGAAGAAATAGTGTTCCGACTCTTTCCACAGAGGCCGCGTGCCCGACAGGACTGATACCGGGTCGAGCAGGTCGATGGGCGCGTAGGTGGCGCCGCACACTTCGCAGGCGTCGCCATACTGTTCCTCGCTCTTGCAGCGCGGGCAGGTACCGCGCACGAAGCGGTCCGGCAAAAACATTTTCTCGACGTCGTCGTATGCCTGCTCGATGGTTCGGGTATAAATGTGCCCGGCTGTCTTTAGCGCCGTATAGATTCTGCCGACAATCTGTTCGTTCTCGGGCGAATGGGTCGTATGAAAGTTATCGAAGGCGACGCCGAACGCCTCCAGGTCCTCTAGCTGCTCACGTGAGACGCGTGCGATGAGTTGTTCCGGTTCAATTTTCTCCTGGCGCGCCTTGATCATGATTGGCGTGCCATGCGCATCGCTGGCGCACACATAGGTGCATTGATGGCCGCGCTGTTTCTGGAACCGGGCCCAGATATCCGATTGCAGGTACTCCACCATGTGACCGAGGTGGATGACACCATTGGCATAGGGGAGGGCGCTGCTGACCAGGATTTTGCGGCTTGCTTCTGACATTTTGCGAACGTAGCGACCGGTGCGGGGCAAAGGTGGCGATTATGCCACGCGGCCCGGTACCCCGGGGCAACGGCCCCCGGAGCAACGGCCCCCGAGCAACGGCCCCCGGAGCATCGCCCCCCGGGGATGCGCACTTTCAGGTCTGGTCTTTGATCTGCTGAAACTTGACCTTGTTGTGCGCCTGCTGGTACGCCTCTTTACCGGATACGAAGCGGCGTTCAACAAGGTCCATCAACGCCGAATCCATGGTCTGCATGCCGACCGCACCGCCGCTTTGCATCGCGGTTTCCAGCTGGTCCAGTTTGCCCTGGCGAATGAGGTTTGCCACGGCCGAGGTATTCACCAGGATTTCCAGTGCTGCAACCCGACCTGGCTTGTGCTTGGTAGGCAATAGCTGCTGCGAGATCACGCCGCGCAAAGACGTTGAGAGCATGGTGCGAATGTGGCTTTGCTTGTCGGCCGGAAACGAATTGATGATGCGATCGACCGTCGGTGCGGCGCCATTGGTGTGGAGGGTTCCCATGACGAGGATGCCCATCTCCGCGGCTGTTACCGCGATACTCATCGTCTCGAGATCGCGCAACTCGCCCACCAGGATGACATCCGGGTCCTCGCGCAATGCGGAATGCAGGGCGTCCGCGAACGAGTTGCTATGCAGCCCGACCTCGCGCTGGCTGATCAGGCAGGATTGCCGCTTGTGGACAAACTCGATGGGATCTTCGATCGTCAGGATATGACCCTTCAACCGCCGGTTGATCGAGTCGACCA
>CAZSDL010000390.1:0-1537 GCA_964605635.1 uncultured Woeseiaceae bacterium
GCGAGATCGTTGAATTCGGTGGGGTCTTCGTCGGTGTGGTAAAGCTCCCACTTGTCCTCAGCGTACGGCGCATCCTTCTTGTGCCAGACCACGGCTTTCCATCCCTCTGCCCAGATCGCGCGGCTACCGAGCATTTCGTAATACTGGGATTGTTTCCGCGTCTTGGCCGCGCCGTCGGTGAACGTATAGGCCATGCTCACGCCGGGCATTGGCTGTTGCTTCACGCCGTTGACCGAAGTCGGCGCGGGCAGGCCGGTCGCTTCGAGAATGGTCGGAACGACGTCCACGAGGTGGTGATACTGGTTCCGGATGACGCCGTGTTCTTTGATCTTCGCGGGCCAGGAAACAATCAATGGATCGGTGTTGCCGCCAGCGTGCGTGTCTTGTTTCCAGCGCTTGAAGGGTGAGTTGCCGGCCATGGACCAACCCATCGGATAGTGCGGATCGGTGGCGGCGCTGCCAGCGGCGTCGAGATTCTTGAGCATCTCTTCGACCGTGTCGGGGAAGTAGTTGCGGAATCGGTCGGTGTTCAACGTCCCGTCGCGCAATCCTTCCTGCGAAGCACCGTTGTCGGAGGTGAGAATGATGAGGGTATTGTCGCGGATATTCATCTCGTCAAGTGCGGCGAAGAGGCGGCCGATCTCGTGGTCGGTGTGATCGAGGAACCCGGCGAACACCTCCTGCAACTTCGTGTAGACTTTGCGCTGGTCTGCGCTCAACTCTGCCCACGGTTGCACACCGGGATTCGCGGGCGGCAGTTTGGCGTCCTGTGGCATGATGCCGAGCTTCTTCTGCCGTTCGAATGTTTGCTCGCGCACCTTGTCCCAGCCCTGATCGAATTTCCCCTTATACTTATCGATGTATTCCTTTGGCGCGTGTAACGGCGCGTGGCATGCCCCGAGAGCAAGATAGGCGAAGAAAGGCCGACCAGTGCTAGTTTGCTGAAGATCGCGGATATAAGAAATCGTATGATCGACGAGATCGGTTGTAAGATGATAACCTTGCCGTTTCGGCGTCTCGATCATCGTATTGTCTTGGATTAGTAGCGGCGCCCACTGATCGGTTTCGCCACCGAGGAAACCATAGTAGCGTTCGAATCCCATGCCAAGCGGCCATCGGTCAAATGGACCGGCTGCAGTGTACGCGGTGTAAGGCGTGAGGTGCCATTTGCCGAGCGCGAGTGTGTTGTAGCCGTTCTGCTTCAGCGTCTCGGCAATTGTTGCGGCGCTCTTGGGGATGGAGCCGTAGTTGCCTGGAAAACCGGTAGCAGCTTCTGTAATGGCTGCCATGCTGACGGCATGATGATTGCGCCCGGTCAGCAATGCCGCACGCGATGGCGAGCACAACGCAGTGGTATGAAAGTTGTTGTAACGCAATCCGCGAGCCGCGAGTTTGTCGATGTTCGGGGTGTCAATCGGCCCGCCATAACTGCCAAGCTGGCCAAATCCGACGTCATCAAGGAGCACGATCAAGACGTTGGGGGCTCCTTTCGGCGCGGTTAGGGGCAAGGCTGGCGAAAAGTCCGGAGTCGAGTCCT
>CAZSDL010000391.1:0-1531 GCA_964605635.1 uncultured Woeseiaceae bacterium
GAACTCTCCAGCTATTTCCAGGAATCCGGCGGGCCGGTTCTCTACACGACGGCCGCGTTCGGGCCACTGGCGGGTTTCACAGCCGGCTGGTTCCTGTACCTGAGCCGAATGGCGGCATTCGCGGCCAACAGCACCGTGATGGCCATCTACCTCGGCAGCATCTGGCCGTGGTTTGCTGAAGGCATCGGTCGCGCACTGGTTATTGTTTCCGTTTGCACGGCATTGACGTGGGCCAACTATGTCGGAGTGCGCGACGGTGTACGCACAATCGGTGTGTTCACGGTTTTCAAGATCATGCCATTGTTGTTGCTGATCCTGATCGGGCTGCCGCACGTCAGTGGCGACATTCTCTTTCCTGCCAGCCTGCCCACCATCGAAGACCCCGGCGCCACCATGCTGCTGTTGATCTACGCGTACGTCGGTTTCGAGGCAGGCACGATCACCGCTGGCGAAACCAATCGGCCGCGCTACACCTTGCCGCGTGTGTTGGTCGGAACTGTCATCGCCACCGGCATTTTGTATTTCCTGATCGTGTTCGTGTACGTTTCGGTGCTACCTGAAGTCGGCAAGGAGCAGGCGACGCTGGTCGATATTGGCTTCGTACTGGCGGGCGCTGCCGGCGCAATTGTCATCACGGCTGCCGCCGTGTTTTCGATTGGCGGCAATCTCGCCTCCATCATGCTGACCGTGCCGCGACTGACCTTTGCACTCGCGCAGCAACGCATGTTGCCCGGCTGGTTCGGCAAGGTCCACGACAAGTACAACACGCCTGGCAATTCGATCCTGTTTCTCGGCGCGCTCGCGCTGGTCTTTGCGCTGAGCGGCACCTTCGAGAAGCTGGCGGCAGGCAGTTCGCTTATGCGTCTCATTGTCTATTTATTGTGCATAGCCGCGTTGCCGATAATCCGTCGGGCGGCTGACAGCGAAGCACGCGAGCACGCGTTTCGGCTGTGGGGCGGTTACAGCATTCCGCTGGTCGCTTTCATACTTTGTGCGTGGGTCGCGGCGCAAACAACCCTCGGCTCACTGCAACTGACCGGCGCCTTGTTCGCAGCGGGGCTGCTACTCTACGCCCTCGCCCGCTACCGGGTCGGACCTCAGTAACCCTATGATTCCATTAATGTGATTAATATTTTATAGAACAATCAAGCACTTGCTGAGGTCCGACCCGGAGGGGAATCAAGCACTTGCTGAGGTCCGACCCGGAGGTGTCAAATTTTGCGGTAGCCACTGAGGAGAAACTGTATGGCCAGGTATATCGATGGATTCGTTTTGCCGGTACCGAAGAAAAACGTGGAAGCCTATCGGCGCATGGCGCGTACGGCCGGTAAGGTATGGCGTGAACACGGCGCTCTCGAGTATGTCGAGTGCGTGGCAGACGATGTACAGCCGGGAAAAGTGACGTCGTTTCCGCAGAGCGTGAAGCTCAAGAAGGGTGAGACGGTGGTTTTTGCCTATGCCGTCTACAAGTCACGCGCCCATCGCGATCGAGTCATGAAGAAGGTGATGAATGATCCGCGACTCGCCGACA